>JBFMHL010000119.1:0-56857 GCA_040753055.1 Thermodesulfobacteriota bacterium | reverse complement strand
CCTTCCGCCCGTACCGCAAGGAGCAAGTCCCGTGAGCCGAGACATGAAGAACCTGGAGACGCCTTACACCGTCCTGTCCCGCGACCATGCAGCGCTGCTGGTCATAGACACCCAAAACGACTTCGGAGACCTTAAGGGCGCCAAGTGCATGCCGGACGCCCAGACGGTGGTGCCGCAGGTTTCCCGGGCCGTCGAGCTTTTCCGCAAGGTGGGAAAGCCCGTGATCCACGTGGTCCGGCTCTACCGGCCGGACGGGAAAAACGTGGACCCCTGCCGCAGGTGGCAGGTGGAAAAGGAAGGCCTGCGCGTGGTGGTGCCCGGCACCTGGGGCGCGGAGCCCTGCGCCGGAACCGTGCCTGCGGGGGTCAGGCTGGACACGGAAACCCTCCTTTCCGGCAAGGTGCAAACCATCGGGGAGAACGAGTTCATCATCTACAAGCCGCGCTTTTCGGCTTTCCACGGAACCGACCTCGCCGATCTTTTGCGGGAAAGGGGAGTAGACACCGTGGTCATCGTGGGCATCACCTTTGGCAACTGCGTGCGCGCGAGCCAGTTCGGCGCCACGGACAACGACTTTCGCGTGGGCATGGTCCCCGAGGCCGTCACCATGACCTTTCCCGAGGGAATGGCCGCCATGCAGTCCGAGGGCGTCCAGCTCCTCGACCTGGAACAGCTCGCGTCCTGGCTGGCGGGAAAGACGGGAGAGTGATCGGAATCAAATTCCCGTGCGTATCCAGACCGGTGCTTCGAGAATCGTTGCGGAAAAAGGGAGGGGGCACCGAGGAGGCGAAGCCGCTTTGAACTGAGGATAAAACGCCATTTCAAAAGGGGTTTTGCCCCTCTTTCGGCAAGATGTCTTTTCTCTTTAAAACGAATGCGGTTGTTTCACTAGTGCAGGAAAGGTTGGAGAAGCTCCAGGGTTTTGTCCACCGCTCCCCGGTTTTCGGCCACCGCGCGGGCCGCATTATCGCCCATCAAGCGCGCGCGGCCCGGGTCGCCCAAAATCTCCCCCAATAGGCGGGCCAGGTCTTCCGCGCCGTTTATCCGCAGGGCCGCGTTGCGCTCCACCAGAAGATCCGCAATCTCCGCAAAGTCCTCCGTGTGCGGGCCGAAGAGCACGGGCTTTGCCCGCGCCGCCGGCTCCAGGAGGTTGTGGCCGCCTTCCGGAACCAGGCTCCCCCCCATGAACACCGCATCGGAGAGGGCATAGAGGCCGTCCAGCACTCCCATCTCATCCACCAGCCATACCTTTGCCGCCCCCCGTTTCTCACGGTCCGACCAAAGGCACGTATCGCAGCCCCGCGCTTGAAAAAGCGCTGCCGCCTGACGGGACCGTTTGGGGTCCCGGGGAGCCAGCACCAGAACCAGGCCCGGAAAGCTTTTTTGCAGGCGCAGGAAGGCCTCCGCAATGATCTCCTCCTCGCCCGGATGGGTGCTTCCGCAAACGATCACGGGAGCGTTCTCCGGGATGGAAAGCCCGGTCCGGAGCTTAGCGGAGGAGGGCGACGGAGTCGGCGCGTCGAACTTGATGTTGCCCGTGATGAAGATTCTTTCGGGGGAGACTCCCAGGCCCCGGTAGCGATCGGCCTGCTCCTGCGACGGAACGGTGGCGAGATCTAACCTGCCGAACACCGGGGCGGTGAAGGGGGCCATCTTCCGGTAGCTCTCGCAGGATCCTGCGGACATTCGCCCGTTCACCAGGGCGATGGGAACCCGCCGGTCGGAACAAACCTTGGTCACGTTGGGCCAGAGGTCGGTTTCCACGATGATCAGCAGGCGGGGATTGATCCTGCCCGCGATGCTTTGCACCGAGGGCGGGAAATCGTAGGGGAAGAGAGCCAGGGCCGCCGACCCGCCATAGAGCTTTTGGGCGGTTTCGAAGCCGGTGGCCGTGGACGAGGTGACGAGGAGCGGAAGGTCCGGCCGTTTTTCCTTAAGTGCGGATAGGAGCGGAGCGGCGGAGCGGACCTCGCCCACCGACAGGGCGTGGAGCCAGACAGGCCTATCCGCAGGTGTCGCTGCTTGCGGGATGTGCTGAAAACCAAGACGGGGGAAAAAGGTCTTCCTGCGCTTTTCCGAGAGCGCAACCAGCGCCAACCCGACCGCGATCCAGAGGGGCGCGAGCACGAACCAGGCCAGGTTGTACAGGAAGGCTGCGAATCGGGCCATGATCTTGTTTTTCCCAGAGGGCGGTTTCTGTTTGGGTTTCCGAGAACGAAAGCTTACATCCTCCTTCTTTCCCTCATTCAAGGGCGGCCGGAAAATCGAAATTTGGCCATTGGCCCATTGCGCGGCTCTCTTTGAAAGGGGTGCCGGGGGAGACTTTTCTCTCTCCATGAAAGAAAGGTCTCCCCCGGAAAGCCTTTCCAAGCCTTTAAACAAACAGCGGCACGATGGAGAAGGAGTCCACGTCCACCAAGCCTCGATCCGTGAGCTTCAAATGCGGGATCACGGAAAGAGCCAAAAACGACAGGGTCATGAAAGGGTCCGGGGCGGTGACGCCCAAGTCTCGGGCCGCCTGGATGAGCCGGGTGAGGCTTTGGGCGATCTCCTGCATGGGCGCTTCGCTCATGAGGCCCGCCACGGGAAGGGCCAGGGTTTCCAGGATGTTCCCGTCCAGGGCTGCGGCCATTCCGCCGCCCATCTCGCAGATGGCCAGGACCGCCGCGCGCATGTCGTCGTCGTTGGCGCCGGCGACTATGATGTTGTGGGCGTCGTGGGCAACGGAGGAGGCGATGGCGCCTCGAGCGAGCCCCAGGCCGGTGACGAAGCCCCTTCCCACGTTTCCGGTCATGAGGTGGCTTTCCACAACCGCCAGCTTGGCGATGTCCGAGGCCGGATCGGCCTGGGCCAGGCCGTTTTTTATCGGGATGCGCGCGGTGGCTCTGCCGGTGAGCACCTGGCCGGGAATCACCTGGATGACGTGGGCGGATTCGCCGGCAGCGGGAATGAGGAAGGAGAGAGCGGCCGGGTCCACGCGGATGGCCGTGGGCGCATTTTGGCCTCGGGAGTGTTTTTCTTCCTCAACCGGCGTACCGTTTTGGGCTGCCAGCCTGCCCCCGAAAAAGACCATCTCCGCAGTGAAGCGTTTTAAATCCGAGGCCACCACCAGGTCGGCGCGCCGCCCCGGCGCCACCGAGCCGCGGTCATGGAGCCCGAAGTAGCGGGCCGGGTTGTGGGTGGCGGCGATGACGGCCATGACCGGATCCATGCCGTGCTCCACCGCCAGCCGTACGATGGCGTCCATGTGGCCTTCCGAGCAGAGGTCGTAGGGGTGCCGGTCATCGGAGCAGAACATGATGCGGTGGAGGTTTGCCGGGGTCACGATGGGTACGAGGTCGGGGAGGTTCTTGGCGGCGGTGCCCTGCCGGATCATGATGTGCATGCCGGAAGAAAGCTTTTCACGGGCCTCGTCCGGGTGTGAGCACTCGTGGTCCGAAGTGATGCCGGCGGCCACGTAGGCGGACAGACCCGGACCGGTGAGAAGGGGCGCGTGGCCGTCCACGCGTTTCCTGCGACGGCGGGCCGCCGCGATTTTTTCCAAGACGTCGCGGTCGCAGGCCAGCACGCCGGGAAAGTTCATCATCTCGGCCAGCCCCAGCACGCGGTCGTGGTCGAGGAACGGGGCCAGCTCCGCGGCCGCGAGCCGGGCGGCCGCCGTTTCCAGGTCCGAAGCCGGGACGCAGGAGGGAGCCATGTAGAAGATGTGCATGGCGGATAGCTGTGTCTGGTCCAGCATGTACCGAATTCCGGCCGCACCCAGGACGTTGGCGATCTCGTGGGGATCCGCCGCGACAAAGGTGGTGCCGCGAGCCACGGCTGCACGGGAAAAGCTCGCCGGGGTTCCCATGGTGGACTCGATGTGGATGTGGCCGTCGGCAAGGCCGGGGGTGAGGTAGCGGCCTCCCAGGTCCAGAACGGACAGGGCGGGGCGGTCCCCCAAAGCGGCGATGTGCTCTCCGGCCAAAGCCACGGACCCTTCCACCACCGCGGCATTGTATACATCCACGATCCGCGCGTTTTTTATCAAAAGATCCGCGGGCTCAAGGCCTCTGGCCACGCGGATGAGATGTTCCTGGCTCAAGGTGCGGCTCGCAGAAAATGGGTTTATTCCTGGATGTCTTCCATTGGACGGCCTGGTTCACGTTACTTGAGCAAGGCGGCTTTTTCCGCACCGGTGAAGGTTTTGTAAAAGTACACCGAAGCGGGCTTGGCCGGAAGCGCGAAGTTTTCCTTCTGGGCGAGGGACAGGTCCGCGTCCGCGTCCGGGTCGTGCCACCACAGGCTGAGGGCCGAGTCCTCGGTGCCGTACTTGGAAAGCACCCAGGGCGGCATGCCGAAACGGTTTGCATAGAGAAGGCGCACGTAGTCAATGTTCCACAGCAAAACGTAGGGCACCTCGCTGCAGAGGATGGCGTCAATCTCGCGGCAGATCCTGTTGCGGACCGAGACATCGAAGATCGCCTTCTGCTTCTCGATGAGCTCGTCCACCTGCTTGTTGGAAAAGCCCGTGATGTTGTTCCCGGCCGGCCGGTTCGCCTCGGCCGAGGCCCACATGCCTTCGGGGTCTTTGAACAGGCCCGCGCCCCAGGCGGCCCAGGTCATGTCGTAGTTATACTCGTCCATGTCCCGCATCCAGGCGGCCCAGTCCTTCTTGTCAATGATCATGGTGACGCCCACGTCCAGCAGGTCCTCCCGGAAGATGGATAGGAACTTCTCCGAGCTCTGGTCCCGGGAGAGGAAGCGGAACGTGAAGGGTTTGCCGTTCTTCATGAGCTTTCCGGTCTTGGGGTCGGCCTTGTAGCCGGCCTCGGCCAGGAGCTTGCGGGCCTTGTCCTTGTCCAGGAAGTACTGGGGATTGGGGCAGCTTACGGGCGGGTCGTAGAGGTCTTGGTAGTAGGAGTTCTGGAAGAAGTACTGATTGTACATGAGCGTCGCGTTCATCTTCTTGCGGTCCACCAGATAAGCCATGGCTTTGCGCACCCGGATGTCGTCGAAGGGTGGCCGGCGCATGTTCATGGCAAAGCCCTGGAAGCCCAAAGGATGGGAGTTGTAGACCTTCTGCTTCACGATCCAGTTGTTCACGAAGCGGTCGCCTTCGGTTTCCTTGACCCAGCGGCGGGCGGTATACACGGGAAAGAGGTCCAGGTTGCCTTTCTTGAAGGCTTCGAAGGCGTTGTCGCGTTCGGAGTAGAAGATGAAGGTGATGGTGGAGAAGTTGGCCATGTGGAGGTTTTCCGGGCTCTTGATATTCCACCAGTCGTCCCTGCGGGCGAGCTTGATGCTGACTCCCTCGTTGAGCTCGGCCACCCGGTAGGGGCCCGAAACCACCGGGAGCTCGAAGTTGATCTTGTTGAAGTCCATTTTCGAAAACACGTGCGCCGGAAGGATGAGGAAGCCGCCCGCGGTTTCCAGGTTGCTCCAGTGGACCAGCTTCGCGGTGAAGCGGATGGTGAGGTCGTCAATGACCTGGGGCGAGGAGAAGCGCCCCAGGGAAACTTTGTGGGGACCGGTGAGGTTCTTCTCGTCCATTACCGCATCGTAGGTCCACTTGACGTCATGAGCCGTAATGGGTTTCCCGTCGGACCATTTGGCGTTTTTATTTAAGTAAAAAGTGAATGTTTTTTTGTCGTCTGAAATGGTCCAGCGCTCGGCCAGGTTGGGGGTGTAGGCCAGAGTGAGGGGGTCCATGGAGAGCAGCGACTCGTAGAGGCTGCCGAAAACGGCCGAAGAGATGGAGCTTGCCTCCAGGTAATGGTTCAGGCTCTTGGGCGAGGGGCCGATGAACATGCGGATCTCTCCGCCAGTCCGGGCCTGGGTGCTGGCCAGGGGGTTGGGCGCCGGGGCCCATCCCTTGGCCGGGAAGCTCTCTTCGGCGAGTGCGGGCGTTACGAGGAACAAGGCCATGCACAGCAGGAGCAGTTTTTTCATGATGACTCCATGATGGGAAGGAGAGACTTCAAGGGGTCCTGCGGCCCCGCCGCAAACCTCCGAAAACATTTTCAACCTAGTATATTAAATAAGAAGCAATTGAAAAAGGCCCGGCGGTTCGGGCCTTTTCGGGAATATCCCTCCCGGCCCCCCCTTTGCCAAAAGTGGGGAGATACCCGCCGGCCGACTTGTTTCTCTACTTGCCCGACATGACGTCCACCATGGAGAAAGCCTGGCCACGGACTCCCTGGGCGAGCTTCTTGGCCAGGAACACGGCTGCGTCCGCGGTTCCGGGGCCGTAGATGTTCCGTCCGTTCACGTTGTGGGTAAATGCGAAGGACACGGTGCCGTCCTGGGATTCGAGCCGGTAGGTGTGCCAGCCGTGGCCGCCCAGGTAGGCTTCCGGTATGCCCATTTCCCGCTGAGATTTTTCCTCGCGCACCATGTGCAGGTCGTCCGGCGAGAAGCTCGCGCCCATTTTCTGGAAGAGGCCGATGAGCTCCTTGGCGGTTCCCGAGGTGTCGGCCTTGGTTTTCTGGTGGCTCTCGGTGACGGTGAGCTTGTATCCGGAGAAGAGGCCGGGGAAGCTTGCGGCCGCGAACTTCATCATGGCCGTTAGGCCCACGATCTCCCGGGCCATGTTGGGAGCGATGACGGCCGTGTTGCCCGACTCCTGGACGATCCGGACGAGGGCGTCCCGGTCCCCGCCGGTGGTCCCCATGACGAAGGGCACGGAGAGGCGGCAGTAGAGCTCCGCATTCCGGTTGACGGCGGAAGGATGGGTATAGTCCACGATGAGGATGCTGCCATGCTCCTTTTTGGCGGACAGGATGGCCTTCTCGTGGTTTTCGGGCGCTACGAGGGAGAAGCTTTTTCCGTCCACGGCGGTCTGCCCCTCGGGAATGCCCGGACCCGTGAGGGAGGCCGGGAGGAGGCGGAAGCGCGGATCATTGCCCAGTGTGCGGCAGATGATCTGCCCCATGGCGCCGGGGAGGCCGGAAACCATTACGTTTATTGCATCCATGCGTGTTCTCCCTATGGTTGATGATCTCGAAACACCCTCTCGCCATTACGGAGCCGCCGCAATATGTAGCTGCTGGAGCCTGCCAAAGCAACACCGCGCAGGTGCATCTCCTTCGGACAAGATCCTTTTTACAAAAACATCCGGTATGCCTAGAGCGAGGAAACGAGAGCCGAAAGCCGGGGCGCAAATTCCGCGGCGGTGATCCTTTCCTTGAGGGACCGGACGGCGGCGGGGATGAAGGGTTCGAAGCCGGGCTTGCCCTTGACCCGGGACAGGAAGGAAAAGGCCCCGAGGACCTGGAGGTTCCGGCAGAGGGCCAAAAGACCATAGCTTCGCCGGAAGGCGTCCGGGTCCAGGTCGGTGAGCGAGTAGGCTTCTGCGAGGTAGTGGTCCACGAGCCTTTGCTCCATGTCCCGCGGCAGGCCCGCATACGGGTCCAAAAGGAGCGACGCCAGGTCGTAGGCCAGGGGCCCCAGGCGCGCGGCGGCGTAATCAATGAAGAAAAAGGAGCCTCCCCTGGCCATGATGTTTCGCGACTGCATGTCCCGGTGCAGGAAGCCGCGGGGAGCGTCCTCCAGGGCGCGTGCGGCCAGCTCGGAGAACTCGGCGGAAAAGTCCGCGGGATCGGCGTTGCGGCCCAGGTATCCGTTTACGAATGCGGAGAGGAAGTAGCCGCACTCGCGGGTGACGATGACGGACTCGTCGTAAAAGGGTGTCTGCCAGGTCCAGGAGGTGTCGAAGCCTTCGGCTGCGGAAACGGCCATGCGGGCCAGTCCGGAAACGATGGTGCGGTAGCTTTTCTCCATGGCCGCGGGTCCGTTTTCGGATATCAGCGCGGCCAGGTGGCGGTCGCCCAGGTCTTCGCAGAACACGTGGCCGGAAAAGGAGTCGTAATAAAGCAGGGGGGCCGCGGGCGCGCCTTTTGTCGCCAGGTGGCGGCCGATTGCGAAAAATGCATCCGCCTCGTTCTGGAGACCGCTTTCCCGCATTCCGTGGGCCGCGCACACGACGGATCGGCTTCCGCGCCGCACCCTGTACCAGCGGCGGTCCGAACCGTCACCGGAGAGGCGCTCCACGGAGAGGGGGGATTCGGCTTCCCCGGAGAGGCGGGGCAGGACGCGCTCCGCGCCTTCCAACAGGGCGGCTTCGTCGAAGCCTTCGAAGGAGCCCATGTCGTGCCAGCGGGATGCGGAGGCTACGATGGCCCGGATGGACTCCCCGCGGTCGAGGAGTTGGCGGTAGGCCTCGATGATGCTGATGGGCTCGCCCTTGGGAAGGAGCGACAGGACCGACGGGTCCATGACCTGGATCCCCGTGAAGGTGAGGCGGCGCCCTCCGTTTTCCTCCGTATCCTTGGAAAAGGAAATCACATGTCCGTTATGCACCAGCACCTGGTTGTGCCGCGGGCAGTCCACGAAAACCATGGTGGCGGGATCGCTGTGGGAGAGATGGAAGTCGAAGGCGCTTCTAAGGTCGAGGTCCGTCACCACGTCCGCGTTGACGGCCAGGAAGGGGCCGTCGTCGAAGAAATCCTCCACGTTTTTCATGCCGCCTCCCGTGCCCAAGAGAAGAGGCTCGAAGACCGTGCGGACCCGGAGGCCGAAATCGTTTTCCCGGACGTAGGTTTCGACCTGGGGGGCCAGGTGGTGGACGTTCACCACCACGTCGGAGAAACCGGCCCTGTGGAGGTTCATGAGCATCTTTCCCAACACGGGGGTTCCGCCTATGGGAAAGAGCGGTTTGGGCAGGATGTCGGTGCGCGGGGCCAGCCGGGTGCCCAGGCCTGCGGCCAGGACCATGGCCTTGCGCCTCTTGGGAGGGTGCGTGAGTGTCAATGCCGCCGCCTTGCTCTGGAAAAATTCCGCAAAAAGCCGAAAAAGCGGGGGCCGGTTTTTCCAGCCGGGGCCGCCGTCGGCAGCTAGCGTCTACAAAGGCCGTCCGCCCTTAGGGCATGCACTTCAAGTAGCCTTCGATCACCTCCAGGTACATCCTGCGTTCGTCCTCGTTTTCCCGGGGTCCCAGGCCGCGGGAAAGGAAGTAGTCCGAGGCGTTTTCGAAGTTCACGCGGGAAAGCGCCTCGATGCAGGAGATCTCGCCTTTTTTGTACATGCGGTTTCCGGCGGCCCGGCATTTCTTCACCCGCTCCTTGGGGGAGAGGGGGGTGAGATCGGTTTCCATCAGAACCTTCACCGTCACCAGGTAGGACTCGAAGTAGGGGCGCAGGAAGTTTGACAGAAGCCCCATCTTCCTGTGGCCTGCGGAGGTGAGGAGGTAGGTTTCGGGCAGGGTCTGGTGGGGGATGATCATGGCGTCGTCAATGAAGGTCTTGAAGGCCTTGCGGACATGCTGGTCGGGTTCGATGTCCGGGTTGTAGTGGAACTCGTTTTTGAAGAAGTCCTGCAGGAAGCGGTAGTGGCTGTCCAACTGGGACGCGGAGAACTGGAAGGCGGACAACGAAAGCACCGATAGTGCGCAGAAGGCCTCGGGAATGAGGAAATGCACGCAGTTGTTCTTGTAGTAATCCAGGAGCGGGCGCCGGGTCTCCACCATTGCGTATCTCGTGGCGGTTTTGGGCTCGGGCTCGGGAAGGCCGCGGCCTTCCGGGATGACCACCTTGTCGGCAACGTAGCTTTCAATTACCTTCCGTATGGCCGGGCCGGGGTTGAGAAGGGTTTCGGAAAGCTCGGCTCCCTTGGCCTGGAGGTGGAAAAGAAGGAACTCGGCCGTCTCGCCGAGTTCTGCTTCCGTGAAGGTCTTGCGGAAGCCGGCCAGCATGGCCGCGGAAACCAGGGAGTGGGGCGTGACCACGACCGCCTCGCTGATGGAATGGATGATGCGGTGCCCCAGGTTCCGGCACAGCACCGCCGTTTCCGGGGGGGTCATCTTGGTGAGCGGCACGGGAAAACGGTCGGCCACCTCAGACAAGGGAATGGGCGTCTGGAAGCGCACGAAGATGCGGCCGAAACGTTTTTTCAGGAAGCGGCGCGCCGCCACCACCTGGGATAGGTTCTCGGCCTCCTTTTCGCCGCCTTCCATCTCGTGGAGGTAGGAGCCCTCCTCGATAACCCGGTCGTAGCCGATGTAGATGGGGCAGAAGTACATGTTCTTGCAGGCGCCTTCCCTGAAGGCGTTTACCAGGATGGAAAGCAGCCCGAACTTGGGCAGAGTGAGCTTGCCCGTGCGGGAGCGTCCGCCTTCGATGAAGAACTCCATGGTGAAGCCTTCCCGGAGCACCGCGCGGATGTATTCGGTAAAGACCCGGGAGTAGAGGGGGAGCCCCTTGAAGCTGCGGCGCAGGAAAAAGGCGCCGGAGTTCCGGAAGATGGTGCCCATGGGCCAGAAGGAGAGGTTCTTGCCCGCGGCGATGAGCGGGCAGCTCATGTTGTTGATGTAGAAGAGGTACGAGATGATGAGGTAGTCAATGTGGCTCTTGTGGCAGGGGACCAGGATCAGCTCGCCTTTTTGCGCGTAGGTCTTGAGTCTTTTCAGGCCCTTGTAGTCCACATCCACACCGTCGAACATCCGGGTGGTGAACCATCGGACCGCATAGCCGAAGATGTCTATGGTGAGCGTGGAGTACTTGGCCGCGATCTCCTCCAGATAGCGGTCCGCCTCCCGGTGCACCTGCTGCTCGGTTTTCTGCTCTGTGGCGGCGTGCTCCCTCAGAAACTCTCGGAAATCCTCGTCTTGCAGAATGGACTCCTTGAGCTCCTGCCTGGTTTTCAGAACCGGGCCGACGATGCTCTGGCGCAGCCGGTTCAAGCGCTCCATGGCCTCCAGGCGGAGGGCATAGGACCGAAAACCGCCGGCCGGCCCCGCGAACTCGGGCCGGGCCGCGAACTCGGAAAGGGTCACGGGTTCGGCGATCTCCACCATGGGGCGTTCCGCGCCGGGCAGGAGGCTTAAGACTTTACGGAACCAGCGGGGCTTTTCCTCGGTGCCGAACACCGACGCCGCCACCGTGGGCCTGCTCTTGGGAGGAGTTTTGCCGTACAGGATGAGAACGGGAACGATGTAGATGGGCTTGTCCGTCTTGCCCTGAAGGTCCAGCAGGAAGGCAAGGCTGTCCTGCTTGGCCTGTACGAAGCGGCGGTAGAACTCCCGGGCGTCCACCAGGCTCACGACGCCGGATTTCCCCGCCCGGATCTCTTGGGCCAGATAGCCGGTCTCGTAGGGATCGTTGGTCCTGCGCCGAAAGAGGTTGCGAAAGAAGCTCCGGAGCATCCGGTACACGCGGCCCACGGGCTGAAACCACACAAAGCGGTAATCGAATCCGATCTCCGGCCGCGGGGCCCCCCGGCGCGCCAGCTCGGTGTGCAGGCAATGGAACTCGAAGCCGGACTTGTACTTGGTGGCATAGACGACATGCCCTTGCTTTCCCAGGTCCTTGAGCTTGCGTATATCCTCATCGGAAAAGGAGATGCGCCAGAAGAAAAGCTTCAAAAGAAGGAAGGAAAGGATACCTGTGGGGGAGGGGAGAAAGCAGGAGAAAGTATCGCCGGCCCCGGTGTTCGCGGTGCCCGGCGCGCGGGAAAACACGTTTTTTGCCTTTGCCCAGAATGCCATGGTTTTTCTCCGGAAATTACGGAACTGCCGGTCGCGGGAGCCCGCGGAAAGCGGGATTCGGAAAGGCCAAAACCGCGCGGGACAAGGCTTTCTACTATCAGAGCGCACTGAGCCGCGCAACATCTTTTTCTGTAGGGAGCGCCTTCTGGTTTCAGCCGTACTCCGGCCGGAGCGGAGGGGAGCAAGAGGTCCGTGCGGGCGGTGTTTCGGAGCGGCATGCCATTGACAGGAAAGGCTTTTCTGTACTATGGTAACAAAACCCGGAGAGGGGGAAGGATTCAACTGCGCCTCAGGGGGAGCGACACCCTCCCTACTTTGCTTGCCCCAGAGTTTTCGGGCATTCTGCTTTCGCGCGTTTACGATAAACCGCCCCTGAGCCGCCACGATTTTTAGGGGCCCGCGTGCCCAAGGGAGCGCTTTTCCGACAGCGCCTTCCACGTGCGGGCTCCCAATGGCGATTTCATCACTATGGAAAAAAATGAAACCTCCTTCTCCCCGGGCCAGATGATCTGGGGAGTTCTGCTCTCCCTCGCGGGAATCGGCGTCTTCTTCCGTATCCCCGAAGTGATGCCCCGCGTGGCCCAGATCCAGAGCCTGGCGGGCATGACCGGCTGGGTGAGAATCTGCTTTTACTTGATGGGGATCATCCTTCTCGCAGGGGGCGCGCAGAAAATCCGGAAGCAGTCCGAGCTACTGCGCGTGTCCCGGCGGCGCGGCAGCGATGGCGGGAATCCGGAAGACCCCCGATGATATCCGGCTAAGCCTTGGCGGACGCGGAGAGCCTCCTGCGGCCGCACCACCACTTAGGTAAAAGGCCAGGTGAAGATCATGTCGGCAGTGGAAACCACAAAAAAGCCCGCAGCGCCCGGAAGCGCGGACGTCACATCTCTAAAGACGCTCTCCGACTTCCGCTTGAAGCTCCACGACCTCACCAACCGTATCCACGCGGCCACCAATCTCGATGAAATCCTCATTGACATGAAGAACGAGATCACCACCGTTTTCGGGGTGGAGCGGGTGACCATATACGTGGTGGACGGCGTGCGCCGGGAGCTGGTTTCCCGCTACAAGTCCGGAAACGAGATCGGCGAGATCCGCGTTCCCATCGCCAACATGAGTCTGGCCGGCTATTCGGCCTCCAAGCAGAAGCTCGTCAACGTAAAGGACGTCTACGACGAAAAGGAACTCACCGCTCTGGACCCAGCGTTGCGCTTCGACTCCCGCTGGGACAAGAAGACCGGCTTCAAGACCAAGCAGGTACTGGTGGGCCCCATCACCTTCAAGACCTTCCTCCTGGGCGCCATTCAGCTCATCAACAAAAAGGACGGCAAACCCTTCGGCCCCATGGACGAAAGCGCCGTCAACGAGCTTTCCAAGACGCTGGGCATAGCGCTCTACAACCAGCGTAGGATGATCAAGGCCCGGCCCAACAAGTTCGACTACCTCATCAACAACAGCATCATTACCGCCAAGGAGCTGGAAAAGGCCGTGGGCGAGGCCCGGTCCAACAAGGAGGCGGTGGAAAGCCTCCTGGTCCGGGAGTACAAGGTGGCCAAGAAGGACGTGTTGACCAGCCTCTCCCAGTTCTACAAGACCCCCTATGCTCTTTACGCCGACACCACGCCCATCCCCGGCGAGCTCTTGCACGGCATGAAGGTCCCCTTCATGCGGAACAACGTCTGGGTGCCCCTCCGCTTGGAGGACGGCCGCGTCATCGTAGCAATTGACAACCCGGCCGACGTTCCCCGCATGGATATGGTCCGGGCCCTCTTTCCGGGCAAGACCCTGGACTTCCACGTATCCTTGAAGGAGGACATCGAGGCCTTCATCAAGCTTTTCACCACCGACGAGAAGGAATCCGCCTCCATTGACGAGATCTTGGGCCAGCTCCAGGCAGACGAGTCGGAGATGGATGAGGACATTTCCCGGGTGGGCGAGGAGGACTCCGCCGTCGTCCAGCTGGTCAACAAGATCATCCTGGACGCCTACGCCCGGAACGCTTCGGATATCCACATCGAGCCTTACCCCGGCAAGCAGAACACCAAGGTCCGCATACGGGTGGACGGCGCCTGCACCGTGTATCAGACCATTCCCTACCAGTACCGGAACGCGGTGGTTTCGCGCATCAAGATCATGAGCGATCTGGACATCGCCGAGCGCCGCAAGCCCCAGGACGGCAAGATCAAGTTCAAGAAGTACGGCGGAAAAGACATCGAGCTCCGCGTCGCCACCGTGCCCACCACCGGCCAAATGGAAGACGTGGTCATGCGTATCCTGGCCGCGGGCGAGCCCATTCCGCTGGACAAGCTGGGCCTTGCCCCGAGAAACCACAAGAACTTCACCGCCTGCGTCAGCCAGCCCTACGGGATCATCTTCGTGTGCGGGCCCACCGGCTCGGGTAAAACCACCACGCTGCATTCCGCGCTGGGTTATATCAACAAGACCGAAACCAAGATCTGGACCGCCGAGGACCCCGTCGAAATCACCCAAGCCGGCCTCCGGCAGGTGCAGGTCCAGCCCAAGATCGGCTTCGACTTCGCAGCCGCCATGCGCGCATTTCTCCGTGCCGACCCGGACGTCATCATGGTGGGCGAAATGCGCGACAAGGAAACCACCCACATCGGCATCGAGGCATCCCTCACGGGCCACTTGGTCTTCTCCACGCTGCACACCAACTCCGCTCCGGAAAGCATCACCCGTCTTCTGGACATGGGCATGGACCCCTTCAACTTCGCCGACGCGGTCTTGTGCATCCTGGCCCAGCGCCTCGCCCGGACCCTGTGCTCCGAGTGCAAGCAGCCCTACAACCCCACCAAGGAGCAATACGACGAGCTGCTGCGGGAGTACGGGGAAGGGGACATGACGGCATTTGCCAAGAACATGGAACTGCCCTACAGCAAGGACCTGACCCTCTACCAGCCCAAGGGCTGCGACCGCTGCAACCAGACGGGCTATCGGGGCCGTTGCGGCATCCACGAGCTGCTCATCGGCACGGACCCCATGAAGAAGCTCATCCAGCTCCGCGCCCCTATGGAGGAGCTGCGGAAGCAGGCCCTGGAAGACGGCATGACCACCTTGAAACAGGACGGTATCGAGAAGATCTTCGGCGGCAAGCTGGATCTGTTGCAGGTCCGCAAGGTCTGTATCAAGTAAACAGGGTAGCAAAACCAACGCAGGCGATGTTGCGCATCACGGGCACGGGCGGTTGCGGCCAATCGCATACGCTTCCTCCCTTGCCCGCTTGCGCTCCTTGCCTGCGTCCGTTTTTCTGCCCGGCAAGTATTTTTGCCCGTCGGCTGTCTGTTCCTCGTCGCTTCAGCGTTTCCCTGCCACGGCCGGAGCCTTCCGCGTTTTCCCTATCCCTGTCCTCTATTGACAGCCCCATGTACCGCCGTTACATTTACTGCCTTTATCATCCCTAACCGTGCCGGAAAAAGGCCGGCCTTACTTTTTCTACTAGGAAAACAAGGGGTAAGCAAATGCTGATGACTATGATCAACCGCCACGTCCGCAGGTCCTTCTGGTGGATTCTCTTCTTCATGGTGGTCATGGGCGGCGGTCTCTACGCAGCCGTGTGGTTCCCGGCCGTGGACTGGGAGATCCAGGCCGCCCAGGTTCCGGGCCTGTCGGAGAACATCGCCTCCTTCCGCATCATCATGGCCGGCGTGTTTTTCGGCGCGGCGCTCCTCATCGGCATAGTGCTGTGGTTTGTTTTGCGGTCGAGCATACGTCGGGCCGCCGCCCACGAAGAAGCCCCCAAGAAGGGGGGAAAGGAAGCTGCCAAGCAGGCGGATCACAAGGCGGCCCCGGCCAAACCCGCCAAGGAGGTCCAGGCCGAAACCGAGCGCCAGGCTCTGCATCTGCTCTGCCTGCTCCAGAGGGAAGGGCGGCTCCTGGACTTCTTCAACGAGGACCTGACCCCCTACGATGACGGCCAGATCGGCGCCGCGGTGCGGGCCATCCATGAAAACTGCCGCAAGGTAATCCAGAAACGCCTGAAGCCCGTGCCCGTGCTCACCGCCGCCGAGGGCGAAGCCATCACCATCGAGGCGGGCTTCGACCCGTCCTCCATCAAGCTCACCGGCCGTGTGACGGGCGAGCCTCCCTTCTCCGGAGTGGTGCGCCACCGGGGCTGGAAGGCCAACCGTTACGAGATGCCCACGCTGGTTTCCCAGACGGATCCTAGATTGCTGGCGCCGGCCGAGGTGGAAATTTCTTGACGGTTTCTCGGGAAGCCCGGATGCTGCGTTGCGCGTTGCCCGGAGAAACAGTCACATAAGCCCGACTCCTCTCCTGTTTCCCGCGCCTCGCAAACCTTGCCTGCGGGCCTTACGCACAGCCGTTCAGTGCCGCCAGCCCCTTTTCCGGAGCCGGCGAGAGGACGGAAAAACAAAATGCTGTGCTGCGCTTCGCTGGGGGAAACGGTCATCTAAATTCGGCTGGACTTCCCATTACCGCGGTTTGCTTGTAAGGCCCGCGGGCGACCCGCGATAGCCTGGAAAGAGTCCGGAGACGCCCGCGTCCCGGCCCGTGAAGGAAACCCGGCGGCCCCGGCCGCCTCCACATAGAAGGAGAACACCACCATGCCCGAACCCACCTACGTGGTCGGAATAGACCTGGGCACCACCAACTCGGTGGTCGCCTATACCCTTGTTGAAGTAAAGAAGGGCGAGCACCCCGAGGTTCGTCTCTTTGCCGTGCCCCAGCTGGTTGCGGCGGGCTCTCTGGAGGAACGGGAGGAGGGCCTTCCGTCCTTTCTGCTTCTTCCCGGCGGCCACGACACGCCGGCCTCGGACCTGGCCCTTCCTTGGGACAAGGAGCCCGAGGCGGCCGTGGGCGTGTTCGCGCGGGACCGGGGCGCAGAGATTCCGGACCGTCTGGTGTCCTCTTCCAAGTCCTGGCTCTGCCACCAAGGCGTGGACCGCACCAGCAAGATCCTTCCCTGGAAAGCTCCGGAGGATGTTTCGAAGATGAGCCCCGTGGAGGCTTCCGCGGCGGTGCTCCGCCATATCCGACTGGCCTGGGACTACAAGATGGCTTCCGAGGACGAGAGCCTGGCGCTGGCCAACCAGGAGGTCGTCCTCACCGTGCCCGCATCCTTTGACCCGGTGGCCCGCGAGCTGACCGTCCAGGCCGCGGAGCTGGCGGGCCTTCCCCACGTCACCCTCCTGGAGGAGCCCCAGGCCGCCTTCTACGCCTGGATTCAGCGCTCCGGGGAGGAGTGGCGCGAAAAGGTGGGCGTGGGCGATCTGGTTCTGGTCTGCGACGTGGGCGGCGGAACCTCCGACTTCTCGCTCATCGCCGTGGGCGAGAAGGACGGCGACCTCACCCTGGAGCGCATGGCCGTGGGCGACCACCTCCTGGTGGGCGGGGACAACATGGATCTCACATTGGCCTACTTCGTGGCCAAGAAGCTTTCTGCCGACGGCAAAAAGCTCGACTCCTGGCAGATCCGGGGCCTGTGGCAGAGCCTTCGTTCCGCCAAGGAAAGGCTCCTTTCCGACCCGAAGTTGAAAAAGCTCCCGGTTACCGTACTGGGCCGCGGCAGCTCCCTCATCGGCGGAGCCATCAAGACGGAGATCACGCGAGAGGAAGCCGCGGAGGCCATCGTGGACGGCTTTTTCCCTGCCTGCGAGAAGGACGCCAGGCCCGCGGCGCCCTCCCGCGCGGGAGTGCGCGAGCTGGGGCTCGCCTACGAGTCCGACCCCGCCATCACCCTCCACATGGCCGGATTTCTCGGCCGTCCGGGCCGCGACAGCCACGAGCCCACCGCCGTGCTCTTCAACGGCGGCGTGATGAAGGCCCCGGCCCTGCGGGAGCGCGTGCTCTCCATTCTCTCGGGTTGGACGGAGAAGGGCGGGATCCGCGAGCTGCAGGGCGCCGATTTCGACCTTGCCGTGGCCCGCGGGGCGGCCTACTACGGCCTGGCGCGCAGGGGCAACGCCGTCCGCATCCGGGGCGGCCTGGCCAAGAGCTACTACATCGGCGTGGAGATGGCCATGCCCGCCGTGCCCGGAATGCCGGCGCCCACCAAGGCGCTGTGCGTGGCCCCCTTTGGCATGGAGGAGGGCACGGAGGCGTCCCTGGACAGCCGGGAGTTCGGCCTGGTGGTGGGGGAGCCCGTGCGCTTCGATTTCCTGGGCTCGGCCACCCGTATGGACGACAAGGCCGGCGACACCATCGAGGACTGGCAGGACGAGCTCTCCCTGGTCACCACCCTGGAAACCGAGCTCACCGGGGAGCAGGGGGCCCTCACCCCCGTGACGCTGCATGTCCAGGTGACCGAAGTGGGAACCCTGGACCTTTCCTGCGTGTCCGTCAAGGATGGGCGGAAGTGGAAGCTTTCCTTTAATGTCAGGGAACAAAGCTCCAATAATGACTGAAAAAAATAAATCAGGATGTAAAGACTCCAAGGACGTGGTGGGCATAGACCTGGGCACCACCAACTGCGCCGTCTCCCACGTGGAGGAGCAGCCCGACGGTTCCCGCCGCATCGCGTTGTTGAAGGTGCCCCAGATGTCGGCGCCCGGCGAGGTCATGGCCCTTCCCGTGCTGCCGTCCTTTCTTTACCTCCCCGGCGAGTTCGAGATTTCCGCCGACAACATCGTACTTCCCTGGCCCAACGACCGGGACCGCATCGTGGGCGTTTTCGCCAGGGAGCAGGGCTCCCGGGTTCCGGGACGTCTGGTTTCCTCGGCCAAGTCCTGGCTCTGCCACTCCAAGGTGGACCGGGCCTCGGCCATCCTTCCCTGGGCCGCGGACAAGGGCGTGGTCAAGGTGAGCCCGGTCACGGCCAGCTCCCTGTATCTCGCCCACATCCGCTCCGCCTGGAACCACCGGGCAGGCGAGGAGGCCGACGGCTACCTGGAAAACCAGAACGTCATCATCACCGTTCCCGCCTCCTTCGACGAGGTGGCGCGGGACTTCACCCTCCAGGCCGCGCGCATGGCGGGGCTTCCCGACGTGACGCTCCTGGAGGAGCCCCTGGCCGCCTTCTACTCCTGGCTGGTCTTCCACGAGAACGACTGGGACCGCTACGTCAAGCCCAACGAGCTCATCCTGGTCTGCGACGTGGGCGGCGGCACCTCGGACTTCACCTTGATCACCCTGCGGGAGGTGGACGGACACCCGCGCTTCGAGCGCATCGCCGTGGGCGACCACCTGATCCTGGGCGGCGACAACATGGACCTGGCGCTCGCCCGGTTGGCCGAGTCCCGCTTCGGCCGCTCGGGCGGGACCCTTTCCGCCAATCGCTGGCAGGCGCTCACCCATCAGTGCCGGGCTGCCAAGGAGGATCTCCTCGCCGGCAAGGCCGAGGAACGCGCCGTCACCATCATGGGGGAAGGCGGCAAGCTCATCGGAGGCACCCTTTCCTCGCGGTTGAACCGCGAGGAATTGACCCGGATCATCGTGGACGGCTTCTTCCCCCTGATTTCCCCCGGAACCGCCCCTACAGCCGCCCAGAAAGCGGGCATCACCGAGTTCGGGCTCCCCTACGCCCAGGACCCGGCCGTCACCCGCCACATGGGAACCTTTCTCCTCAGGCACCGCCAGGACGTGAAGAACATGCTGGGCAAAGACATGCCCTGCCCGGACCTGATCCTCTTCAACGGCGGGGCCCTCAAGCCGCCCGCGATCCAGCAGCGCATCCGCGAGGCCGTGGCCCATTTCTTCTCCCGGGACACGCTCCCCCGGGTCCTGGAAAACCCGGACCTGGACCTGGCCGTGTCCCGCGGAGCAGCCTACTACGGGCTGGTGAAGAGCGGCCGCGGCGTGCGGGTGGGCTCCGGCTCGCCCCGCGGCTACTACCTCAAGGTGGGAACCGCCGAGGCCCAGGGCCCGGAAAAGGCCCTCTGCCTGGTGGAGCGCGGAGTGGAGGAAGGGGTCTCCCGCGAGCTCTCCGACAAGGAGTTCTCGGTGGCCGTGAACCAGCCCGTCTCCTTTTCGCTCTACTCCTCCAGCTTCCGGTCGGGAGACAAAAGCGGCGACATCATAGAAATAGACGATACCCTGACCGAACTCCCGCCGCTCAACACCGTCATTCGCTACGGCAAAAAGGCCGGCCAGGTATCCATCCCCGTGCACCTCATCGCGGAATACACCGAGACCGGCGCCCTGGCCCTGTGGTGCCGCTCCGGCGCCTCCGACCACCGATGGCGGCTTTCCTTCCAGCTCCGCAACGTGGAAGCCCGGCAAAAACCGGCCGAAGGCGAGGTGCTGGACGAGTCCGCCGTGGCCGAGGTCCTGTCCCTGGTGGCCTCCGTGTTCATCGCTTCCGCGCCCGCCGTAGCGCCGGAGAAACTTTCCAACGCCGTGGCCGACCTGGTCCGGCTAGCCCGCGATCTCTGGCCGCTTTCGCTCATCCGCCGCATGGCCGACGAGCTCCTTCAGCATGCAGACGCGCGCAGGATGTCTCCCGACCACGAGTCCCGATGGGAGAACCTTCTGGGCTTCTGCCTGCGCCCCGGCTTCGGGGACGCCCTGGACGAGCACCGCATCCGCATTCTTTGGGCGCTCTACAAAAAAGGCCCGGCCCACGACCGCAACCCCCAGGTGCGCCTGGAGTGGTGGGTTTTGTGGCGCCGCGCCGCGGGGGGGCTTTCCGCGGGCCAGCAGCGCCAGCTCATCCAGGACCTGACTCCGCTCCTCAAGCCCAAGAAGGCGGGCTCCGCCCAGAAAATCGCTCCCCAGGAGCTGAACGAGCTCTGGATGCTGGTGGGCAACCTGGAACGCCTCATGACCAAGGACAAGGCCGACTTCGGCCGCCATCTCCTTTCCGGCCTGAACGAAAAAAAGGCCCGGCCCCAGCAGTGGCAAGCCCTGGGGCGCCTGGGGGCGCGGGAGCTTTTGTACGGCCCCCTGGACCGCGTCATTCCCGCCGAGGAAGCTGCGGAATGGATCGCCCGGATCATGGAGAAGACCTGGGCCAACCCCCGGCCCGCAGCCGCGGCCGCAGCCCAGATCGCCCGCAAGACCGGCGACCGCAAACGCGACCTCCCCGCGGACCTTCTGGAAAAAACCGCACGCTGGCTTTCCAGCTTCGACTTCGGAAAACCTTTCGCCAAGATGGTTCTGGAAAAGACCGCGGTCACCAGGGACGAAGAGGCCGAGCGTTTCGGCGACTCCCTGCCCGCCGGCATCACCCTGCACGGGCCGGCGGAAAACGGCGGAAATGAATAAACGATACAAAAGAAAACAGCTCCCGGGGGAACCCCTCCAGAGAAAGCCACAGCAAGGGGCAGGAAAAGCGCCGGTCCTTGAGCGGATATGAGACGATTCATGGCAGGCGGCGGAGGCATCCCTGCGGAATGCCGGCAAATCTCGGAATCATAACCTGGGAATTGTCCCTTGGCTTTGTTTTCCTTCCCGGAAATTAAAAAAATTCTCCGTTTGTGTTATATGGGCCTGACCCTCTCCGCGGGAGGCGGTATCGCCGCCCTCGGGGGCATGGCCTTTGTGGCGGCGTTTGGTCCGGGTTTCGACTCCCCTGGGGAGGCGAGCCGGCGGATTGGCTTCATTGAAAGGCGGTCTGCATGCGCATCGGGTTTGGGTATGACGTGCATCGCTTGGTCAAGGGGCGGCCGCTTTTCCTGGGCGGCGTGCAGATCCCCCATGACAAGGGGCTCCTGGGCCACTCCGACGCGGACGTGCTGCTTCATGCCGTTTGCGACGCGCTGTTGGGAGCCGCCGCCCTGGGGGACATCGGCACGCATTTCCCCGACTCGGACCGCTATTACAAGGACATCTCCTCGCTCACGCTCTTGGAGAAAACGGCGGCCCTGATCGCGGAGAAAGGGTATATCCTGGGAAACCTGGACGCGACCCTGATCGCCGAGGCGCCCCGCATCGGGCCCCATCGGGACAAGATGCAGCGCAACATTGCCGAGATTCTGGGCGTTACCGAGGATCGGGTGAACATCAAGGCCACCACCAACGAGGAGATGGGCTTCATCGGAAGAGGGGAGGGCATCGCGGCCCACTGCGTCGCCCTGCTGGTGGCACGGTAAACGTTGAACGGCATTTTTTTTCAGGGAGCGGGAAATGGGGCTTCGGATTTACAACACGCTTTCGCGGGATAAACAGGACTTCAGCCCGGCGGTGCCCGGCAGAGTAAGGATGTACGTCTGCGGACCCACGGTCTATGACGCCAGCCACATGGGCCACGCCCGCAGCGCGGTGGTCTTCGACGTGGTCTACCGCTACCTCCGGGCCAAGGGCTTTGACGTGACCTATGTCCGCAATTTCACCGACATAGACGACAAGATCATCAACCGGGCCAACGCGCTGGGCATCTCCTGCGAGGAGCTTTCCGGCCGCTATATTCGCGAGTTCCACGAGGACATGGACGCGCTGTTCGTCCTGCGCCCGAACGAAGAGCCCAAGGCCACCGAGTTCGTGGGCCCCATCGTGGCCATGGTGGAGAAGCTGGTTCAAAAGGGCGTCGCCTACGCGGTGGACGGCGACGTGTACTTTTCCGTGGAGGTCTTCCCGGGCTACGGCAAGCTTTCCGGGCGCTCCCTTTCCGACATGGACGCCGGGGCGCGGGTGGAGGTGGACGATCGCAAGAAGAGCCCTTTCGACTTCGCCTTGTGGAAGAGCGCCAAGCCCGGCGAGCCCTCCTGGGAGAGCCCCTGGGGGCCGGGGCGCCCGGGTTGGCACATCGAGTGCTCGGCTATGAGCCTGACCCATCTGGGCGAGACCTTCGACATCCACGGCGGCGGCCAGGACCTCATCTTTCCCCACCACGAGAACGAGATCGCCCAGAGCGAGGCGGTGAACGGCGTGCCCTTCGTCCGCTTCTGGATGCATAACGGGTTCGTGAACGTGAACTCGGAGAAGATGTCCAAGAGCCTGGGCAACTTCTTCACAATCCGGCAGGTGCTGGAGAAGTTCCATCCCGAGGCCGTGCGGCTCTTCCTGCTCTCCAAGCACTACCGCAGCCCCGTGGACTTCTCCGACGCTGCCATGGATGAAGCGCGGGCGGCGCTGGACCGCCTCTATACCTGCCGCGGCCGGCTGGAGACCTTGTTTGCAGACCAGGCGCCGCAAGCGGGAAACACCGAGCACCTGGCCAAGTTCATGGAAGCCATGGACGACGACTTCAATACGGCCGGGGCCCTGGGCGCCCTGTTCGAGGCCGTGCGCCAGGCCAACCGCCTGCTGGACGAGCAGGCGGCGGGCTCGGCGACCCCGGAGCTTGCCGGCCTGTTCGCCGATACCACGAAAATGGGCGGCATCCTCGGTCTTTTCAACGGCAAGGCGGATGATTATTTTACTGCGATGAAGGGGCTTGCAGCCGGAAGCACGGGAGTGGACCCGGCGCGGGTCGAGGCCCTGATCGCAGAGCGCTCGAAAGCCCGCAAGGAGAAGAACTTCGCCCGTGCGGACGCCATCCGCAAGGAGCTCTCCGACATGGGCGTGACCATCCAGGACTCGCCTTCGGGAACCACCTGGAAGCTGGGTTAAGCGCCGGCGCCTCATGTAAATTGAACTTTTCCAACCCATGCCCGGGGCCTCTTCCGCGAACGCGGCCAGGGGCCTGGGACAGAGGTTGGCCCGTACTATGTCCGTTTTTTCCCTGACCTCCGAGTTCGTTCCCAAGGGTGACCAGCCCGCGGCCATCGAGGCGCTCGCAAACGGAGTCCTGGCCGGAAGGTCCCGCCAGGTTCTGCTGGGCGTCACCGGCTCGGGCAAGACCTTCACCATGGCCAACGTCATCGCGAAGCTTTCCCTGCCCACCCTGGTCATCGCCCCCAACAAGACGCTGGCGGCCCAGCTCTATCAGGAGTTCGCCGCACTTTTTCCCGAAAACGCGGTGGAGTACTTCGTTTCCTACTACGATTACTACCAGCCCGAAGCCTATATCCCCCAGTCCGACACCTACATCGAGAAGGACTCCCACGTAAACGAGCTGATAGACAAGATGCGCCACTCGGCCACGCGCTCCGTGCTTTCCCGCCGGGACGTCATCGTGGTGGCGTCGGTGTCGTGCATCTTCGGCCTGGGCGCTCCCGAGGACTACCTGGCCATGCGCCTGACGCTCTCCCCCGGCGAGGAGATCTCGCGCGAAGCGGTCATCAAGCGCCTGGTGGACATGCAGTACGAGCGGAACGACATGGACTTCCACCGGGGCACCTTCCGGGTACGCGGGGACCGGGTGGAGATTCTCCCGGCCTATGAAGAGGAGGTGGCCCTGCGGGTGGAGTTCTTCGGGGACGAGATTGACACGCTCACCGAGATCGATCCGTTGCGGGGAACGGTGAAGCGCAAGATCCGGAAGGCCGAGGTCTTTCCCGCAAGCCACTATGCCGCCAGCCGCATCACCATGCGGCGGGCCGCGGACGCCATCACCGCCGAGCTCAAGGAGCGCATCGCCCACTACCGGGACACGGACAAGCTCATCGAGGCCCAGCGGATAGAAGAGCGCACCCATTTCGATCTGGAGATGATGCACGAGCTGGGCTACTGCAGCGGCATCGAGAACTACTCCCGGCACCTGACGGGGCGCGCGCCGGGAGAGCCCCCGCCCACGCTGGTGGACTACTTCCCGGAAGATTTCCTGCTGTTCATTGACGAGAGCCACATCGCGGTGCCTCAGCTCATGGGCATGTTCCGGGGTGACCGTTCCCGCAAGGAAACCCTGGTCCAGTATGGCTTCCGGCTCCCTTCCGCCCTGGACAACCGGCCTCTTCGCTTCGAGGAGTTCTACCGCAAGGTGGGAAAGGCCGTCTTCGTTTCCGCCACGCCGGCGGACTTCGAACTCAAGGAGGCGGACGGGGCCGTGGCCGAGCAGATTGTCCGCCCCACGGGGCTCCTGGACCCGAAGATCGAGGTGCGGAAAGCCACCAACCAGGTGGACGACCTGCTTTCCGAGATCCGCATCCGGGAGAAGCGCCAGGAGAGGGTGCTGGTCACCACGCTTACCAAGCGCATGGCCGAGGACCTGTGCGAGTACTACGAAGGCGCCGGAGTCAACGTCCGCTATCTCCACTCCGACATAGACACCCTGGAGCGCATGGAGATCATCCGCTCGCTTCGGCTGGGCGAGTTCGACGTGCTCATCGGAATCAACCTGCTCAGGGAAGGTCTGGATATCCCGGAAGTCAGCCTGGTGGCGGTGCTGGACGCGGACAAGGAAGGCTTCCTGCGTTCGGAGCGCTCCCTCATCCAGACCTTCGGCCGCGCCGCCCGGAACGTGAACGGCACGGTGCTCCTCTATGCCGACCAGGTGACCTCCTCCATGAAGCGGGCCATGGGCGAAACCGAACGCCGCCGCATGATCCAGGAGCGCTACAACGAGGAAAACGGCATCACCCCGGAGACCATCAAGAAGGAGATCGCCCAGGTTTTTGCTTCCATCTACGAGCAGGACTACGTGACCGTGGAGCCGGATCGCGCGCCCTCCTTTTCCGGGGACGCGAAGGAGATCGGCCGGGTCATCGCCGACATGGAAAGGGAGATGCGCCAAGCCGCGAAGAACCTGGCCTTCGAACGCGCCGCCAAGCTCCGCGACGAGATCAAGGAGCTCAAACGCCAGCTGCTGGATTTTTAAAGACAAAAGAGGAAAGGATTTTGCGGAGGAGGGGGCGAAATCTCTTTTGAACAGGCTGGTTGTTCCCTCCCGCTCTTTTTAGGCAAAGCGTTTCGTCATGGGGAGGCGTGGCGGATGCCTGGGCAGATGGATGCGGCGTTTTTTCTTTTCATGCATGAGTTCAAGCGGATAGCAGGAGAGCCTTTTGCAGGATCAGGAAACAGACATCGCCCCGGACCTTGCCGAAACGCTGGAAAATCTTCCTGCAGGGCCCGGCGTGTACCTCATGGCCGACGAGCACGGCGAGATCATCTACGTGGGCAAGGCCGCGAGCTTAAAGAAAAGGGTCTGGTCCTATTTTCGGTCCCCCGCTTTTCGGTCCCCCGCGGCCAAGGACCGCAAGACCACGGCCCTGGTGGCCCGGATCCGTTCGCTCTCCACCATCAGCACGGTTTCGGAAAAAGAAGCGCTCATCCTGGAGCACAACCTCATCAAGCAGCACCGGCCCCGCTACAATGTCCTTTTAAAGGACGGCAAGCGCTTTCCGCTTCTCCGCATAGACACCCGGGAGGATTACCCGGTCATCGAGGTGGTGCGCCGGGTGAAGAAGGACGGTGCCCTCTACTTCGGCCCCTATGCCGCGGCAATGGCCGCACGCGAGACCCTGCGCACCATCCACACCACCTTCCCCCTGCGGAGGTGCAAAGGGCCCCTCAAGACCAGGAGCCGCCCCTGCCTGAACTTCCAGATGGGGCGCTGCCTTGCCCCCTGTGCGGGCATGGTGACACGGGAGGGCTACCGGGAGATGGTGGACGAGGCCGTCTCCTTCCTGTCGGGAAAAACCACCGAGCTTCTGGAAAACGTACGGCGGAAGATGAACGATGCGGCGGAGCGCGAGGACTTCGAGCAGGCCGCGGCCCTTCGCGACCGCATGTACGCCATCACCAAAACCCTGGAGAAGCAGGCCGCCGTCACCACCGACTTCCAGGACCGGGACGCGGTGGCCATCGCCGTCAAGCACGACGCCTTCGCCATCGCCGTGCTCTTCATCCGGGCGGGCCAGATCACGGGAGGCCGCGACTACTTCTTCGAGATGCCCGCCGAGCCCGAAGAGGCGCTTTCCTCCTTTCTCCGCCAGTTTTACGAGAGCGACCGCTCCGTGCCCGGAGAGATCCTGGTTTCCCGGAAGCTCCCGGACCTGGGACTCTTGAGCGAGCTTTTGTCCGAGCTTGCCGGGAACAAGGTGAGCGTGCTTTGCCCGGTGCGGGGCGACCGCGCCCGCGTCATGGCCATTGCCCGCCAAAACGCGGAGGACGCCCTCCTGCGCCGCATCGAAGAGAAAGGGGCGCAAAAGGAGCTCCTGGTCAAGCTGTCCCGCCGCCTGCTCATGGACCGTCTGCCTTCCCGCATCGAATGCGTGGACATCTCCCACACCCGGGGCAGCCAGACCGTGGCTTCCCTGGTGCGCTTCGAGAACGCCCGGCCCGAAAAGTCCGGCTACCGGCACTACCGGCTTTCCTCCCGCGCCGATTCCGATGATTATGCGGCCATGCGCGAGGTGCTGACCCGGCGCTTCGCCAAGGCCCAAGAAGAGGGCCTGCCCGATCTTCTCATGGTGGACGGAGGAAAGGGGCAGCTGGCGGTGGCAATGGCGGTTTTGCAGGAAATGAACCTGGTGGGAGCCCTGGCCACCGCGGGGATCGCCAAAAAGGATCCGGCCCGCCGCGAAACCTCCGACAAGATCTTCATCCCCGGACGCGCCAACCCCATCATCTTCGGCAGGGACCAGGACGCGCTTTTGCTGCTCTGCCGGGTGCGTGACGAAGCCCACCGATTTGCCGTCTCCTTTCACCGGAAGAAGAGGGGAGAGAACGCCATCCGTTCCGAGCTGGACCATATTCCCGGCATTGGCCCCAAGCGCCGCCAGGCCCTGTTGAAGGCTTTCGGCGATGTCGCCTCCCTGCGCCGGGCGAGCGGGGAGGAGATCGCCTCCCGGACGGGGCTTTCCCTTGCGGCGGCCCGGGCGGTGCTCCAGGCCTTGGCCGGGAACGGGGAAGGAATCGGAACTCCTTGAAATCGGGCTTTACGCTTGCCAAAAGCTTGCGCCTGTTCTAAATTTTTTCGGCCCCGGGAACAAGCTCCCGGCGACGGCAACCAACAACCGCGCACCCGCGGCGGAAATCCCATGGGAATCGTTTTCAAGGACAAGGACGCCGAGGCTTACGATCTTCTGATGGCGCAGGAGTCCCGGCGTTATCCGGAGTCGCCGCTGGCGCGCATCCTGGGCGGGATGTTCACCGTAAAAGCTGGCCAGCGCCTTCTGGACATAGGCTGCGGCACGGGTTGGTTTCTACGGCACCTGGAGGGAAGGGGGCTTCTGCTCACCGGCCTGGAACCTTCTCCTTCGGCGCTTTCCCGAGCCCGCGCGCGGCTTGCCGCCTCCACCGAGCTCATACCCGGCTACGGCGAGGACCTTCCCTTTGCCGACAACAGCTTCGACTCCGTTTCGCTGATCAACACCCTGGAGTTCGTGGAAGACCCCGCGCAGGTGCTTTCGGAAGCCGCCCGCGTATCCCGCTCCCAGGTTTTCGTCGTGTGCCTGAACCGCTGGGCAGGCCGCCTTCTCAAGGAAAGGCTCCTTCCGGGGATGTCCCATGATTTTCTGGGCCCCGCGCGGCTGTTTTCCGTTTGGGAGATCAAGCGCCTGGTGCGCAAGGCAATGGGAGACGTTCCCCTCCGCTGGGACAGCGCCTGCCGCCTTCCTGCATCCTTTCAAAGCACGGAGGATTGGCTGAGCCGCAGGCCTTTCTTTTCCGGGGCCCATTTCGGCGCCGTCATGGCCTTTTGCATCACGGTGCGGCCCATGTTCCGGGTCCGCCCCATCGTGGCGCCCAACGGCCGCGCGCGTGTGGAGAAGGCGGCCTCCGGAAGGTTTTGCTGGGACGGGAAAAGAGATCTTCGGCCGCACGTTTTGCTCCAGCGCCCATCGGTTATCCAAGCCACCGACTTTTCTACAAGCCCATAGGCTTTCCGGTGGCAGCTTTCCGATCCCGGTTTGCACATGCTTTGCCGGAAGGGGCATCTTTTCAAAAGCGCCTCCAAGGAGGACCGCAATGGAACCCGGCCGCAGGGAAGCGATGCTCTATGAGAGGCAAGAAGACGGCAAGGTCCGCTGCTTGCTCTGCCGGCACGGCTGCCTCATCGGTCCGGGAAAAAGGGGAATCTGCGGAGTGCGGGAAAACCGCGGCGGCGTTCTGGAAACCCTGGTGTATGCAAGGGCCATTGCCCGGCACATAGATCCCATCGAGAAGAAGCCACTGTTCCACGTGCTTCCGGGCTCGCTTTCCTACTCCATCGCCACGGCGGGCTGCAACTTCCGCTGCCGCTTCTGCCAGAACTCCGACATTTCCCAGATGCCCGCCGACCATGACGGCCTGATCGCGGGCCAGGACTATCCGCCCGAAACCGTGGTGAGGGATGCCCTGGCCGCCGGCTGCAAGTCCATCGCCTATACCTATACCGAACCCACCGTCTACTTCGAGTACGCCTACGAAACGGCCAAGCTGGCCAGGCAAAAGGGCCTGAAAAACGTGTTCGTAACCAACGGCTACGAATCCGACGAAGCCGTCGCTCTCATCGCCCCCTATCTCGACGCGGCCAACGTTGACCTCAAAGCCTTTTCCGAGGAGTTCTACCGCGAGCAGGCGGGCGCGAAGCTCTCCCGGGTGCAGGATACCTTGCGGGCCATGCACAAGGCCGGCATCTTTCTGGAGGTGACCACCCTGGTGATCCCGGGGCTGAACGACCATCCCGGGGAGCTCAAGGCCCTGGCCGAGTTCCTGGCCCGCGAGCTTTCGCCCGCAGTGCCCTGGCACGTGTCCCGCTTCCATCCCACATACCGCTGCACGGATCGCCCCGTCACCCCGGTGGCGACGCTCCTTGCCGCGCGCGAGGCGGGCCGCAGCGCCGGGCTTCACTATGTCTACACGGGCAACATTCCCGGCCGCGGGGGCGAGGACACCCTGTGCCACTCCTGCGGCGCCCTTCTCATCGGCCGAACGGGCTACACCATCAGCGCGTTCCGGCTCGGGGCAGGCAAATGCCCGCAGTGCGGCACCCCCGCCGCCGGCATCTGGAGCTGACCCCCTTGTCGCCTTCCCCGCACACCGTGCTTCTCACCTTCGACCTGGAGGACTGGTTCCAGGTGGAGAACCTGCGTCCCAGGATCGCCCGCTCCCGCTGGCCGTTCATCCCTTCCCGCGTGCAGGTGGGAACCACAGCGATTCTGGACCTGCTGGAGCATGTCGGGGAGGAGAGGGAAGATCCCGTCCGCGCCACCTTTTTCGTGCTTGGAGACATCGCCCGCAAGAATCCGGGCCTGGTCCGGGAGATCGCTCGCCGCGGCCACGAGGTTGCGTCCCACGGCATGACCCACCGCCTGTGCGGCGGGCTTTCCGGCAAGGAGCTCTACACCGAGTTATCCGAAAGCCGGAAGCTTTTGGAGGACCTTACGGGAGAGAAGGTGGACGGCTTCCGGGCTCCCAGCTTCACGGTGAGCGGCCGCGTTTTGGCCTTTGCGGAACAAGCGGGCTTTTGCTATGACGCGAGCTACAACTCATTCGCGGCTCACGGGCGCTATGGAAGGTTGGACCTGAGCCGCTGCCCGATGGCGGGAGCGGCCCGCGAGATCTCGCCGGGATTCTTCGAGATCGAGGTGACGAACCTTTCCTTCGGGAAAACGGTGCTGCCCTGGGGCGGAGGGGCCTACTTCCGGCTCATGCCCCTGGTTGTTTTTCTCTCGGGCATGGCGCTGGCCCTCCGGCGGCAGGGCGTGTTCGTGTTTTACGCCCACCCCTGGGAGGCGGACCCGGCCCAGCCAAGGGTGGCCGGCCTTTCTCCATTTGGCAGGTTCAAGCACTACACCGGACTTGCCGGGTTCCTGCCCAAGCTCGGCGGGCTCTTGCGCAGGTTTTCCGGGGCGCGTTTTTCCACCTGCCGACAGCATCTCGCGGACCAAGGAAAGAGCCGCGCGGCGGCGGCTCCGGTAAACCCTTGACGTCGTTTCCGCCCGGGACGGTTCATGCGTGTCCTTGTTCTTGATGAAGAGGTTTTCCTTCCGCCCGAAACCGGGAAAAGGATCCGTACCGGCCAGCTTCTCCGGCACCTGGCCAAACGGCACGAGATCGTCTTCGCGTGCCGCTATCATGAGGAAACCGGCCCTCCCCGTCCCAACGCCCTGGAAGAGCTTGGCATCCGGCTTGTTTCCGTGGATCACCCGGTCCGCCGGAAAAAGGGCCTGCTGTTCGCCGCGGCTCTGATGGCAGGCCTGCTCTCCCGCCATCCCTACTCGGTGGCCAGCCACAAGAGCCTTGCCATGAAAGGGCGCGTAGCGGAGGAGCTCGCGCAGGCGCCCTTCGACCTGGTGCATTGCGAATGGACCCCCTACATCGAAAACCTTCCCGCAGGCCCGGCTCCGGCCCTTTGCCTTTCGGCCCACAATGTGGAGTCGCAGGTCTGGGAGCGCATGGCGGCAGCGGAAACAAACCCGCTCAAAAAAGCCTTTCTATTCTTGCAGTACAAAAGATGGTTCGCGTTCGAAAAAGCAATCATCCCGCGCTTCGATGCGGTCTGCGCCGTGTCCGAAAACGACCGGGAAACCTTTTCCCGCTGGACCGCGTCCGAGAAGGTTTTTTTGGTGGAGAACGGCGTGGACGGCGAGTACTTCGCACCCGCGGGCCCGGAGCCGGTGCGGCCCCTGAGCCTGGTCTTCAGCGGCTCTATGGACTGGCGCCCCAACGTGGACGCGGCCCTGTGGTTTTTGGAGAAGATTTTCCCCTTGATAAGAAAGAGATATCCGGAGGCCACCTTCACGATAGCGGGACGAAGGCCGGACCCGGCCCTCAGGGAAGCGGCGGGAAGAAGCAAAGGAGTTCTGGTCACGGGAACGGTGGAGGATATGCGGCCGTTTCTTGCCGCGGCCCAGGTGATCGTGGTTCCGCTCAGGTCCGGAGGCGGCTCGCGCCTGAAGATCCTGGAGGCTCTCTCCATGCAGAAGCCCGTGGTGTCCACCGCCGTGGGCGCCGAAGGCCTGCGTGTGACCGACGGAAAGGACATCTTGCTGGCGGATCGGCCGCAGGACTTTGCCGACGCGGTGATGAGGCTTTTTTCCGATGCGTCGGAGTGCAGGAGCCTGGGAGAAAACGGTCGCGGGCTGGTGCAGGAAAGCTACCGATGGCAAGCGCTGGCGGGAGAAATGGAAAAGGCCTGGGAGCATGCCGCGTCCGCGGGAGGGAGATCCGCACGCAGATGAAACCATGAGGGAGTAAAGGGGGCCGGGCGGCGGAGCCGCCTCGGGGTGGGAATCGGCCCTCTTTTGAAAAAGGGCTTTGTCTCCCTTCCCGGAAAAATGCCTTTCTTTCCTATTGGTAAGATGGCGTAAAGTTTATTTTCAGAGGATTTGCCGGAATCGCTCATGGGGAAAAACCTTGTTTTAGAGGTGCGGGCCACCAATTTTTTCGGAGGGCCGGAGCGCCAGATTCTGGCCCAGGCAGCCAGGGGTAGGAATTTTTCCCACCATGTGGTGACCTTTGCGGAAGGCCGGGCTGAGAACGAGCTGGCAATGGAATGCCGGAAGCGTGGAGTTCCGGTGAGCGTGATTCCTTCGGACCATCCGTTTTCGCCGGGCCAGATTCTCAAACTGCGCGGAGTGATCCGGGAAACGGGCGCCAAGGTGGTTTGCACCCACGGATACAAGCCGGCGGTGCTGGCGTCTCTGGCCGTTCCCGGTACGGGAGCAAGGCTGCTTCCCTTTGCCCGCGGGCACACCCGGGAGAACGCGAAGGTCGCATTGTTCGAGGGCATGGAGCGCCGGGTGATGAGGCATTCCCGTATTGTCGTGGCGGTTTCCGAGGGCTATGCCGAATACCTTGCCGGGATGGGGGTTCCCAGGGAACGGCTCCGGGTGGTGCGGAACGCGATTGATCCCAAGGCCTTTACCGCCGGCGTTCCCGGAAGGGAGGAGGCGCGCAGGCTGTTGGGGCTCACCGGGGACGGTCCCTTGATCGTGACGGCGGGGAGGCTTTCTCCGGAAAAGGGCCATAAAGATTTGCTACAGGCCATCGCCTTGCTGTCCGGGCGGGTGCCAGGAGCCCGGCTGTCGGTGCTGGGGGCGGGGCCGATGCAAGGCGAACTGGAGGCGGAGGCCCGTGACCGCGCGCTTTCCCAAGTGGTTTTTCACGGCTTTCGCAAGGATGCTCCGCTTTTTTACTCGGCCATGGACCTCTTCGTTCTGCCCAGCAGGACGGAGGGGCTCCCGAATGTTTTACTGGAAGCCTTCGCTTTTGCCCGGCCCGTGGCGGCAACGGCGGTGGGCGGGGTTGCCGAGGTGGTGGAGGACGGAGTGAGCGGGCTGGTGGTTCCGGCCGGCCGCCCGGAGCTGTTGTCCGCCGCCATGGAAAAGATACTGCTGTCCCCCGGACGGGGCGCATCGTTGGGAGAAGCGGGATTGGCCGGGATAAGAGAGCGGTTCAGCTTCGCGGTCCAGGCCGAAGCATTGGAAAGGGTGTATGCGGAGGCCCTGGCGGTCTGATCGTCCCGAAGGGCGGAAAAAGACTTCCTCCCTGGAGAAAATTTTTGGCAGGAATGCCCGAGCGACGGGTTTTGGCCTCTTTACGGAAAAACTCCGTCATGGATTCATGCTTTTTCGCTTTCGGATGTGGAGGTTGTTTGTGCGTGCGGTGGTTCTGGACGGGTCGGAGAAAAACGACGCGGCGCTGGGAAAAGTAAGGGCCGAAGTAGGCAAGAACCTGGCCGGCATGGGCTGGCAGGTGAGCCATCTCCCGCTTTGCGACATGGAGATCGCCCCCTGCCGTGGATGCAGGGCTTGCTGGACCCGAACCCCCGGCCAATGCGTCCTGGAGGATCAGGGGCGGCAGGTTCTGGCTGCTCTATGCTCCTCCGACCTTGCCATACTTCTTTCTCCGGTGGTTTTCGGTGGTTTCGGAGCGGTTTTGAAGACTGCCCTGGACCGCTGTTTGGGTTTCCACAGCCCTTTTGTGGAGAGGTGCGACGGGCGGTTTCGCCACAAGGCCAGATATAGCCGGAAGCCGGCCTTGTTGACTCTGGGCCTGCTCACGGCCAGTGACGGGGACTCCCAGCGTGTCTTCCACGGTATGGTTTCCGATCTTGCCTGGCAGATGCAGGCCCCCAGGAACGAGACGCTGGTGCTTTTTTCCCGCCACAGCCAGGCCGCAACGGCCCAGCAGGTTCGCGAGGCCTTTGCCCGAGTCACCGCGCGGCGGTGAAGGCCCGCCTGTACTGCGGTGCTTTAGGAAAGATTTTCGAGCATTTGGGGGTGGAGCAGTCATGAAAGAGGTGAAACGGGCATTGCTGCTCATCGGCGGCCCCCGCGGGCTGGACGGGACCTCCGCTCTTTTGGCCGAGCACCTGGTGGAGGGCTTTTCCCGCCTTTCCGTCGCCACCCGCAGGGAGGCGGTGGTCAACGTGGTGGAAAGCGAAGCCCAAATGGAGGAGCTTTTGTGGGGTGTTGACCGGGCCGACCTGGTGGTGCTGGTTTCCCCGGTTTGGATGCAGGGGCTCACGGGACCGGTGACCGAGCTTTTTTCGGAGATCGTCCGGAGAAGGGGTTCGGTGCGGAGCATCCGGGCCCGGGCTTTTGCGGCGGTACTGTATAGCCGGATGCCCGAGGCCGAAGCCTGTGATGCGGCCATGGCCATATGCCGCCAGTTCGCGCGCAAGGCCGACTTCTCCTGGAGGGGAGGGCTTCGCCTGCCGCAATCCGACGTGCTCGACGCCGCCCCCTGGTTTCAGAGCATCCGGGCCAGCGCGGTTTTTGCGGCTCTTCGCGACTCCGCCCGCTGCTGGACGGCCGGGAGGCCGGCTTCGGGCAGCGCGGTAAGGCTCATGGCAAAGCCTCTGCTCCCCTGGCCGGTATACCTGGTAGCCCAATCCGTCGGCCTTGTCCGCGAAGCCCGGAAGAACGGAGTACGGGAGCTGCTCGGGCACAGGCCGCTGGGAAGGTAGGGCAAAGGAAGGAAACATGCCGGCGGGCCGGGCAACGCCGTATTTGCATTTTCTACCGGGGAGGGTATAGTATTGTTTTCATCCCGGAAGACCAACGGCCAAAACCGGCAGCGGCCGAGCACCCGCATCCGTATCGGGCAGAGATGCCTCCCGGCGGGAGACAAGCCTTCATGGTTTTGTCATGATTGCCGTCCGGTTTGATCTTTTCGGGCGATAGTCGCGCTGGTTCTTTATTCAGCGACGCGATCCGACGGGAATTGTGACAATCGCTTTTTGTTCCAGAGGAGCCAGGGTGGCACTTCTGCCCGCACGCGACCCGAAAGAAAAGGTAAAACGCAGAAAGAGCCCCCGCACCATGGCGGGCGACCTCACCATGGGGCTCATTCTGCTGGTGGTCGCGGTGTCCCTGATCGCGCTGGCGGTCAACTACTGGGTGCTGTACAAGCGGGCCGAAGTGCAGCTGGAGAACAAGGCGGACGAGTACCTTTCCTATCTCACCCAGAGCCTGGAGATCCCGGTCTGGAACCTGGACGGCACGTCGGTCACCAAAATCGGGGAGTCCTACTATATCAACAACGAGCTCATCGCCCGGCTCCGGATCACCGAGAGCGGAGAGAACATCCTTTTCAGCCGGGAAAAGGACTATGAAAAAGACCTGCTGGTAAAGTCCGCCCCCATCCTCCGCCACGGGGAAACCATCGGCAGCATCGAGATCGGGCTAACCCGGAGGCTCGCCTCCGAGCAGAACCGGCAGTATCTGATCTCCGGCGCCCTCACCATGCTGGTCCTGGTGGCGGCGTTGGGCTTCATGACACGGTTTCTTCTGGCCGCATATGTGAAGAAGCCTCTTTATGCCATGATCCAGGGCATCGAGCGCATCGCCCAGGGCGAGACGGAATCATCCCTGGACGACGCCCCCCAGGAGGAGATCCGGAAGGTAGTTTCGCGCTTCAAGCAGATGATGCAGGAGGTGAAGGACCGCGAGCATTCCTTTGCGGAGATCAACCGGAGGCTGGAAGACGAGATCGAACGCCACCGGGCCGCGGAAAAAAGGTCGCTGGAGAACGAGCAGCGCGTCCGCATGCTTTTGGAAACCGCCAATGAGGGTTTTCTGGAGGTGGACCAAAAAGCGGTGATCCGCGACGTGAACCCGGAAATGTGCGCCATTTTCGCCCGGACCCGCGAGGATCTCCTGGGAAAAAGCCTCCTGGAGCTGGTGGACGGGCACAACATCAACATCCTGCTTTCGGAAATCGCCAAGATTCGGAAAGGCGGCAAGAGCTCCTACGAAGTGACCTTTCTGCGGCCCGACAGCACGGCAGTGGATTGTATGGTGAACAGCGCGCCCCTGTTCGACATTCACGGGGTGTCCGGCTCCTTCGCCATGGTCACCGACATCACCGAGCGCAAGCTGGCCGAGGAGAAGATACGCCGCCTGAACACCCAACTGGAGCAGCGTGTCATCCAGCGCACCCGCCAGCTCCAGCAGGCCAACATGGCCTTGCAGGAATCGCTCACCAGCCTGAAAAGGGCCCAGACCCAGCTGGTGCAGTCGGAGAAGATGGCGGCCCTGGGCGACTTGGTCGCCGGCGTCGCGCACGAGATCAACACCCCCGTGGGCATCGGCGTTACCGCGGCCACCTTTTTGGAGGAAAAGAACGCGGCCTTCTCCAAAAAGTACCAGGAGGAGGAGATCATCCAGTCGGACCTGGACAAGTACCTGAGCACCGTGCAGGAGGCAACCACCACCATCGTCACCAATTTGAAACGGGCGGCCGACCTCATCTCCAGCTTCAAGCAGGTGGCCGTGGACCAGTCCACAGAGGAAAGGCGGAGATTCCATCTCAAAAAGTACATAGAAGAGGTCCTCACTTCGCTCCGCCCGAAATACAAGAGGACCAAGCACGTGATCCAGGTGTCCTGCCCCGAGGGCCTGGAGGTGGACTCCTACCCGGGAGCCCTTTCCCAGATCCTCACCAACCTGGTCATGAACAGCCTGACCCACGGGTTCGAGGGAATAGATAAGGGCGTCATCCGCATTGACGTCACCGTCATCAAGGATCAGCTCATGCTCCGCTACATGGACACGGGAAAGGGGATGACCAAGGAGGTCGTGAAAAACCTCTATGATCCTTTCTTCACCACCAAGCGCGGCCACGGGGGATCGGGCCTGGGCATGCATATCGTTTACAACCTGGTTACGCAGAAGATGGGAGGGAAGATCGCCTGTGCCAGCACACCGGGAAACGGCACGGTCTTTTCCATTCTCATCCCGCTAAAGAGGGAGGCTTCCCATGATGCAGCCGGAATCGCCAGCAACCGGGCCTCGTGACAAGGTCCTGTTCAAGAAGGGCGCAGACACGAAGGAAAAGCCGGCGGTCGCGAACAATAATAAGAAGGCGTGGAAGGTCCTGGTGGCCGACGACGAGCCGGACGTGCACAACATCACGCGCATGGTGCTCTCCGACTACGAGTTCGAAGGCCGCGCCCTGGACTTTCTTTCCGCCTACTCCGGCAAGGAGGCCCGAAGCATCATGGTGCAGAATCCCGACTGCGCCATCATCTTGTTGGATGTGGTCATGGAGACCGACGACTCGGGGCTGGAGGTGGCTCGCTTCATCCGGCAGCAGCTCCGCAACGAGTTCGTCCGGATCGTCCTGCGCACCGGCCAACCCGGCAAGGCGCCGGAGCGGGAGATCATCACCCGCTACGATATCAACGACTACAAGGAAAAGACCGAGCTTACCGCCCAGAAGCTTTACACCGTGGTCACCTCCTCGCTTCGAGCCTACCGCGATCTGCGCATCATCGAAAAGAACCGCAAAGGGCTGGAGAAGATCATCGAGTCGTCGGCCTGCCTCTTCGAAGTGCAGTCGCTCAAGCATTTCGCCCAGGGAGTGCTCACCCAGCTCCTTTCCATCCTGCACCTGGACGAGAGCTCGCTTTATGTGGAGACCTTCGGCTTCACCGCCACCCAGCACAACAGCACCTACCGGATCCTGGCCGCCACGGGCAAGTACGAGGACTCTGTGGACAAGGACATGATGTCGGTGCTGCCCGAGGACATCATCGGCCAGCTACGCCAAGCCATCGCCGAGGAGCGGTCCATCTACGTGGAAGACGCCTACGTGGGCTATTTCCCCACCAGCTCCGGCGCCAAGAACCTTCTCTATGTGCGGGGGTGCCGCCACCTGACGGACCTGGACAAGGACCTGATCCGCATCTTCTCCCACAACGTGGGCATCGCCTTCGAGAACATCTACCTGAACCAGGAGCTGGTGGACACCCAGAAGGAAATGATCATGACCCTGGGCGAGGTTCTGGAAAGCCGCTCCCGCGAGGCGGGCAACCACGTCCGCCGCGTGGCCGAGTTCTCCTACCTCCTGGCCCTGAAGGCCGGACTTCCAGAGAGCCAGGCCGAGCTCCTGCGGCTGGCCTCGCCCATGCACGACCTGGGCAAGGTGGGCGTGCCCGACTCCATTCTGCTCAAGCCCGGAAATCTGTCCCGGGAGGAGTACGAGGTGGTGAAAGCCCACACCAACATCGGGCACCAGATCCTGAAGAAGAGCAACCGGGACATCTCCCGGGCCGCCTCCATCGTAGCCCAGCAGCATCACGAGCGCTGGGACGGCAAGGGATACCCTCAGGGGCTGGCCGGGGAGCAGATCCACATCTTCGGCCGCATCACCGGTATCGCCGATGTCTTCGACGCGCTCTGCCACCGCCGCATCTACAAGGAGCCCTGGAGGATGGACAAGGTGGTGGAGCGCATCCGGGAGGAACGGGGCAAGTACTTCGACCCCCGGCTCACGGACATCTTCCTGGCCAACCTGGATGATTTCTTGCGGATCAACGACGCCTACCCGGACGCGGACAGCAGGCCTTCGGACTGGCCAGAGCTGATAGCCTGAGACCCTGCAAGCAAAGGAAACTTCCATGGAATGCATTGAGGGAAAGCCCTGCTGCTACACCTTCATCTGCTCCCGAGCCAGCATTGACGGAGCCTATCCTTCCCTGATCCTGGCCATCAACGCCCAGCGCCTGGGGCGGAAATCCCACATCTTCTTCACCTTCATGGGAATTGACGTGATCCGCAAAGGCGTTGCGGAGAAGCTTAAGTTCTATCCGCCGGGCTTTTTGGGAGCCATCCCCGGCATGCCGGAGCTGGCCGCCTGGATGATGAAGAAGAAGATTGACGAGGCGGAAGTCCCCAGCGTGCCGGAGCTTCTGGAGATGGCAGTTCTGGAGGGAGTCAAGCTCTATGCCTGCAAGATGACCATGGACATGCTGAAGCTCGACGCTTCGGACCTCATCGAGGGAGTGGAGATCTACACGGCGGAGCAGTTTTTGAAGCTGGCGGACGCCTGCCAGATAAACATGTTCACCTAGAAACGGCGACGACGCGGGCCGGCCCGGCGAGTGCTTCCGGGACCGGCCCGCTTTTTTATTCGCCATCCCGCTATCGTTCTTGGGCGGACACCGGCAGCGAGCGCATCATGATTGACGGCAAGAAGGTAACGGTGGTCATGCCCGCCTACAACGCGGAAAAAACCCTGCGGCGGACCCACGCCTCGGTGATGGCCCAAGGCGTGGTGGACTCGGTGGTCATCGTGGACGACGCGTCCACGGACGAGACCGTGCGCCTGGCCCGCGATCTCCCCTCCACCCGGCTGTTCGTCCATGAAAAGAACCGTGGCTACGGCGCCAACCAGAAGACCTGCTACGCCCAGGCCATGGAAGAGGGCGCCGACATCGTCATCATGGTGCACCCGGATTACCAGTACACTCCGCGGCTCATTCCGGCCATGGCCCACCTGATCGCCTCGGGGCTCTACCATTGCGTGCTGGGCTCCCGCATCCTGGGCGGCAAGGCCATGCGGTCCGGCATGCCCAAATGGAAATACGCGGCCAACCGCGGGCTCACTTTCATCCAGAACCGGGCCTACGGCTCCAAGATTTCCGAGTTCCATACCGGCTACCGAGCCTTTTCCCGCGAGCTACTGTCCCGCCTTCCGCTTTCCGGGAACTCCGACGGCTTTGTCTTCGACGCCGAGGTCCTGGCCCAGATCCTCTGGATGGGCTACGACATCGCCGAGGTGACCTGCCCCACGCGCTACTTTCCCGAGGCGTCCTCCATCGGGTTCAACGAAAGCGTTCGCTACGGCTTCGGCTGCCTTTCGGTGGCAACCCGTTTTTTCCTCTGCCGCCACGGCCTTTGGCACTCCCGGCTCTTTCCCGGCGGCGGGCCGGACGCCGCCTGAGGAGCCCGCAACCTTTTGACCAGGAGGCTCCCGCAATGGCGCACCACGTCCACCATGTGCATATCTTCGCATCGGACCTGGACCGCAGCATCGCCTTCTACCGGGAGCAATTCCTGGGCCGGGTGGTCCTGGACATGGAAGTGGCCGGAGCCCGCAACGTGTTCATGCGCGTGGGCACCGGGCGCATTCATTTTTACGACCAGGCCCCGGTTCATCCGGTCCGGGGGAACATCCACCACTTCGGAATCCAGACCGACGATATCGCCGCCGACGTCGCCCGCATGAAGGAGAAAGGAATCGCCTTCCGCAAACCCGTCACCGACCTGGGCTACATGAAGTACGTCATGGTCCCGGCCCCGGATGACATCCTCATCGAGCTTTTCGAGGTCAACCGGGAAGCTCTCCCCCCCGGGCTGGTGGATTACTTCGACTGGCCCTAAGGGCAATGAGGTTTTGGGGCCAGTCCTCCGAATCATCCCTAGTGGAGCGGGGCCCCCCTGTCGGTTTTTCTACGCAGGCGCATGTTGAGGGCTTCCACAAAGGCGGAGAATGCCATGGCGAAGTAGAGATACCCTTTGGGAATGTGAAGGGAAAGACCCTCGGCGATCAGGGACACACCGATGAGCATCAGGAAGGAAAGCGCAAGAATTTTAATGGTGGGGTGGTGCTCGACGAAGCGGGCGATGGGGCCGGAGAGGAACATCATGACCCCGACGGCCAGAATGATGGCCAAAGCCATGATGGAGACGCGGTTCGCCAACCCGATGGCCGTGATGACCGAGTCCAGCGAGAAGACAATGTCCAGAACTGCAATTTGAGATACCACGCCTGCAAAGGAGGCGGCCGGAGCTTTGCTTGCTGCGCCTTCCGAAAGCCCTCCTTCGAGATTCGCATGGATTTCCAGCGTACTCTTGGCCAAGAGGAAGAGGCCGCCCCCGACGAGAATCAAATCTCTGCCGGATATCGTCATTGTCCAGATGCTGAACAGGGGCCGTGTAAGCCTCATGATGACGGATAATGAGAACAGAAGAGCGATGCGGGTGATCATTGCGAGGGCGAGCCCGACGGTTCGACCTGCAGCCTGCTCACTTTCCGGAAGCCTGCCGGAAAGGATGGCGATGAAGATGATGTTGTCCACGCCCAGCACGATTTCGAGAGCCGTCAGGGTCACGAGGGCGAGCAATGCGTCCGGATCGAGCAAAAATGCCATGGAAACTCCTTTGGAAGTTCCAGGTCTGTACAGCTCAAACAATCGCTGTTTCGCAGCATTCGAAAACACTCCCGTTTTCCGCTGTCAGGCAAGCTTTAACGAGGGCGGTTTTATCTCCGGCGGCCCCGCCATGCAAGTCTTTTCGCCGGAGGGCGGCACGCAAGCCCATGATCCTTTCTTTTTCCCCATGAATGTGGTAGAAAGGAAGAGGGGTGGAAGGCTGAGAGTTGATCCATTGGCGGGGCTTTGATCCTTTGGCTGGATGCAGATCCTTGCAAAGGAGGCCGACATGGTCAGTCTGGATCTTCTGGAACGCATCGAGATTTACAAGGGGCTAAACGACAAGCAATTGGGAAAGATTCAGCCCTTTTGCGAAGAGGTAAGCTTCCGGCGCGGAGACCGCCTTTTCGCGGAAGGCGAGGTGGCCGACCACCTGTGGCACGTTCACGACGGCCAGGTGGATCTGCGCTTCGAGCTTCCCGGGCTGCGAGCCTCCACGGAGGACAACACCGTGTCCTCGGTTTCAGCCTACCCCAAGGAAGCGCGGACCCTGGGATGGTCCTGCTTCGTACCTCCCTACAAGTACCGCCTGTCGGCCTACTGCGTCTCCCGATCCACCAGCCTGGTGCGCATCCCCAAAAAGGATATCCAGTCCGTTTTCGAGGGCGACAAGGATATCGGTTTCTCGGTGACCTCCTACCTGCTGCAGGTCGTCGGCTACCGTTTCCATCAGTTCCAGGACGAGGTAGCCCGGCACATGGGCCACGGCGTCCTGAACCGCTGGTAGCGCTGGCCCCGAGGCCATCCTCGCAACAATTCCGCATCAAAAAAGGTGCAGCCGCTCGCGGTAGGATTCGATCACTTCTTCCGGGCGGCTCGCCAGCACCAGGTTCTTGAGAACCCAGGCGGGCGCGCGCCCGTTCTCCACCATGGTGCGGATCTGGGCCTCGGCGTGGGTCCAGAAACGGTCCGTTCCCTCGGTGGAGAACAGGATCACCGGAACCGGCTCGGTGATGGAGAGCTTCATGTTGCACAGGGTGATTCCCAGCTCCTCCAGAGTGCCCAGGCCGCCAACGTTGAAGATGGGAAAGCTTGCGATCTCGAACCATTTCTGCCGGCTGTGGCGGCAGGTGTCCTGGAACACCTGGCAGAAGTCCACATTGGTGTCCATGGGCTGGTCCGTGATGTCCAGGAAGTTGGCTCCGGAGAGGATGCCCCGCTCCCGGGCCAGGGTGTTGGCCACTCCCATCACCCCCGACCCACCGCCGGTCACGATGCCGATGCTTTTTCCCCAGAAGGCGGTGAGCGCGTCCATGAGCCTTCCCAGCTTTTCCTTCCCCTTGTCCGAAAGCTCCCGGTTGGACCCGTAAAAGGCGAACAGCATGGCCTTGTGGAAGTCGTAGAGCCTTTCGGGCACCACGAAGTAGCCCTTGGCGTCGCGCATGGTGTGCACCATGACGCGGTTGTTGAGGGGCGAAACCCAGTAGACCGTGACGCCGAACGCCGCATACTCCTGGAGCCGGTGGTGGTCCATCTCCGAAAGGAAGGGCCCGTGTTCGCAGGAGGCCTGGAAGAAGTAAATGCAGTCCACCAGGCCCCGGGATGCCAGGTTGATGATGTCCCGGTGCTCCACCAGGTTGGGAAAGCAGGACAGCGCCAGCGTCACCGGCGGGTTTTTCAGGGCCTCCCCGAGCCGGGCCGTGGCGTAGGAATGAGAGCAGGCGCTCATGGCGGAAAAATCCAGGCGCGCGCGGGCGCAGGTGGACGTGGAAACCGCGCAGGGCTTGTCCGGACCGCTGCGAAACACGAGGGCGCGGCTCAGGGGCTCGGACTTCTCGATGACCGCGACAGGTTTTTCCAGATAGTGGCAGTTGCCGGGGAGGCTGGGCTCCATCCGGCGGTGAAGCGTCGTGAGCCCGGAAAAGGAGTAGTGCTTGCCCCGGCCGCCTGGATCCTGGTTCTCCGCCTTGGCGGCCCGGAAAACCTTGGCCTGGATCAGCGGGTTCACGATGGGGTGCCCGGTGAGGTTCACGATCTCCAGGTAGATACGGATTCCCCGGGTCTTGATGGGGTCCAGCACCGTGGCGGAGAGATGGGCCCCCAGCTCGTAGCCGGTTTGCAGCACCACGTAGTGCTCGTTTAGGTAGAGCGAGCAGGTGGTGATGACGCCGCCGCCCGCCGGGATGGACACCGAGGGCACCCTGCGGGGCGTCTGGAAGCGGTTTAAAAGCTCCCGGCCCTCGGCCTGCAGGAGGATCCTTCCCAGGGTCCTCCGGTCCAGACCGGGCTTTAAATCGCACACCACCCGATGGGGGGCGATGACCAGGGCACCGTCCGCGGACACGGCCGAGGACTCGGGAAGCTTGATCTCCGCCCTTTCCACGGCCTGCAGCACTTCCTCCGAGGTGAGCAGGGCATCGGGATCGCAGAAGACCAGGCGGCCCACGGGAAATCCGGGCGAAAAAAACTCCGCGAACTCCGAAAGGGAAGGATAGCCCGGAATGAGAGACTTGGCCGTGAGCGTGAGCGTGAGGGAGTCTTCCGTCACGCGGCCGGGGTCCACCGGGCCGTTCTGGACCTGGATGCCCAGGCGGGCGATGCGGGACCGCTCGGAGAACACCACGTGCTCCGGCGCCTGCCGGATTTTGTTGGCCAGCGCGCGGGGCAGGGTAAAGGCGGTGTCGAAGCGGAGCTCGTCCTTCCCGGCATGGTGGACCTTTTCGATGACGCCGTCGGAGGACTGCAGGATGCCGCGGAGTATTCCCGTCTGGAGCATGGGGTTTCCTCATTCTCAGGCCAGGAGTGTTTCGGCAAAGGCGCGGACAGCATCCGGGCTCACAAAGTCGCCCTCCACGGTCTCCCGGACAAACACCATGAGACCAAGCATGCAAAGCTTGTCCACGATGCCCAGTCGGGAGAAATCGAGGCTCCCCCGGAGAAAGCCCACCGCGTCGGGGGATAGCCCGGCCAGGGCCTTTTCCAGCCGCCGGGAGGTAAACGACAGCGTGTGGGCAAACTCCACCATGTTTAAAAATCGGTCCTTTTTGGGCGGGCCGGAGAGCCCCGGGTCCATGAACAAGGGGAAGGGGGGCTTGGACGCTCCCTCGACGGTCCAGAGCACGAGGCAGGTGAAGAAAAGGGAAAGCTTCACGTGGGAAAGGGCTTCACGGTTGTCCGCAAGGAAGCGCCGGAGCCTTCCCGTGGGACGGCCGAAGCGCAAGGGACTTGCCAGCACGACCATGTCGTAGGGGCCCGGAAGCTTCGCAGCGCTTAGGGGCACCGCATCCGCAGATGCTCCCAGTTCCCGGAGGCAGGAAGCCAGCATATCCGCGGTCCGGGCCGTGGAGCCGGCCCTTGTGTCAAAGCAGAGGAGAACGCGCCGCATGAGTCGCCAATTCCTTGCAGTGTTTTTAAGGCATCAGAGAGGGACTTTTTTTCAACCTGCTGAGAAATCCCGCTCCGTCTTCACGGCCGGGGGAAGCTCCGGCAGTCGGCGTAGGAGAACACCCACTCCGGGGTTTCCAGGACTCCCGCGCTTCGCGCGGGGTACCAGGGGCTGCCGGGGTCGGCCGGGTTTTTCAGAACCTGGATCTCCTGGGCCGGCATGTAGCTCTGGCAGAGGAGAAACACCCTCTGCCCCTTGCCGTTTGCCGCGACATCCAGCACCAGAACCGCGTGGCCCGGAAAGCCCCCCTGGATGAACACGTCTCCGGGGCCCAGGTTTTCCGGGTGCTCGTTCTTTACAAGCTCCCGGGAAAGGGAGTGGGACCCTGCATAGGTGAAAACGGAGTCCAGGTAGCGCCGGAAGCTGGCGTAGGACGCGTCCGGCTTCCCGGTTTTTTCCCATTGGGCGCGGTTTCCCGAAACCCTGGGTCGGAATCCTTCGCGCCAAGCCGTCCAACGAGCCTTGTCCCCGCTGGTAAAGGAGAACTCGATCTCGTCCTGCCTGCCGGACGCCAGGAGGTACTCGGCGCGCAGCCGCATGACGGCGTCGGCGCACTGCATGAGGTCCCGCGATCCCACATCCAGGGCCAGGACCGCTTCATGGGCATGTTGGTTTCCCTTGGGCAGGCCGTTATAGAGCATGACCTCCTGCCGCCCCGGTTTCACCGGAAGCTGACGGAGCCAGGCGCCGAAGCTGCCGGGCGCAACCGCAACCCGCTGGAAGCCGTGGGGCGGCGTGAAACGGTCCGCCACCGTGGCACAGCCGTTGGGAACGGGCCAGGGATGGCTGATGGGCGAGCCGGCGGCCGGCACCGGGTCCGGGCTTCCGGCAAATGCCGCGAAGAGATGGCAAGCCGCGAGAAGGAGGGCGGCCAGAAGAATGCGCGGGATCATCTTTTGTCTTCTCCCCCCTGGTTCCAGGTGTTCCTCCCCAGGGTGAACAGGGGCACCAGGCACGGGGCGAGCCAGAAGAACTCCCAAGGCTTGAGGCGGATCTCCTCCGTGGGCAGGAGCCAGGACAGGACGAGTCCCACGGAGCAGATGAGCAGCCCGTAGATGGGGAGCATGAGCTTCCAGTAGCGCGTTGCGGGATGCCGCCAGGGGCAGAGCCATACGATCACTGCCAGCGACAGCGCAAAGAGCCCCGATCCGGAGAGGCCCGCAAAGGTCTTTCCCGCCGCCATCTGCCAGCCGGAAAACAGGCCCAGCCATAAAAAGCTTCCGGTCCAGCCCAGGAGCCATCCCAGCTTTTCTCCTCGGCGGTGCTTGCTCAATGGAAAAGCTCCTGCCCCATGCGGTCCACCAGCGACTCGACCCGGCCGGCGGGCATGGCGGAGGAAAAGGTGCCCGCGGATACGGTGAGGGTACCTGAAAATCCGGAAAAGCCAAGCACGAAAAAGGGCGGCCGGGCCGCGGGCGTGACGCAGAAGGCCTGGACGGGTCTTTCTCCTTCGAAGGAAAGCCGGTCCGGTTCCAGGACGCCCAGGTTGGTGTATCCGGGCGGGAAGTTGTCCTTTTTTCCCCCCACGAGCAAGGGGCCGGCTACGGCGGGCATTTTCAGGCCGGCGGGAAGAAGCCCGATGAGCATCATTCCTCCCACCATCAGGGGAAGTCCCAGGAAGTTTTCCTTGGCCTTGTCCATGAGGGTTTTCACGCGTACGAGCGTCTGGGAGAAATCGTCTCCCAGAATGTATTCCAAGTTCAGGCAGTACATGCTGGAGAGGTTCGCCATGCCGGGAAGCGCATGGCCGGGAAGATAGCGCCGCACGTCCACGGTGCCCATGATGCGGAGCGCGCGCCCGGGCTTCCAGCCGGTTTCCTGGGTGAGCGCCCGGAGATAGGCGGCCAGCATGAGATCGTTCACGGTGGCCTCGTGCATGCGGGCCTTTTCCAGGGCCCGGGCCGTCCATTCCCGATCCCAGGTGCGCAGTGCAAAGGAAGGCCGTCCTTCTTCCCTCCCCTGGCCGGAGAAGGTGAGGGTGGCGAATGGCTTGGCCGTGCTCCTTGCTTCCTCGAGGGCCAGGGCGAGCATCTTCGGCCCGCTTTTCCGGGGGATCCGGGAGAGGATTTGATCCACGCCCCGGGGGCCTTTGTTGGGGGCCGGGACGAAACCGGGGTCCCGGGAAAGCTTTCGATAGGTATTGCACACGCCATAGGAAAAGGCCTTCACGGCGGCTGCGTCGGCGATGCGGTGGTCCACCTTGAGCACCAGCGTGTCCCCGCCGGGAGCGGAAATGAGCATCGCCGCGGCGCGGGGTCCCGTTTCGGGAAGCTTCCGGCTCAGAAACTCCCGGACGAGCCGTTCTTCGAATCGGCTCTCCGAGACCTTGTCCTCCATCACGAGTTGGTCGGTGTCAAGCTCCTGGGGCCTCAAGCGCTCCCAGTAGGGGGCGATGAAGCGCCGAACATAGCGGCATCCGGCAACGGGCTCGGCGTCCAGCGCGAGGCGCAGGGCTTTCCGCAGCAGTTCCGGGTTCAGCCTTCCTAAGTATCTGCAGACAAGGTGAATCTCCGGCACGATGATGCGGGAGAAGGCTTCCATGTAGACGTCGAAAAAGACGGCAGGAATACGGGAGGCCGCCATGATGGCTCCTGAAGGGGCAAAGAGGGGCGATGCGCTCTAGTTTGAAAACAAAAAAGGAAAGGGGTTGCACGAACCTTCCCCCCGGCTTCTGCCTGAAGCAGGGAGTTGGGGAAATTTATTCTTTCCTCTCAGTCTTTCAGGCACCGCAGGCGCGCCAGCTGCTCGGCGTAGCCGTAAAGGTGCAGGCCCTTGGATTCCACGACCATTTGGCCGTCCTCCACGCCGATGGCGCCGGCCATGTACTCCTTGAGGTGCTGGATGCCCGCCAGGTTGGCCGGAAGCCCGGCCCAGAGGTCCCAGGAGCGGAAGTAGACGAAGAAATGGAGGGTCCCGTCCTGGATGCGGGTGTCTATATGCCGGAGGCAGGGCGGGTCCAGGAGCGCGCAGTCGGAGGGGTGGGCCACCTGGAGCACCATCTGGTTGTTGCGGTGCCCGTGGGCCTTGTAGGTTTCGATGACCCACTCGATCTGGTTTAGGAAGATCTCGCCGTTCTCCTCGAAGACCACCTTGCCGTCGGGCTTGCGGATATCCAGGATCTCGGTATTTTTATTCAAGTACCAGTTTAATTTATCGCCGCGGAGAGGTGCTTTGGTAAGCCTTTCGCCGTAGGTATAGGACTCCCCCGGGGCCTTGCGCGGGCTCATGAGATACTCCAGGTAGGAGCAGTCGTAGCCTTCGCCGCCGTAAATGTAGCCCGGGTCCACGGGGTTGGGGATGCCCAGATGGGGGGGGATGTCCGGAAGCAGGGGCTCGGTGCGGGGGTAGGTGACATGACCCATGAAGTAGTCGTACTCGAGCCGTGTCTGGCCCGCATAGGAGCCGCGGTCAATAACGAAGCGGCGGCCGTGGTCCAGGATGTCGTTCACGGCGGAAAACCAAAGGTCGGGCAGGTCGCGTGCCTTGATGAAATGGATCTTCACGTTGGGCTTCCTTGGATGAATGGAATGCTAGAATTTCAGATGATGCATCTGGATGTAACAGAAGCGGCGGCGGGGCTCAATTCTTTTTCGAGTGGAAAGGGGAGGGCCGGGAGGGAAAAAATTCTAGCCTCCGAGGCGGCCGCGGGCTTACCTAGTTTTTCCTGCCGAAAGCTTAAAGCAAGAAACGGCGCAGGTTTTCAAACCGTTTTTTCTTGACAGTGCTATGTGCTTCGTTTAACTTCGCCGGGTGATGGGAAAAGCCTGGAAAATAGGCTGTTTTTTTACTTAATTCAAGTTGTTACGCGCAATTCGCGCCGGACGGGCACAAGGCTAATCCGGGAGCCGGGGCCCGCAGGGGCGCATGGCGCGATAGCCTCACCGGGGTCAGGGCAAGCGTTCCGGCACGCCCGGCCGAGTGAAATCCGCGATGGATTCAAAAGAGCTTTTCTTAAGCAAAAGGGCAGCGATTCTGGAGCGGTGGCGCGACCACGTGCTGGCCAGCTACCCCCAGGAAACCGTTAGGTTCCTCAAGTCGCAGAAAGACCCCTTTGCCAACCCGGTGGGAAAAAGGATCTCCGTAGGGCTCTCCGGAGTCCTGGACATCATCCTGGAAGGAAGCGGGGAGAACGAAAAGAGCCAGGAGGCCATGCAGTTCCTGGATGATCTGATCAAGGTCCGCGCAGTTCAGGGATTTGCTCCGGGCGCGGCCATGCGTTTTCTCTTCGACCTCAAGGACATCGTTTTTGCGGAGGTCGCGCCCCTGGCGAAAAAGCTCGGCGGCGATCCGGATTGGAGGGCGATAGACCGCAGGATAGACGCGGTCGCCCTGGCGGGCCTGGATGCATACGTCAGGTGCCGGGAAAAAATTTTCGACATCCGGATCAACGAACTTCGTAAGCTTTCCCACTCGGCCATGGTCCGTGCCGGCCTGGTGGCGGAGATCCCGGAGCTTTCCGGTTCGGGCGAGGGATGCAAGAAGGGGGAGGAGGCCCCGGAAGGCTGAAGCAGGCCGCGGGGCGTTGGCATGGGGGATGGGCCGTTGGACCGGCCGATACCGTTTATACAACGCGGGGAAGCGGTTTTCGGGTTCCTTGAGGAGCGGCCGTCGCGGCTTACCGGCCACTCACCCGCAGGAGCCCGGCCCGGAACATACCTAAAAGCACAAGCGAGGAAGGGTTCATGAACGTCTGGATTTCCCTGATAGTGGCGGCGATAGCTGTGACCGTGCTCGCGGCCATAGGCGCCATCGGCGGATACGTGCCGCAGTTGCACTTCCTTTTCGGCGTTGCCGTGCCCTATGCGGCCATCGTCATCTTCCTGGCGGGCTTCATCTACCGGGTAGTCAAGTGGGGCAGGGCGCCGGTGCCCTTCGCCATTCCCACCACCTGCGGCCAGCAGCGCTCCCTTTCGTGGATCAAGGACAGCAAGCTGGAGTGCCCCTCCACCACCGCGGGCGTGGCGGGCCGCATGTTCTTCGAGGTCTTCTGCTTCCGCAGCCTGCTGCGCAACTCCACCTCCCGGGTGGAGGACGGCCCCAAGATCACCTATGGCTCGACGCAGTGGCTGTGGTTCTTCGCGTTGGTCTTCCACTGGTCCTTCCTGGTGGTGGTGCTGCGCCACCTGCGCTTCTTCACCGAGCCGGTCATCGGTCCGGTGAAGCTCCTGGAAACCTTGGACGGCTTCCTCCAGGTGGGGCTCCCGGTGGTCATGATCTCCGGTTTCGCTTTGCTGGGCGCGGCCACCTACCTGTTCCTCCGCCGCCTGATCCTTCCCAATGTTCGTTACATCTCGCTTCCCAATGATTACTTCCCGCTCTTCCTCATCATGGGAATCGCCGCCTCCGGCATCCTAATGCGCTACATTTTCAAGGTCCCCATCGTGGACGTGAAGACCCTGATCATGGGAATCGCCACCTTCCAGCCGGTGGTTCCGGCAGGCATCGGCTTTTTGTTCTACCTCCACCTGTTCCTGGTTTGCAGCCTCATCGCCTATTTCCCCTTCTCCAAGCTCATGCACATGGGCGGCGTCTGGATGAGCCCCACCCGGAACATGACCTGCAACACGCGGGAAGTTCGGCACATCAACCCCTGGAACCCCAAGGTGCACACCCATACCTACGAGGAGTACGAGGACGAGTTCCGGGAGAAGATGGTGGAAGCCGGCCTGCCCGTGGACAAACCGCTGCCCGAGGATGCCTCGGACGAAGCGTAGGGATCCCGAAGCACTCGTAAAGGCCTCTTGAAAGCCTTTTTATCTTTAAGGAGAAACCATGGCTGACGATGTCGTCAAAACCAAGGAAATGATCGCCACCATAGCGCCGAAGCCCCCGGCCACGGCGTGGATGGACACCCCGGCGGTGATCCGCAAGGGCATCTACTGCTACACGGCCAAGGCCAAAAGCCTGGACTACGTGGGGTTGCCCTACGGGCGGGACTGGAACCCGGAGGACAAGGACTGGGGCCTTCCGGCCAACTGGATCGAGATCGTGACCGACGGCCTGCGGGACCGGCTGCATCGTTTCCGCTCCCTCCAGCTTTTCATGGACACCTGCGTGCGTTGCGGCGCCTGCGCCGACAAGTGTCACTTCTTCATCGGTTCCGGCGACCCCAAGAACATGCCCGTGCTGCGCGCCGAGCTTCTGCGCTCCGTCTACCGCCGGGACTACACCCTGGTGGGCAAGATCCTGGGCAAGATGGTCGGCGCCCGAAAGCTCACCGAGGCCGTGCTCAAGGAGTGGTGGTACTACTTCTTTCAGTGCTCCGAGTGCCGCCGCTGCTCGGTCTTCTGTCCCTACGGCATTGACACGGCCGAGATCACCATCATCGCACGCGAGCTTCTGAACCTTCTGGGCCTAAACATCGACTGGATCGCGCAGCCGGTGGCCAACTGCTACCGCACGGGCAACCACCTGGGCATCCAGCCCCACGCCTTCAAGGACATGCTGGACTTCTTCACCGACGACATCGAGGAGATCACGGGAGTCCGGGTAACGCCCTCCTTCAACCGCAAGGGCGCGGAGATCCTGTTCGTCACCCCCTCGGGCGACGTGTTCGCCGATCCCGGCACTTACACCGCCATGGGTTACCTCATGCTCTTCCATTACCTGGAGAGCATGGGCCTGGACATCACCTGGAGCACCTACGCCTCGGAAGGCGGCAACTTCGGGTTCTTCACCAGCAACGAGATGATGAAGCGCCTCAACGCCAAGATGTATGCCGAGGCCAAGCGCCTGGGCGTGAAGTGGATCCTGGGCGGCGAGTGCGGCCACATGTGGCGCGTCATCCACCAGTACATGGACACCATGAACGGCCCGGCGGACCACCTGGAGGTCCCGGTTTCCCCCATCACGGGAACCAAGTTCAAGAACGCCTCCTCCACCAAGATGGTCCACATCACCGAGTTCACGGCGGACCTCATCAAGCACAACAAGCTCAAGCTGGACGTCTCCCGGAACGACGACCTCTGCGTCACCTTCCACGACTCGTGCAACCCCGCCCGGGGCATGGGACTCTTCGAGGAGCCGCGTTACGTAATCAAGAACGTGGTGAACCGGTTCTACGACATGCCCGAGTCCACCATCCGCGAGAAGACCTTCTGCTGCGGATCCGGATCGGGCCTGAACGCGGGCGAGGACATCGAGCTCCGGCTGCGCGGCGGGCTTCCCCGGGCCAACGCGGTCGTTCACGTGCGGGAGAAGTTCGGCGTCAACACGGTGGCCACCATCTGCGCCATTGACCGCGCCGCCATTCCCACGTCCCTGGACTACTGGACCCCCGGCATGCGCGTAACCGGCGTGCATGAACTGGTGGCAAACGCCCTGGTGCTCCCCGGCGAGAGCCCCCGAACCACCAACCTGCGCGGCGAACCCCTTCCGGGCATGGAGGAGGAGGAAGAATAGCGATGTATAATACAGGGAAAATAATTACGGGGCTCGTGATTTTCTTCGTGGTCTTCACCTTCCCCTTCTGGTTCAACGGGGCGAAGGCGGTTCCCGCCCCCAAGCCCAGCCTGGACACGCCCAAGATCAACGAGCTCAAGGCGGCTTCCGAGGACGGGACGGTCACCTGTCTCATGCCCACGGAGTACATGAAGTCGGAGCACATGGTGATCTTGAACGAATGGCGGACCGCCGACGTGCGCCGCGCGGATTACACCGCGAGCTACAACGGTGAGCTCTACCCCATGAGCCTTTCCAAAACCTGCATGGAATGCCACTCCAACAAGGCCGACTTCTGCGACCGGTGCCACAACTACGCCAGCGTTACGCCTTACTGCTGGAACTGCCATGTCGAGCCGAAAAAAGCCGAAGGAGAATAACTTCATGGACAGCACGAGAAGGACATTTCTGAAAATCGCCGGTGCCTGCGCTGCGGGCCTTGCCGTCAAGCCGGCCACGGACGCGCTGGCCATGGACCTCGTCCTGCCGACCCCCAAGAGCGCCGCCCCCGACGCGGCCGCTCTGCGCGCGGGGAAGTGGGCCATGGTGGTGGACGTCAAGAAGTTCACCGAAGAGTCGCGCCAGGCCGTCGCGGCCGCCTGCCGGGCCGCTCACAACATCCCGGAGATTCCCAACGAGAAGCACGAGATCAAGTGGATCTGGGAAGAGCATTTTGAAAACGCGTTCCCGGGCCAGGGAGGCGAGCACCTTCCCCCGGAGGTTTCCCGGACCCCCTTGATGGTCCTGTGCAACCATTGCGAGAGCCCCGCCTGCGTAAGGGTCTGCCCCACTAAGGCCACTTTCCAGCGGGCGGACGGCATCGTCATGATGGACTACCACCGCTGCATCGGCTGTCGTTTCTGCATGGCGGGCTGCCCCTACGGCTCGCGGAGCTTCAACTTCGAAGACCCCCGCAAGTATCTCGAGAATCCGGACCCCAACTACCCCACGCGCACCAAGGGCGTGGTGGAAAAGTGCAACTTCTGCGCGGAACGCTTGGCCATCGGCCAGCTTCCGGCCTGCGTGGAAGCCTGCCAGAACGGGGAGCTGCTCTTCGGAGATTTAGAAGATCCTTCATCCGTAGTCAGCCAGGCGTTGCGCGCCAACTTCACCATCCGGAGAAAACCGGAGCTGGGCACCCAGCCCAAGGTCTATTATATTATCTAGCGAGGTCGCAATGATCGAGAAGGCGTTAACCGGCGGAAAAGGATACTGGACCTGGGTGGTCTGCCTGCTGGCCGTCATCGGCGCTGGCTTTCTCACCTACCTGTACCAGTTGCAGAACGGCCTCGGTGTCACCGGCCTTACGCGGGACGTCTCCTGGGGCTTTTACATCGCGCAGCTCACCTACCTCGTGGGCGTTGCGGCCTCGGGCGTGATGCTGGTCCTGCCGTACTACCTGCATAACCACAAGGCCTTCGGCAAGGTCACCATCTTGGGCGAGTTCATGGCCGTGGCGGCCATCGTCATGTGCGGCCTCTTCGTCTTCGTGGACCTGGGCCAGCCCATGCGCGTCCTGAACGTGTTTTTGTACCCCACGCCCAACTCCATCCTGTTCTGGGACATGGTGGTCTTAAACGTCTACATGCTCCTGAACTTGGTGGTGGGCTGGATGGTGCTGCAGGCCGAGAACAAGAGGAGCGTGGTGCCCAAGTGGGTGAAGGTGCTCATCTACATCTCGATCCCCTGGGCATTCTCCATCCACACGGTTACGGCCTTCCTGTACGCGGGCCTTCCGGGCAGGCATTTCTGGCTCACCGCCATCATGGCCGCTCGCTTCCTGGCGTCGGCGTTCTGCTCCGGTCCGGCCATTCTGCTGCTGATCATGCTGGCGCTCAAGAAGATCGCCAAGTTCGATCCGGGCGAAAAGGCCGTCAAGGGGCTTTCCATCATCATCACCTACGCCATGCTCCTAAACGTGTTCTTCCTGCTGCTCGAGCTCTTCACGTCGTTCTACTCGGGCATCCCGGGGCATGAGCATACCTTTGTCTACCTGTTCGCGGGCCTGGACGGAAAGCACTTCCTCACCCCCTTCATGTGGGCGGTGGTGGTGCTGGCCGTCTTCTCCCTGGTCCTTCTGGTGGTGCCCAAGTGGCGCAACAACATCAAGGTGCTGGTGGTCGCACTGGTCACCCTGATCGCCGCCACCTGGATCGAGAAGGGCCTCATCATGGTGGTCGCCGGTTTCATTCCCAACCCCCTGGAGCACGTGTCCGAGTATGCGCCCACGGCTCCCGAGCTGATGATCTCGGTGGGGATCTACGCCATCGGAGCGCTTGTCGTGACGATCCTGTACAAGATCGCCCTGGGCGTGAAGAAGGAAGCAGCCACCATGTAAAGGACGTCCCGGTATGGATGCATGAATCGGGGCTCACCCCCACAGGGGGGCGGGCCCCGATTTTCTTTTGCGGCCAAACTATAGTAGGACTTTTCTTAAAAAGAGTTTTGGTACCTGATTTTCAGCCAGCAGCCACAAAGCAGCCGTATTGGACACGTATCAAAAAGTTTTGTGGAAAAAGGGGAGGGTGAGCGGGGGAGGGGGAAAAAATCCAGCTTTTTTAAAGGGGTTTTTCCTCCCCCGCAAAATCCTGTCCTTTTGTTGTTAATCGTTTCCAGCGCTGATCATGAGTGCTGTCCGGTTTGCTCTTTACGGGCGCGTGGCGCGCTGATGGTTTCCCACCGGCGCGCTTCGCCTTCACATTCCGGCAATCGTTTCATAAGGGTGCAAGGGGTATGAAAAAACAGGAGTCCGGCAGGCGCTTCAGTTTTTTTTTCGCCTACCCTCAGGCAGTGGCGGCAGGGCTTTTGGCATGCCATGCGACGGCGGCCCTTTGGATCTGGTCATCCAATCGGGCCTTGCTCGCCAAGGTGCAGCTTCTCTCCTCCCAGGGCTTCACGGTGGTGCCCAATGAGGCGATGTGGCCCCTCCTGGGGAGTTTTTGGTTGGCGTTGAAGAGCGCCTTTTTTTTCACGCTCAGCATCGGGGCGGGGCTTTCGCTCTTCTTCGGATTTTGGGCCTGGCTTGTTTTGGGAAAAAATCCCGGCCGTTTTGGAGTCGTGCGCGCCGTTGTTTACGCGATCCCCGCCGTCTTTCTGGTGATCGCCCTCAACCTGAGGGGATTCGTTCCCTATCCCAGCCTGATCGTTCTTTGCATCGCCTCGGCCGTTGCCGCGGTTTCCTTGTGGAGGGCCCGCAGGTCTCCCCTGAAACTCACTTGGCTTACGGGGCTTCTCTTCGTCGCTCCCATCGTCGTTTCCGCCGTGTTGTGGATGCTCATCGCTTCGAGCCTGGGCAAGCACATCTTCGACAATCTGCGCGACGACGTGCTCTTGCAAAGCAAGGTGGGCGTGACGGTCAATGATCTTTACTACCGGTATACCCTCTATGCCGCGGAGCCCTTCAAGACCCTGGGCCAGAAGCAGGAGAAGACCGCGGTTCTCTCCGACTCGATACAGGAGAACGTGAAGGCTTCGCTTACCCGGGCCCTTGCCACGGCGGACTACGTGGTGCTCAAGGCCCAAGGCCCGGCGGACCTCGTCCTCGCCCTGAACGGGCAGGAGCTCTCGTTCATCCATAATGGCGAGACCAAGGTCACCATGCCGCTGCGCGAGTTTGTGCAGCGGCCGCTTCCCTCCGTGGGAAAGTTTCATGACGCCCTGGACCGCTACCCCGTCTTCCGGCTGTTGACGTTAACCTGCCTGGTCCTGGGATTTCCGTTGCTTTGGTATTATTATCTCTACGGGGCATTCTGCTTCGCCCTCACCCGGTTTTTGAACCAAAAGGCGGCGATGGTCCTGGCCGGAGTTCTTTGCCTGGTCATGAACCTGGGGCTGTGGTTTCCCCTGGAGCGCTCCGTAAAGGAGATGAAGAACACGGGCGATCCCAAGGTGCTCATGGCTTCGGAAAATCCCAGCGAGAGGATCGCGGGGTTGCGGAACGCCATCCAGATGCACGAGGATGTCTGCGGTTTGCCGGCATTCCAGAAGCTTCTGAACGAAGGGAACATTGCGGAGCGCAGATGGGCGGTGAAGGCTCTGGGCAGCCTTCCCTGCGCCGATGCCACCACGATGCTGACGAACCTTCTTGCCGATTCAAACCCCAACGTGGTCTGTCTCGCCATGCACTCCTTGAAGGCAAGAGGGGAGAGCGGTCTGCAGGAGAACATTCTTTCCCTTTTGAAGACTTCGCCCCACTGGTACGTTCAGTGGTACGCCTATCAGACCGCAAAGGGCATGGGATGGAACCAGTAGCGGACAGACCCAGGGTTTCCGCAGGCTTCTTCTTTCTCTCCCTGGGCGTCATCGCGAGCCTGGAGGTCCTGGCGGCGCTTGTCCCGACGCCTCCGGAAACCGTGACCGCGCTCTGGACCAAGGTCATCCTGCTGCGGGCCCTGGAAACGGGGTGCGTCCTCTTGCTGGCCGCGCGCTTCCGGCCGGGGCTTTCCTCCCTGGGGCTGAGGCGGAAGGGCATCCTGCCGGGCATCCTGCGGGGCATCCTCTGGGGCCTGTGCTTCCTGGTGCTGGTGGCCGCGGTTGGGGCCGCGCTGGTGCTGGTGTGGCATTTCCCTCTGAGGCGGGCCTTTGCCGGGGGCCTGCCCGGGTTCGGAAACTGGGAAGCGCTTGCGTCCTATCTCTTTGCCGGCACCGTGGTGGCCGGCATCAGCGAGGAGATCATCTTCCGCGGGCTTGTGTTCGGGTTCCTGCGCAGGTGGGGGCTGGCGCTTGCCCTGATCGTTTCCACGGCGCTTTTCGCCTTCATTCACGGAGCCGCACCCTACACGCAGATCGTGGGCGGGCTCCTGTTCGGGCTTAGTTATGAAAAGGAAAAAAACCTGGTCGTGCCCATAACCTTGCACGCCGGCGGAAACTTCATGCTGTATGCGCTGGGCTTGTACCTTTCCGGCAGGATCGCCTGGTGACATGAAGAAACGACCGAAAAAAAGGCTTGTGCTGGGCGTTGCCGCAGCCATCATCCTGGGATGCGTGGCGGGCTTCTCGGCCGGGCTCTACCTGAACCTCATCTCGGACCTTCCCCAGGTCCAGATGCTGGCCACCCACGTTCCTCCCGCGGTGACCCGTGTCTACTCCGGAGACGGGGTGCTCTTGGCGCGCTGGTTCGTGGAGCGGCGCGACCCCGTGCCCCTTTCCCGGGTGCCGAAAATGCTGGTGCAGGCCCTTCTGGCCACCGAGGACCGCACTTTCTACGACCATATTGGAGTGGACCTCAAAGGCTTAAGCCGCGCCCTGTACCACGACATCCGGGCCGGCGGTTTTGTCCAGGGGGGAAGCACCATCACCCAGCAGTTGGCCAAGACCCTCTTCCTGACTCCGGAGAAGAGCGTCACCCGGAAGCTCCGGGAAGCGCTTCTCGCTCTTCAGATCGAGAAGCGCTACACCAAGGACGAGA
>JBFMHL010000118.1:0-8216 GCA_040753055.1 Thermodesulfobacteriota bacterium | reverse complement strand
CCCCGAGAAGGCCCCCGCCCCGGCCAAGGCCCAGGAGAAAAAATCGGCCGCGGCCGCCCCCCCCGCTTCCGGGGAGAAGCCCGGCACAAAGCCGAAGAAGATCGTCCAGGAGCAGGACGCGGATGATGCGGCGGATCAGAGCGTCGCCTCCCGGCCGGCGCCCATGTCCCGGCGGATCCTGGCCTGCATCTGCGACCTGTGCTGCCTCCTCTGCCTCTGGGGCCTGCTGCTTCCCGTGGCCGGCCTGGCCTGGAGGCTTTTATACGGCCCCGCCTCCGCGGACGGAACCCTGGCCGAGCAGTTCCTGATGCTTTTCACCAACGCCCCCATCCAGATCGCCCTGGGGTGGGCCGCGGCGGCCCTCCTCTCCTTCCTGCTCTTCTTCCTCATCGTGCCCCTTTTCTCGGGCCGCACCCTGGGCCAGAGGACGGCGGGGATCGAGGTGATGCGCCGTAAGGACGAGCCTGCCGGGGCCGGGGCCATGTTCCTGCGCTTCATCGGCTATGCGATATCCTATGCAAGCGTGGTGATTTTGTTCCTCGCTCCCTTGATCCTGCCCCGAAGAGCCAGCCTGGCGGACATCCTTTCCGGAACGCGCCAGCAGGAGGAGCGCCACTACCTGTCCGGGGAGGCCATGATGGCCTTCCTGCCCATCTTCGGGGCGGTCCTGGCCATTGGCCTGGGCATCCCCCTGGCCGCACTGGCGGTGGGCATCCTGGGGTGACGCGTCCGGCGCGGCCGACCTGCCAAGGGCCCTGCGCCGCCTCAATATTGCCGAAGTCACGGAGTAGACATGCCAGCCAAGATTCTACGAAGAGTCCTCCCGGTTTCCCTCCTTGCGGCCCTCCTCTTCGCGGGCGCCTGCTCCGGACCCTCCTATGATGAAAACATGCAAAAGGGGAAGGAGCTTTTGAGCGGGGAAGGGGAGCAGGACGTCACCGATGCCATCGAGAGCTTCTCCGCAGCCGTCAAGCAGCGGCCCGACTCCTACCAGGCCTTCTACTACCGGGGAATGGCCGAGTCCCGGCTTTTCGATTGCGCCAAGGCCCTGCCGGACTTCTCGCGGGCCATCGAGCTCTATCCCGGCTTCGCCGATGCCTACTACCGGCGGGCGCTCTGCTACATCCTGGTGGACCAGACCGGGTCCTCCCGCGCCGTCTCCGACCTGAAGACCACCCTCGCGCTGGACCCCGACCACCAAGGCGCGGCGTGGCACCTGGACTTCATCGCGCGCCAGGGAAGGGCCAACTGACGGCCCGCCGGGAAAAAGGAGCCCGGATCATGGCAAAGAGCCTGGATGAGATAGCCGCGAGCCTTCAGGAGGAGGTGGACCGCGATGCCCGGGAGACCCTGTCTCCCCAGGTCTTTGCCCGCTGGAAAAACCCCGTGGGCTTCGGCCGCATGGAGAACCCGGACGGAAGCTCCCATATCCAGGGCACCTGCGGGCCCGTGGAGTTCTTCCTCATGGTGGAGGCGAGCCGGGTGAAAAAGGCCGGCTTCGTCTCGTCGGGCTGCGCCGCGACGCTGGCCAGCGCGTCCATGGCCGTGGAGCTTTGCCAAGGCCGGGAGCTTTCCCGCGCGGCAACGCTTTCCGGGGAAGAGATCGCCCGGGGCCTGGGGGGGCTGGACGCCCACGACCGGCGCACCGCCGACTCCGTGGCCCAGGCGGTCCGCCTGGCGGCCGAGAACGCCCTGGGCAAGTAGCCTTTCCGTATCCTCCTCTTTCCTTTGTATGCCCCAAGAAAAGATTTTTTCCCCACCGCTCTTGCGCACAGGGGCGGTCTCCCCTTACAGTATATTATATTTGTCACCATTACCGACCGGTCCGATTTTTCCGTGCGCTTGGCGCGCTGATGGTTTGGGCCGGCCCAATCCGACAGGAATTATGACAATCGCGCTATGTCCTCTCCAGGAACCCAGGTTGTTTTTTCCCCGGTGTCCCGGCGGGGAAAAGCCCCTTTTTTAATGACGGCGGGAAGGGTCGGCTGCCCGCAACGGGAGGTGCGAGTGCTTGCCAAGGTGATCTCCGGCAGCGTCATCGGCGTGGACGCCCTGCCCGTCGAGGTGGAGGTGGACATCGCCCCCGGATTGCCGTCCTTCACCACCGTGGGCCTTCCCGAGGCCTCGGTGCGGGAGAGCCGGGAGCGCGTGAAGAGCGCTCTCACCAACAGCGGCTACGACTTCCCCGACGACCGCATCACCGTGAACCTGGCCCCCGCGGACATCAAGAAGGAAGGAACAGGCTTCGACCTGCCCATGGCCATGGGCATCCTGGCGGCCACCGGAGTCGTGAAGGAGGAGGCGCTCTCCGGCTATCTGCTCCTGGGCGAGCTTTCCTTGGACGGGCGGGTCAAGGCCGTGCGCGGAGCCCTTCCCATGGCCGTGGCCGCCCGGCAGGCGGGCATGGCGGGCGTCGTGGTGCCTATGCAAAACGCCGCCGAAGCCGCGGTGGTCACCGGCGTAAAGGTCCTTCCCGTCTCGTTCCTGTCCCAGGCCGTGGATTTCTTCCGCGGCGCCCTGGACATCGAGCCCGAGTCCGTGGACGTGAAGGCCCTGTTCGCGGCCCGGCCCGGCGAGGCGGAGAGCGACTTCTCCGAGGTCTACGGCCAGGAGTATGCCAAGCGCGCCCTGGAGGTGGCCTGCGCCGGCGGCCACAATGTGGTCATGCTGGGCCCTCCGGGCTCGGGCAAGACCATGCTGGCAAAACGGCTGCCCACCATCCTGCCGCCCATGACTTTCGAGGAGGCGCTGGCCACCACCAAGGTCTACTCCGTTGCTGGCTTGCTGGGAAACGGCGCGGCGCTGGTTACCGCCCGGCCCTTCCGCGCGCCCCACCACACCATCTCCGACGCGGGGCTCATCGGCGGCGGCAAGATCCCCCGCCCCGGAGAGGTGAGCCTCTCCCACAACGGCGTCTTGTTCCTGGACGAGCTCCCCGAGTTCAAGAAGCACGTGCTGGAGGTCCTGCGCCAGCCCCTGGAGGACCGCCAGGTGACCATCTCCCGCGCGGCCCTGGCCGTCACCTACCCCGCCTCCTTCATGCTGGTGGCCGCCATGAACCCCTGCCCCTGCGGGCACCTGGGCGACCGCCGCCACACCTGCTCCTGCACTCCCGGCCAGATCCAGCAGTACCGCTCCCGCATCTCCGGCCCGCTGCTGGACCGCATGGACATCCACGTGGAGGTGCCGGCAGTGGCCTACAAGGACCTGGCCGGAACCGCCAGCGCCGAGCCCTCGTCCGAAATCCGCAGGCGCGTGGCCGCGGCCCGAGCAGTCCAGGCCAAACGCTTCTCCGGGAAGAAGGTCTTTTGCAACGCCCAGATGGGAAGCCGGCACCTGAAAGCCCATTGCTCCCTGGACGAGACCGGCCGAAAGCTCCTGGAAGCCGCGGTGGACCGCCTGGGGCTCTCGGCGCGGGGCTACACCCGGGTGCTCAAGATCGCACGCACCATCGCCGATTTGGATGCCAGCATCTCCCTCAAGCCCAAACACGTGGCCGAGGCGATCCAGTACCGCAGCCTGGATCGCGCCGGAATGCAGTAACCGACCTTGCCGCAAAGAGGAAAAAAAGCGGGAGTTCTGTGGGACTCAGCTGTTTCTGGCGCTATGTTGAGTTTGAGCAGGATGAGAAGAAAATTTGCCTGAAGCGAATGAGGGCGAGATTGGCTGAAAGGAAGACTGAAAGCCGAGCGCGATAGTGCTATAGCCGCCTTGGAAAAGCTCCAACAGATGAGCGGTGACACAGAAAAGCGAAGGGCGGACCTCCCAGATGTTGACGGCTCCCGAGTATGAACTGGAGATTTATTATATAGTCGACGCTGGTGAACCGATCAGTTTTATTCTGCACGGATTTTGGGAGCAAAACTCATAATATTAAAGGCTTCCTTTTGCTCTTTGAGAAAATCCACTGTATCCTCGCTGAGTTCGCGAGCGGCTAAGAAGCATCTTTTTCCTTCACTCTCTTCGCCTATGTCAGTGTTCATCTGGCCCAATAAGAAAAGCAAAAAAGCACGAGAAGGTTTGGAAATAAATTTGGTGGTTTCCAAAATTTGCTTTAGAGCACTGATGCAACCTTCGCGGCATTTTGGATTAGAAGCGTACTCTTCTGCTATCATAGCCCCCGTATTCCATACTGTAATAGTACGCCCATTATGAATAATAAAATGGGCCAATTTGTTTAAGCCATTATTTTTCAGCGCTGATATAATACAAAATTCGCTCGGAATCTCGGTTCCTCTTTCCTTGCTGTTGTCTATCCTTTGCTCTATCTGAGTCTGGAGAGCTTTGTTTTCAGCTTTCAGTTGTGCCATAGTATTCTCAAATTCTCTTTCAGATTTCTCAATCTCTTCGTATCGCTTCTCCCTCTCCTCGTGTTGCTTCTTCTTTTCCTTTAGATGCTGTATTAATATTTTTGCTTTTGTACGAGTCGTGGGCGATGGATGCCTAAGAGCAACACTTTCCAAGGATGGAATCGCTGCGTCAATCAGTTCAGATCTGTCGAGTTCGTATCGTATTGTTGTGAGTGCGACATCAGCCCAGCCAGGTTGATCACTCTCTATTTGCGATACAACGAACTCTACGCCTTTTTGGCTATCCGCGGCGATAAGTGTTGAAAACCATTTATTTATAGGCGGATTTCTCCGGCTAATCGACTCATCTGGATGCTTCATAAGGAAATCAACCAGCGCAGGGAATGATAATGGATCCTTTAGCTCCATCAATCCATCAATTGCCTTGCTGCGAACCTCTTGGTCATTGGATTCCAACTGCGCCAATAGACCAGAAAGCTCACTCCGAGGGTCCAAACTCACTGTTGCAAGGCTCGCTAACTGGGAGAGCAGTTGATCTCGCTTGGATTCGAGTTCACCAATTTCTTTCGCAATTTCTTGCGCCTTAGGATTATTGATCTCCTCGGTGGTTCCTATCGCTGGCAAATAAACGGTGGCAGTGGGAGTCCTATCTCCAATCTGAACTTGGAGCGCGTCTATTTTCTCCTCAAAATCGTGAATTCTATCATCCTTGAGCTTCAGTCGGTCTTCAAGTGCCCTTATGGCATTGGCATTACTGTATTTGACAAGAGCAAAGGTACCTGCTGCTATGGCTGCGCCCCCTGAGAGCAATTGCGCGATGGTGAATGTATCCACGATATTCCTCCCTAGACCATTGCCCTGAGAATGGGCTTAACATAGCAACTTTACTATTTTTTCAGGAAAAATTTTTGAACTAACGGGACCTCCATTCGGAGGCTGTGATTTCCTTGTCTACCATGGTACGATGGCCAAGGCAACTGAACCGACAAGACTCAAAAGGATTTTAAAAAAGTTGGAGATAAAGGAGGGGCTGAGTTGGTTATTAATTTTGATAGAGCATCCTGATAACCACCTGATGGGACTGTGGTTTTTCCGTTTGCGCTTTCTGGGTCTAATCGCTCTATTATTATCATGCTTTGCTCCCGAACTCGACAAAGACCATGCTGGCCAAACGCTTTCCCGCCATCCTGCCGCCCATGACCTTCGAGGAGGAGCTCGCCACCGCCAAGGTCTACTCCGTTGCCGGCTTGCTGGGAAACGGCGCGGCGCTGGTCACCGCATGCCTTTTCCGAACACCCCAATCCACCATCTCTTAAGCATGGCACATCAATTCTTTCCTCCGACTCCGCCCCTTCCATCTTGAAGAGGTCCTGCGCTCGTAGTATGTGTTTTCGGAACTTGGCTCCCATTTTTCCCCCCCGTTAGGGAGCTATTCCCCCAAAATCGTAGTCCTTGGGGTATGCATCCAAAAGTTTTGCGGAAAAGGGGAGAGGGGGTGCGGGGGAGTATGGAACCCAACGGGTCGAAATTTTTTGCTGCGATTGGCTTGAAAAGCCAAGGGCTTCGTCATCGGCCTGATAGTCCCTCGACGTAGAACAACTACGCCTGCGGGACCATGAGGCCTGTTTCCTTGCCCTTGGTTTTTACACGCGGTCTCGCGACGAAAATTTCTCCCCGTAGGATTCCGGGAAAAGCCAGCTTTTTCAAAAGGGGTTTGTCCCTCCTCCCCCGCAAGATCTTTTTCTTTTTTTCGTTTTTTCGCTTTTATCTTGTGCTTTTCTTCGAGGTTTTCGTGCGGATCATTGCGGGTGAGCTCAGGGGCAGGAGGCTTTTACCGATCGCTTCGGCCATGCCGGTCCGGCCCACGGCAGACCGGGCGCGGGAGGCCATCTTCTCCATCCTGGGGCAGAGGGTGCGGAGCGCGCGGGTGCTGGACCTTTTCGCCGGCACCGGCGCCATGGGGATCGAGGCCTTGAGCCGGGGCGCGGCCTTTTGCCTGTTCGTGGACCGCAGCCGGGACTGCGCGGCCTACATCTGCAAGAACCTGGAGCGCTTCGGGCTGCGGGAGAAAAGCGCGGTGTGCGCTCACGACGCCGCCCGGGGCATGGGCTTCCTTGCGCGGTCGGTTCCGGAGCCCGGAAAGGAAGTCCCCCGCCGCAAGCCCACGGCCAACGTGTGCCCTCTCGCCCCCAGCGCAGCCGGCCCGTTGCCGGGCTTCGACCTGGTATTCGCGGACCCGCCCTACGACACGGACGTGCTCTCCGGCGTGCTCGCCTCCCTGGCGGAGCCCGGAGTCTTGAACCCCGATGCCCTCATCTGCTGCGAGCACCCCTGCGGCAAGCACCCGGCCGCGCCGGGCCTTTTCCTTGCCGACTCCCGCCGCTACGGAAAGGCCTGCTTCTCGTTTTTTTCCAAAGAGGAAGAAGGGAAGTAAAGCCGGCCCCCGGACAGCGACTCTTCCAGGCCCGCGACACAGCGTTCACGAACCGGAACCCATTTTACAAGCTGCCCAACTTGGACGCGCACCAAGAAGTTTTGCCTCAAAAGGGGTTTCCCCCCTCCCCCGTAAAAAGCCCTTTTTTGCTTTTGGGAGATAGTTTCAAAAATTACAGGTACATGCTCATCCGCATGAGGAACGAGCGGGAGAGGGGGGTGAAGGTGTCGGCGGCGGTTTTTCGGCCGGCGACCACCTCCTCCACCGTCGCGGCCCCGCGTTCGGCGATCATCTCCGTGTATGCGTTTCCCAGGGATTCCGAGGCAAGGCCGGGGTATCCGGCGTAGAGCGGCATCTCGCTCTTTTGGGGGCCGGCCCAGAGCAGGGCGCTTTCGCACAGGTTGTCGAAGAAAAGACGCATGAAGCCCGCGTCCTTGCCGGAGAAAAGCGCGACGAGCCGTCCCGCCATGCGGAAGAGCAAGCGGGCGGCGGAGGCTTTGGCGCCTTTCTTTTCTCCGAACACGACCGGCGGAAGGACTTGGTATCCGGGGCGCACCTGGTCCGGCATGAACAGGAGCCCCAGAGAGGTCTCCAGCGCTCCCGCATGGACGTCCGATGGCCAGAGGCGGCGCACGTCCTCCTCCGGGAGCAGGCCTTGGCACCGGTCCTGAAGATCCTCCTGGAAAGAGCCCAGGAGAATGTAGTGGATGAGCTCGGCCGTGGGCGAGAACATTTGCGCGCCGCGGTGCTTGCGGTTCACTTCCCGGCAGGCCAGCTCGATGGCGGCGTTGTGGCGCGGGCCGCCGTGGCCGGAGAGGACCGCGATATAGCGGAACCCTGCCCGGGCCAAGGCGCTCCCCACGTCGGCCACCAGGCCTTGGAGCACCCTGGGGCGGATGCCGATGGAGCCGGGGAGGGGGATGACGTCCGAGCCCAGAGCGATGGTGGGGGCGATGAGCGCGTCGTAGTCCGGGAGCCGGGCAAGGACTTGGGACGCGGCCTTCCGGGCGGCTTCGGTGGCCAGAAACCAGTCGGTGCACAAGGGAAGGTGCGGCCCGTGGATCTCGGTGGGGCTAACGGCCAGGAGCACGACGGTCTTGTCGCGGTCCAAGGCGAGAAACTCGGGGTAGGTGAGAGAACCCATTTCCAAAACGCGACCTGGCATGAAACCTCCGGAGGGCTGAGTTAGACATCTGAGGTTAGCTCTTACCTGGCGCGGGAGCCAAAGACAACAAAATCAGCGTGGAAAAGGTTCAGCGCGGTGGGGAGGATGGGAAGAAAGACGGATGGGGGCGGGTTCGGATAAAATGCCCTTCACGAGTCGTCCGGCATGCAATGTTTGTTGGGCCGCGGCGCCTGGAGCAGGGCCGTGTGCCGGTGGCTTTTCGGAAGGCCAGGCTCCTTGGCGCCAACCTACAAAACGCCTTTCTCGCCATTGCCTCCTGCCTGCCCTGGCAGCCTGCTTCCATGGA
>JBFMHL010000117.1:0-2231 GCA_040753055.1 Thermodesulfobacteriota bacterium | reverse complement strand
AGCCCAAGCCCGAGGAGCAGGACTCCGAAGGAAAGCTGGAGACCGTGCAGGGAACCCGGAAATCCCAGGGAGAGGAAGCTCCCGGCCAGCAGAACCTCAAGGCCATGGAGCGCATCCGGGCCGAGGCCCTGGTGAATAACGTGAAGGAAAACCCGGCCCGGCTCCTGTTCCGAACCGACGGAGCCGAGAGCAAGCCGCCGGTTTCGGGTAAAGACTGGTAAAGCGAGAGATATGAGGACTCCAACCTGCCATAACGGGAAAATCCCGTTGCGGGGCGTGGCGGCCTTCCTGGCTGCAGCCCTTGCCATCCTGTGCGCTGCGGCGGCGCCGGCGGCCGCGTCCGTCTCCGTGGAGCTCGGCGTGGACCGCTCCGAGGTCTACCTGGGCGAGTCGGCCAACCTCACGGTCACGGTAAGCGGGACCATGGACGCCGGCGAGCCGTCCCTGGAAAACATGGGGGACTTCATCGTCCGGGGCGGCGGCGCCTCCTCGCGCATCTCCATCGTGAACGGCAGCTTCAGCAAGAGCAAGTCCTACTCTTACGAGATCGTCCCCCGGCGTACGGGCATCTTCACCCTGGGCCCGGCCACCGTGACCGCGGCCGGCAACACCTACCGCAGCAACTCCCTGAGCCTGACGGTGAGCAAGGCCCCGTCGGGCGAAACCGACGGCTCCGGTCCCGTGTTCGCCACCGCCACCCTGGAGATGGAAACCGCCTATCCCGGCCAGGAGATCCTTTACAAGCTCTCCGTCTACCACTCCGCCCAGCTGGCCGACCGCGTCACCCTGACCCTTCCCGACGTGCCCGGCCTCACATTCACGCCTCTGGGCGAGCCTGCCAACCACACGGCCATGATCCGGGGGGTGCGTTACGGCCTCATCGAGGCAAGCTACGCCGTTTCCGCGCAGGAGCCGGGCACGTACGAAATCGCACCGGCCCGGATGGACGTGCCCATCGTGGTGAGCGACCGGCGCGGGGGCGGAGGCCCCGGTTTTCCCGACGTGGATTTCTTTGGTTTTTCGTGGAGGCAGAAGCGGAATGTCCCGGTCTACACCAAGGAATTCACCCTGAAGGTGGAGCCCTTCCCCGACCATGGCCGGCCCGCGGACTTCGGAGGCCTGGTGGGGCGCTTCTCCCTGACCGCCCAGGTTTCGCCGGCCCGCATCAAGGCGAACGAGTCGGCCACTCTCACGGTCAAGGTGAGCGGCCAAGGCAACGTCCGGGCCATCCCGGACCTGGCCATGCCCCGCCAGGACCTGCTCAAGGTCTATCCCGACAAGCCCCTGTTCGAGGAGCAACCCGGGCCCGCGGGCACCAGCGGCGCAAAGACCATGAAGTGGGCCCTGGTACCCCAGGCGGCGGGGACCATCGAGATCCCGGCTTTTTCCCTGTCCTTTTTCGATCCGATAGCAAAAACCTACAAGGAAACCTCCACCCCCGTGCTTTCCCTTGCGGTGGACCCGGACGGCAGGCCCGAGTCGGCAACCCCGGCGCCCCCCGCCGTTCCCGGAGCCGCCGCTGCCAAGAAGCAGGTGGAGGTCCTGGGCCAGGACATCCAGACCATCCACGAGTCGCTCTCCGGCCTTGCCGAGGCCTCTCCGGGCGGCCCCGACCCCGTGCTCATCGTCCTTTTGGTGCTGCCCGCGGCGATCTGGCTTTCCTGCCTGCTGGCCCGCAGGCTCTCCCGGAAATCCGAAAAGCTGGCCCGGGCCATGGGCGCGCGCAAGTCCTTTGCGGCCCTGGAAAAGACCATGCGGGCGCTCCCGGGCAACGACGCCGAAGGACTTTGGAAAGCCTGCTGCGCCTATGTGAGCGCGAGGCTCCTGCTCCCCGGCAGCGGGCTCACCCCGGCCGAGGCGGCCCGGAAGCTTCAGGAAGCGGGCGCTTCGGCCGAGGACGCCGAAAAGTTCGGCGCCATCCTGGCCCGGCTGGAGGGCAGCGTTTTCACCAGCAGGACCGGCCTCTCGGTAGAGAAGGACAAGGAAGAGATCGCGGCCGTGATCAAGAGCATGGAGAAGAACCTGCCGTAAGAGGGGGATGGGAATGCGAAAGCATTTCATTGCTTCTTTCATAGACGGCTTCATGAGCTTCCGCCGAGAAGGGTGGAATCGGGGATAAACAATGGAAAAGCTTTTCTCCCCATTGCTGGCGAACGGACGCAGGCTCCTCGTCTTCCTGGGGCTGCTTTCCGCCTGCGGCCTGGTGGCCCTGACAGCGGGCCCCGTCTTCT
>JBFMHL010000116.1:0-9897 GCA_040753055.1 Thermodesulfobacteriota bacterium | reverse complement strand
CGAGACCCAGTAGTAGGCGGTCTGCGCAATGGACATGCCGGTGGAGCCGCAGGTCTCGGTCTTTAAAATGGGTTTTCCCGCCGAGCACAGCGCGTCGGCCATGTAGAGGTGGGTCATGGCCACTCCCTCCATCATGGAGGGCATGGTGCCGGAAACTACGCCGTCAATGTCCGCGGGCTCTATTCCGGTTTCGGCAAACAGGGCGCATACGGCCTCGCGCACCAGGTCCGGGTAGCACATCTCCACGCGCCTGCCGTGCCGGGTCTGGCCCACGCCGATGATCGCAACGGGTCTTGCCATTGTGTTGACTCTCCTTATCTAAACGCCCAAAACCGCCACGGCGTGGCACTGACCCGCAAACCCGTGGGTGCCGTGAGCCAGGGCCGTTTTCACCTCCCGGCCCACCTGGCGCGCGCCCGCCGCTCCGCGGATCTGGAGGAAGGCTTCGGCGACCCGTAAGAGCCCGCGGGAAACATAGGGGTTGGCCGCCAGCACGCCGCCCGAGGGGTTCACCGGGAGGTCGCCGCCGGCTTGAGTCCTTCCCGAGTCGAGAAGCTCCGCGCCGTTTCCACTGCCGCACAGGCCCAGCTGCTCGCACCACAAGAGCTCCTGGAAGGCATAGGGCTCGCAGAGCTCGGCCAGGTGGATCTCCCGAGCCGGGTTCTTGATGTCGGCCATGTCGTAGGCGCGCCGGGCTGCCTGGGGCAGGGCGCCCCCCAGGAGATCCCGGTCGCCCAGGTAGGAGCTGTCCACGCTGCTGCCGTATCCCAGGAGCCAAACGGGCTTGTCCGTGAGCCTCCGGGCGGTTTTCTCCGAAGCCAGCAAAAGCGCAACCATGCCGTCGGACTTGGGCGCGATCTGCAACCGGGAGAGAGGATAGGCCACGGGCTCGGCCAGTACCTCCTCCACGGAGAAGTCCCCGCTCCGGTGGGCGCCGGGATTGTTCTTGGCGTTTCCCAGATTCTTCACCGCCACCTCGGCGATGCGCTCGGCGGAGGTCCCGGTCATTTCCATGTATATCTGCATCTGCAAGGCAGCGGCCGTGGTTTCGTTCATGCCCAGGGGCCGCAGGTAAAAAGGGTCGGTGAAGAAACCCGTCAGGGTGTCGTTTTCCGGGTTCTCGTCCCCCTTGCACAGCCCCACCACCAGAACCGTGTCGAAGCGCCCGCTGAGGATGCGCATGGCGCCGTAACCCAGGGCGAACAGGGACTCCCCGTCCTGGCGGGTGGCGTTCTTCATGAAGGCGCCCACGGACTCCCAGTAGTAGGCGTTGGCGCAGGATATGCTCCCGTGGAACACGTCCGAGGCCGCGCTCACCACGCTTCCCAGCTCCTCGCGGGAAACCCCCGCCGCGTCGAGGCACTCCTTGGTGACCCGAAAGGCCTGATCGTAGAAGTTGTCGTCAAAGCGGGCCCCCGCGATCTGCGCCGCTGCCACGATCCCCACTCTCTCCTGCATGGCCGGGTCCTTTGAAAATTTAGGTGAACGAAGAAGAAGAAAGGATTCTGCGGGGGAAGGGGGTAAAACCCTGTTGAAAAACTTTATCCTCCCCCGGCACCATTCCTCTTGGAGACGAAACTTTTCAATGCAATCATCTCGACTTCTGGAGAATCCTTCTTGTGGTCCGTTGCATCGCAATATATTGAAAACGTACGCGATATTTTTCAGTGGACCCGGTAGAGAAAAGCAAGGCCCGTACGCTTATCTCTTCCCTGAATCCGCAGACGGGCCGCATGGGGCCGCCCCGAAGTGCGGAAAAAGACTTTCACCCCAGGGACAACATCGTTCTTGGCAAGAACGCCCAAACTATGAGTTTTGGCTCCTTTACCGAAAGAGTCCGTTACGGATTCAGGTCTTCTTCTGTTCCGCCTTTAGCTCCCGCGCCCGCCTTTGAAGCTTTTCCCGGATCACCTGCAGGTCCTGCTCCAGGATGACCAACTCCTTTTTACGTTGAGAAAGCTCCGAAAACTTTCCGGCGATATATTTCAGGCTTTTTTCGATCTGAGCCTGCTCGCTCATGGGCGAGTCGGCCATGCCGATCATCTCGGCGATTTCGGTAAGGGAAAAGCCGAAGCGCTTGCCCCGCAGGATGAGCTTCATGCGGGCCTTGTCGCGGCTGGAGTAGATGCGCTGGTTGCCCGCGGTCCGTTTGGGAAGGATCAGGCCCTTGTCTTCATAGAAGCGGATGGTGGAAGGGCTCACCTCCAGCATGCGGGCCAGCTCGGAGATGCTGAAGTTGCTTGCCTTGGTTTGCTCTTCGGGCACACGAGCCTCCGGAACGGGGCAGGGAAGTCGGCCGAGCGATAATTAAAGTTAACTTTAACTTTACTAATCCCGGCCTTTTTCTTTGTCAACCACGATATTTTTTCCCGCCGGGCTCTGCCTGCGGCTGCTCCGCCCGGGGGAAAATCGCGGAAAATGCCGGTGCGGGCCTTGCCCGTTTGAAAAATCGTACCCATATTCTGCGATATGTCCCGTAAACCCGTCATTTAGGAGGCTCCATGGAAGCCGTGCCCAAAGTCACGCTCAAGGGAACCCCGTTTTCCCTGGCCGGTCCGCTGCCCGCTCCGGGCCAGCCCGCGCCGGACTTCGTCGCCGTGGGAAACGATCTTTCGCCGGTCCGCTTTTCCTCTGCCTTTAAAGGCAAGGTGGTGATCATCGCCTCGGTTCCCAGCCTGGACACCCCGGTCTGCGAGATCGAGACCAAGCGCTTCAACAAGGAAGCGGCGGCCCTGGGCCACAAGGTGGCCATCGTCACGGTTAGCATGGATCTCCCCTTTGCCCAGAAGAGGTGGTGCGCGGCGGCCGGCGTGGAGTCCCTCACGACCGTTTCCGACCATAGGGATGCGGACTTCGGAACCAAGTACGGCGTGCTCATCAAGGACCTGCGCCTTCTGGCCCGCGCCGTCTTCGTGGTGGACGACAAGGGCGTGGTACGCTACACCGAGCTTGTTCCGGAAGTGAGCCACGAGCCGGAGTACGACTCCGTTCTTGCCGCGGTCAAAAAGCTTCTGTAGGGTCAGGGGAAAACAGATCGGACAACGCGGCCGAGGGGAGAGAAGACGGCCATTACCCGAACCATCAGCATCGCGCCGGCAAGCCCGGCGGGAAAAAAAGGGGTGGAGTCATGCGAAAAACAGCGATGGCGCTTTCCGTGCTTTTCATTCTGGCGGCGGCTTCCGGCTGCGCGGCCGTAGTGGCCGGGGCGGGAGTGGGTGCGTTCTCCTATGTCGCGGGCGAGCTCAGCCGCGACTATCCCGCCACCTACGCCCGGTCCATCGAGGCCTGTGAAGCAGTGGCCAAGGAGCTCAAGATCCGCATCAGCAACAAGCAGGACGACGGAGTGCAGTGCACCCTGGAGGGCAAAGAGCCCGACGGCACGGGCGTCGTCTTCCGCGTAAAGAACCTTTCGCCCCACCACTCCTCCATCGGCGTGCGTGTGGGCTACGTGGGCCTCTGGGACCGGGACGTGGCCGAAAGCGTCCACAGCTACCTGGCCGAGAACCTGGGAGTGAAGGGCACCAGCAACTGATTTCCGAAGACTTCGGGGACGCGTCATGGATTACATCAAGATACGTTTCGGGCCTTGGGTTCCGGGGGCGGGAGGCAGGCTCACCCGGACCCTGGGGGATCTTACGCGCGCCTACTCCGCCTCTCCGGGCTTCCGGCCCCAGATGGACGTGCTGGAATCCGCCGAAGAGATACTGGTGGTTTGCGAGCTCTCGGGCGTCGCCAAAGATGATTTCACCCTGGAAGTGGACAACCGCTACCTGCGGATTGCTGGGGTGAGAAGGCAGCCGCCCCAGCAGGAGGGGGTCCGCTTTCACCTGGCCGAAATCGTTTACGGTCCCTTCGAGCGAATGGTGGAGCTTCCCGCGCCCGTTGATCCGGAAAAGGTGAGCGCATCCTTGGGAAACGGCTTTCTGGAAATCCGGCTTCAGAAACGCGGTGCGTCCGGCCCCCGGCGGGTGCCGGTGACGAGCGATTGACTACAGGGGCGCTTTTCCGTAAGCGATCTTCTCCCTAGGGAGCCCGACTATGCCCAAACAAAAGCAGGATCCGAAGGCAGAAGCCTCTTCCATAGAGAACATTCCCCGTATCGTCCCTGTCATCCCCGTGGTGGATGCGGTGATCTTCCCCCGCATGCAGCTTCCTATGGCGGTCAACCAGAAGGAGCTGATCGCCCTGGTGGACGACGCCATGGCCGGAGACCGCTTCATCGGAGTGGCCTCCGTAGTTAATAAAAAGGAGGCTCCCGGCGAGTACGGGCCCGAAGACATCTACCGGGTGGGCACCGTGGCCCAGATCGTGAAGATGGCCAAGGCGGAGCAAAGCGTGAGCCAGCTCCTGATCCAGGGGATCGCCCGCTTTCGCGTGTTGGAGTTCGTTGAGGGGAAACCCTACGTCCAGGCCCGCATCGAGACTTTTGCCGACATCGCCCCCGAAGATGTGGAGACGGAGGCGCTGAAAGCCAACCTGGTGCGCATGTTCCTGAAGATGGCGGAGCTTGCGCCCTATTTGCCGGCGGAGATGGCCGAATGGCTCAAGACCGTGGACGACCCCGGCATCGTGGCCGACGCGGTGGGCTCCATTCTGCCCGTAGACGTCCCGGAGAAGCAGACAATCCTGGAGGCCCAGGACGTCAAGGAGCGCCTGAAGGAGGTCACCCGCCTGGCGGCCCGGCAGATCGAGTTCCTGGAGCTGGAGAAGAAGATCCACACCCAGATCAAGGGTGACATGGACAAGTCCCAGAAGGACTACTACCTGCGCCAGCAGATGAAGGCCATCCAGGAGGAGCTGGGCGAAAAGGACGACGCCCGGATGCTGGTGGACGAGTACCGGGCCAAGATCGAAAAGAAGGGGCTTCCCGAAGAGGCGAAGAAGGAGGCGGAGCGCGAGCTGGACCGGCTTTCCCGCATGCACCCCAGCTCCAGCGAGTACACGGTGGCCACCACCTACCTCGACTGGATCACGGCGCTTCCTTGGAACGAGTCCACGCCGGACAACGAGGACATCGGCAAGGCTGAAAAGATCCTGGACGAGGACCACTACGGTCTGGAAAAGCCCAAGAAACGCATCCTGGAGTACCTGGCCGTACGCAAGCTCAAGCCCGACAGCAAAGGCCCCATCCTCTGCCTGGCCGGCCCCCCCGGCACGGGCAAGACCAGCCTGGGCCGCTCCATCGCCCGGGCCCTGGGCCGCCAGTTCGTCCGCATCTCGTTGGGCGGCATGCACGACGAGGCCGAGATCCGCGGGCATCGCCGCACATACGTGGGCGCCCTTCCGGGCCGGATCATCCAGGGAATCCGCAGGGCCGGCGTGAACAACCCCGTGTTCATGCTGGACGAGATAGACAAGGTGGGCTCCGACTTCCGGGGCGACCCCTCCTCCGCACTCCTCGAGGTCCTGGACCCGGAGCAAAACTTCTCCTTCTCGGACCACTACCTGGACGTGCCCTTCGATCTGTCCCGGGTCATGTTCATCACCACCGCCAACATGCTGGACACCATCCCCGGACCTCTCCGGGACCGTATGGAGGTCATCACCCTTTCGGGCTACACCCTGGAGGAGAAGACCAACATCGCCAACCGCTACCTGATTCCGCGCCAGCGCGAGGAAAACGGGCTTTCCCCGAAGAACATCCGCATCCTCTCCTCCGCGGTGAAGGAGATCATCACCGGTTACACCCTGGAGGCCGGCCTGCGGAACCTCGAAAGGGAGATCGCGGCCATCTGCCGGGGCGTGGCCCGCAAGACGGCCGCGGGCGAAACCGGGCTCACCAAGGTCTCGGCCAAGGACGTCCGCAAGTACCTAGGCCCCCGCCGGTTCTCGCCCGACACCATCTGCGAGGAAAAACCGCCGGGAGTGGCCACGGGCATGGCCTGGACCACCGTGGGCGGAGACATCCTCTTCGTGGAGGCCCTGGCCGTGCCGGGAAAGAAGAACCTGATCCTCACCGGCCAGCTGGGCGACGTGATGAAGGAGTCCGCTTTGGCCGCGCTCTCCTTTCTCCGCAGCCGGGGGGACTCCCTCAAGATCCCCGCGGACTACTTCGAGAACCATGAGATCCACGTGCACGTGCCCGCGGGCGCCGTGCCCAAGGACGGCCCCTCCGCGGGAGTCACCATGCTCACAGCCCTGGCCTCCATGGCGCTTTCCCGGCCCGTGAAGAAGGCCTTGGCCATGACCGGGGAGATCACACTGCGGGGCCAGGTGCTCCCCGTGGGCGGCATCAAGGAAAAGGTCCTAGCCGCCTACCGGGCCCATGTGAAGGAGATCATCCTGCCCGCGGAGAACGAAAAGGACCTCGATGACGTCCCGGCAGCGGCGCGCAAGGCCATCACCTTCCACCTGGTGAAAAGGATGGAGCAGGTGCTGGACCTGGCGCTTTTCAGCGGCAAAGGCAAATGCTGACGGCGGATCTGGCAAAGGCCCGCCTGCCGCGTTGCGCGTAAGCGAGCCTTGCTTCGTTGTGTTTTAAAAAAAATAGAAGAGTCGGATGCGGCCGGGCGCGGATTTTCCCTTGCGCCGGCCGCGTCTTTTTTATAATCATTTCCATCATGAATCCCAATTCCCATCCGCTTGGAAGGCTTGCCTGTCTGGCCGCGGCCCTGGCCTTGTGCTTGGCTCTTGTTTCCTGCGCCGGGAAAAAGCCGCCCCCGCCCCGGCTGCCGGGCGCGCAGAAGCCCTACCAGATCAACGGCAAGTGGTATCAGCCGCTTCCCAACGCACGGGACTTCACCGAACGCGGCTTCGCCTCCTGGTACGGCGAGCCCTTCCACGGCCGGAAGACCGCTTCCGGTGAAACCTACGACATGCACGACCTGACCGCGGCCCACAAGACGCTCCCCCTAGGAACCCGCGTTTTCGTGAAAAACCTGGACAACGGCAAGACCGCCAACCTGCGCGTAAACGACCGCGGCCCCTTCGTGCCCGGCCGCATCATAGACCTCTCCTATGCCGCCGCGAAAAACCTGGGCGTGGTGGGGCCCGGCACCGCCCGCGTGGAGATCAAGGCCATCGCCGGACCCATGGACGTCCCGGCGGACGACCCCGACATCTACTACGAAGGCAACTTCACCATCCAGGTGGGCGCCTTCAAGGACCCCGGCAACGCCGAGCGCCTTTCGGATAAGCTTTCCGCACGCTACAAGAACGTGCACGTGGTGAAGGCCGACGTGGGCGGAGAGACTTTCTACCGCGTGCGCGTGGCCGCCGCCAAAACCCTGGACGAGGCCGCCGACTACCGCAAGGCCCTGGCCAAGGACGGCTTTGCCTGCGCTTACGTGGTGGCGGAGTAACCCCGAACCCCGGGTCTTTTGCAGAACAACTTCCTTTGCATTCTTCGGTGGATCTTCATGCTGACCGACCTGGAAAAACGCCTCATCGGAAAAATACAGGGCGACATGCCCATCGTCCCGGAACCCTACGAGCAGATGGGCCAAGAGCTGGGGGTCAGCGGCCGGACCGTGGTCGAAATCCTGCAGAAGCTCTCCCGAAGCGGCGTCATGCGCCGCTTCGGCGCAACCTTGCGCCACCAGGCCTCGGGCTATTCCGCCAACGCAATGGTGGCCTGGAAGGTATGCGACGAGCGCCTGGAAGAGGTGGGCGCCCTCTTTTCGGACAGCCCCGGAGTCTCCCACTGCTACCACCGGCCTCCCAAGGGCGCCTGGCCCTACAACCTCTACACCATGGTCCACGCCCGCTCCGTCGAGGAAGTGCACAGCATGGCCAAGGCCATGTCCGAGGCTTCGGGCATCGGCGAGTACTCCGTCCTTTTTTCCCGCAAAGAGCTTAAAAAAACTTCGATGGAGTACTTTCCCACCGACGAAGACGACTAGTCAGGCGGGCGGTAAGAGCGATCCGCTACGTTGCGCATCGCGGGGATGCACAGTCACCTACAAACAGTATGCTCCTGTACATCCCCTCTCACGCGCCTTGCATCTCATCCCTTTCCGCGCGCCTGAGAACCGGAGGGGCCTGGGCGGAAAGAGCGATCCGCTACGTTGCGCATCGCGGGCAATCACAGTCACGAACAAACAGCACGCTCCTGTACATCCCCTCTCGCGCGCCTTGCATCTCATCCCTTTCCGCGAGCCTGAGGACCGGAGGGGCCTGGGTTAAAGAGCGAACCGCTCACGCTCTGCATCGCTCCGGAGCGCAACACAGGAGCCGAGCCTTGCAGGAGGCAGGGAGAACCTTTCTTTCCCCATGAAAGAGAGGTCCCCTCCGATGCTAACCTTTCAACCTTTCCGTTCCCAATCCCATGTCTTCTTCCGACCGATTGCGCGTTCTTTGCGTAAACCCCTGGATCCATGATTTTGCCGCCTACAACTACTGGGCTGCGCCCCTGGGGCTCCTGGTCATCGCCGCCATGCTGCGCAACGCCGGTGCGGACGTTTCTTTCTTCGACTGCCTGGGGACCCGCCCGCAGCAAAGGGAACGGTGGGCAAGGCCCCACGATGGGTGGGGCTGCGGGCCCTACGAGAAAGCCCCGATTCCCGCTCCCGCCGGGCTCGCCAACGTGCCCCGCCGCTTCTGCAGGTATGGAGTTTCACCGGAGCGGTTCCGGAGCTTTTTACGGGAAGCGGAGCAGCCGGACTGCGTGCTCGTCACCTCGTCCATGACCTACTGGTATCCGGGAGTCTTCGAGGCCATCGCCCTGGTCCGGGAGGCCTTCCCCAAGGTGCCGGTGGCCCTGGGCGGAGCCTATGCGGCCTTGTGCACGGAACATGCGGAGAAACTCTCCGGAGCGGATCGCGTGTTCTCCGAAAAGTCGCTGGAGAGCTTTTTTTCATGGCTGGAGAAAAAATTCGGATTTGCGCCTGAAACGAAAACGGAGGAACTTTGCTTTGCCCGCTGGCCTCCTCCTGCCACCGATCTCATCGAGAGGCGCTTCGTTCCCGCGCTCACGGGGCTGGGCTGCCCCTATGCCTGCCCCTACTGCGCCTCCAAGCTCTTGCAGCCCGGCTTCGTCCGCAAGGAGCCCGAAGCGGCCGCCCGCGCGATCGCCGGGCTCTGCCGAAGGCACTCCTTGTCCGACGTGGCCTTTTACGACGACGCGCTCTTGACCGATGCGAACCATCACGCACTCCCGCTGCTGGAAACTCTCGGTAGTCTCGCGCCGGGCCTCCGTTTCCACACTCCCAACGCGGTGCATGCGCGGGAGATCACACCCCGGGTGGCCCATGCGCTGTTCCGGGCGGGCTTCACCACCCTCCGTCTCGGCGTGGAAACGGACCGCCAGGGGCAAAACGGGCTTCTGGACAAAAAGCTCTATCGGGAGGAGTTCGAGGATGCTGCCCGTTCGCTGCTGGCGGCCGGTTTCCACCAAAAAAACGCCGGGGCCTACCTGTTATGGGGGCTCCCCGGCCAGGACGTGGAGGAGGCCCTGGCGGCCGTTATCATGGTGAAGCAGGCGGGCCTCAAACCCGTGCTGGCCCTGTACACGCCCATCCCTCATACTGCCCTATGGGAAGCCGCCTGCAAAAGCTCCCGCTACGACCTCGCCGCCGATCCGGTCTTCACCAACAACGCGGTCTTTCCATGCCGGGAACAAGGCTTCTCTTTCCGTGAGATCCACCTGCTCCGGCAGGCCATCCAGGCGGATTGACGAAAAGCCGCCCCCGCCTTCCAAAATCATCCTTGACGCGCACGCCGTTTTGCCGGAGTAGTCCGGTCATGGCACGAAAACGAAAAACAGGCCCCCACGCACCCGAGGAGCTTTCCGACATCCTCTCCCGTGTACTCTCACGCGTCGAGAAGCCCGCGCCCGACCAGATGCTCCAGATCTGGGAGGTGTGGGACCGGGCCGTAGGCCCGCAGATCGCGGAGAACGCGCGGCCCGCTGCCTTTAAAAAGGGAATGCTCATCGTAACCGTGTCCAGCGCCGCATTC
>JBFMHL010000115.1:0-12981 GCA_040753055.1 Thermodesulfobacteriota bacterium | reverse complement strand
ATTGTCCAATCCGGCGGCGCGGCCCATCGGGTGACCGCCACCGGTGTGGGCGCGACCGGCTGGCTGGTGGTGGTGCTGTCGCCCGAAGGTTAGGGGCAATTTTTCATAGGCAGAGCAAAATTTTTCCGGCAAAGGAGGAAACGGCCCCTTTTACAAGCGGCTGCATACGCAGTGGGCGCTGAATGGTGCCCTTTGGACCCGGTTTATCAAGTTTTGCGGAAAGCGGGGAAGGGGTGCGGGGGAGGGGGGAAAGCCAGCTTTTTCAAAAGGGGTTTTCCCCCTCCTCCGCAACATGCCGTTCTTTTTTATTATTCAAAGGACGTTGCCAGCCCGGGCCTTCTTCACGAAGCCCATGCAGTAGGGATCACGGTTTAACAGCATCCCGGCCGTGGACACTGTTGCCATCAGGGCGGGGTCCAGGGGGTCCAGGATGGCCCCCGTGAGCCCGGCGGACATCAGGAGCGCCAGGAAGCAGCGGTTGACCGCCCTGCGCCGGGGCAGACCAAAGGAGACGTTGGAAAGCCCGCAGATGGTGTGGATGCCGGGCAGGCTCGAATGCAGCGCCCGGAGCGAGTCCAGGGCCAGCAGGCCCTTTTTCGTGTCGGTGGCCACGGGCTGCACCAGGGGGTCCACGTGGATGCGGTCCCGCGGGATGCCCACGGATTCCAGTCCGGCCACCAGCTTCGAGGCGCGCTCCACCACCTCCGCCGCCCGGCGGGGCATGCCTTCGTCGCTCAGGCACAGGGCCACCACGTGGCAGGCCTTTCCCTCCACGGCCTTGAGCACCGGCTCGAAGCGGTTCTTCTCCAGGCTCACCGAGTTCACCATGCCCGCCTGCTGCGAACGCGCGAGCGCCCGCGCAAGCGTTTCCGGGCAGGCGCTGTCCACGGCCAGGGGGCGGTTTGCGGCCCGGGCCGCCGCGTCCATGAGCCAGAACAGGTGCTCCTCCTCGTCCGGGCCGAAGGTTCCGGCGTTCACCTCGATGAAGTGCGCGCCCGCTGCCGCCTGGTTGCGTGCTTCGCGGACCACGAACTCCGCGTCGCGCCGCAGCACCGCCTCGCGTACGGGCTCCCGCGAGGTGTTCAGGCGTTCTCCCACGATGTTAAGCATGCTGACCGTCCTTATCCTGCGGAAGCCTTGAGCCCGGCTTCCCGTAGTATCCGTAGCGCCGCACCGCGTCCCGCATGGCGCGCACGCAGTCGGGCCTTGCATTGGGCGGCACCTCGCAGCCCGCGGCCAGGACGAAGCCGCCGCCCCGGCCCACCTCTTCGATGAGGCGGTGGCAGTACTCCAGGACTTCCGAGGGTGTGCCCTCCACCAGGAGCGCGGCCGGAACGTCGCCGAAGAGGCAGGAGTGGCCGCCCATGATCTCCTTGGCCCGGAAGATGTCCGTGAGCCCGTCCAGCTGGATGACCGCCTTGCCCGCGGGCAGGCGCCGCATGGCGGGGAGGTTCTTGAGCCAGTCGCCGTCGCAGTGGAGGATGGGCGTCATGCCGGCCTCCACTATGCGGTTCACCACGATTTCCAGGCCCGGCAGGGCCAGCTCCTGGAACTGCTTGGGCGAGATGAAGCTGTTGGAGGTGCGGTGGCAGTAGCACTGCACCCGGGGCACGCCCATGAGCCGCGCCACGAAAACGGAGAAGTCCGCATAGCTTTCGGCAAGCTTCGTGGCGGCGCGACCCACCTTCTCCGGGGTCTTCATGAGGTCCAGGGAGAAGTTCACCACGTTCCGCGCCTGGGAGAAGGTGTCGAAGGGCATTTCCGCCTGGCAGCCCATCTGGATGGCCGCCCCCCGCCGCCTCCACCAGCGGAAGTCCCTGCGCCATTCGGCGATCTGGCGCACCAGGTGGACCAGCATGCGGCCCGTCAGGCGGGGCAGGTCCGCGCCTTCGGCCTCCTTGCAGAAGCGTCCCAGCATGCGGAGCCGGAAAAGGGTGTCGGCCAGGAAGCCGGGCCCGTCCATCACCCGGTCGTAGTCTTCGGGCCGCATGTAGACCATCTCTTCCACCTTGGCCATCTCGTCTTCCGCAAGCTCGTAGCCCGGCCACAGCGTGCGCATCATCATGACGTAGCTGTAGATCAGGCGCGATACGGGCCGGATGTTGTAGTAGACGTCCCAGGGGCCCACCTCCTCCCAGACCTTCTCCATCACTCGGGCGTAAGTCCCTGCGTCGGCCATGTAGCGGCTCATGGGCACCTTGGCGTACAGGGGCGCGAAGTAGTAGAGCATGAGGGAGAGCGGAACCCGGTCCGGAACTCCCAGGCGCACCGCTGTTTCAAAGCGCTCTTCTGCGCTCATGCCGTCTTCGGGGAATATCTTCACGGTACCGGTGTTCATGCGGCCACCTCCTTGGCTTTATCTTCGGCCCAGGCCTTGATGATGTGGATGCCCTCGTAAGCGTCGCGGGTCTGGGCGTCCACTCCGAGCTTTTCCACGAGGCTTTTCTCGGTGGCTCCCCCGCCGATGATGACGCGGGTGGATTGGCGCAGGCCTTTTTCCTCCAGAAGGCGCACGGTTTCTCGCACCGAGCCGTAGGTGGTGGTGAGGAGGCAGGAAAGGCCCAGGATGGGCGCGCCGCTTTTTTCGACGGCCGAGACCAGGGCGGCGGGGGAGACGTCCACGCCCAGGTTGGTCACGGAGAAGCCGCTGGCTTCGGCAAGGACCGCGAAGATGTCCTTGCCCAGGTCGTGGATGTCCCCCTGGGGCGTCCCCAAGACGATCTTCCCGATGTAGCGGCAGTCGGCCTCTTGGGTTACCGAGCCTTTGATGAGGCGGCCTGCGCTCTTGAACATCTCGCCCGCCACCACGAGCTGGGGCAGGTAGTACTCGCCGGCCTCGAACTTCTTCCCGATCTCCGCCATGCAGGGCATGCAGGCCGAAAGGAAGTCCTGGACCGTGCAGCCCGCGTCCTTGAGCCGGCGGGCGCAATCGGGCATGGCGTCAATGTCGAAGGAGAGGAATTTGGTAGTGAAGTCCGCGATGGCGGAGGACAGCGGGTGGTTCATGGCGAGCCTCCTTTTCAGGGTTTGCAGTGCTTCAGGGGAAAATTAAATACTGACCGTTCAGTTTTATTTTGGGTCCGGAACGGGCGCAGCGTATAAAGTTCCGGCCAAAGCGGCTTGCTTCTCAGGGCTCCTTGTTCTTGAAGAAGGGCAGAAATCCCGCAATCATGGGACGCAGGAGCTTGTCCAGGCCCGGGCGCTCCTCCAGGATGGTCATGTAGATGTAGCCTTCCACAAAGGAAAGGATCGTCAGGGCGATGTGCCCGGGGTCCATTTCCCGGGGGAGCAAACCTTCCGCCGCCCCCTGGGCGAACAGGCCGGTGAGGAGATTAAGAACTTTGGCGTACCAGTCGTTCACCTGGCGCGAAAAACCCTCGCCGCCTTTTTTCGCCGTGTGGATGGAGCAGAAGTGGACCAGGCGGTTCAAGCTGGCGTTTTTTTCCTGGAGCTCCAGGTAGTCGTCCAGGAGCCGGTTTATTTTTTCAGCAAAGGGCGCGTCCGAGTCCAGGGCCTCGCGCAAGAGGTCCCGGTACTGGGACATGCAGGTGTCCACCAGCTCCGAGAGCAGGGCGTGCTTGCTGGGCCAGTACCAGTAGATGAGGGATTTGCTGACCCCGGCTTCCATCATGAGGTCGTCCATGGTGGCCTGGTCGTAGCCCTTGGTGGAGAAGAGCCTGACGGCCGCCAGCTTGATCTGGTCGCGCCGCTGCTCTTCCTTGCGGTTTTTACGTTTGCCTAAGGTTTTTCGGGCCAGGGCCACGGCAGCGTCCTCCTTAAACTGAATGGTCAGTACAATATCCTCTTCCAAAACGCCTGTCAAGAGGATCGCGCACCCCGAAGCTTTCTTCCGGCCGCTTGGCCTTTCCGCATGTTCGTAAACGCCGGGCGCGGCCGGGATGCCCACAAGGATTTGCGCTGCCGTCCGGCGGCGAGCGGCAGCAACGAAGCGCCGCCTTGCCCGCGAGAGGCGTTTGCCTCCGCACCTGTTTTCAGCGTCTTCGGGTTGTGCTACACCGGATCGAAGCGTTTTGCGGAAGCGGCGGCCCGGCCCGGAACCCTCGCCGGAATGCCCCGCTTCCGCCGTTTCGCGGTCGGCTTTCACTCCCTTGCAAAGGCGGGCGCGTGGACCCCAACACCGCTGTCCCGGGAGAGCGATCCGCCATGCTGCGGGTCTTCGCCGGAGGCGTGGTCATCAGCTTCTCGCCGGTCCTGTTCAAGGTTTCCGGGGCGGGCCCCACGGCGGGCTCCTTCTGGCGTACCCTGATCGGGGGGCTCTTCCTGTTCTGCTGGGCGCTGGCGCGCCGGGAAAGACCCTTCGCCCTGGTCCGCGCAAAAGGGGCGCTGGCGCTGGTCGGCCTCTGCGCGGCCCTCTTCTTCCTGGACCTGGAATTCTGGCACCGCTCCATCCCCTACGTGGGGCCGGGGCTCGCCACCATCATCGCCAACTTCGAAGCCGTGTTGCTGGCTGTCTTCGGCGTCCTGTTCTTTCACGAGAAGGTCACCCTCCGCCTCGTCGCCTCCGTCCTCTTCGCGCTCTGCGGCCTCTGGCTGCTGGTGGGCGTGGACCTTTCCGCCCTGCCGCCCGGCGTGGCGCTGGGCGTGGCCTGGGGCCTGGGCTCGGCCCTGTGGTACGCCTTTTACATCCTGGGCGTGCGCAGGAGCCAGGGGCGCCTGGGCAAGCTGCCCGCCGTCACCAACATGGCCTGGATCTCGCTGTGCACGGCCTTTTTCGTGGGGATTGCGGGCGCCGCCCGCGGCGCGGACTTCTCCATGGGGGGAGCTGCGGGCGTGGCCGCCCTGGCGGCCTACGGTATCGGCCCCCAGGCCCTGGGATGGGTGCTCATTTCCTCGGCCCTGCCTGGGCTCCGGGCCTCCGTGGCCGGGCTCATCATCCTCATCCAGCCGACGCTGGCCTTTGTCTGGGACATCCTGCTCTTCCACCGCCCGGCCGGACCCGCCAGCATTCTGGGCGCCCTCCTGGCCCTGTTGGCCATCTACCTGGGGGCCGGGGGCGGGCCGAAAGCCGTGCGTTCCCGCAAGGAGTGAGGAGTGCCGGGCGCGGGGCGCGACCGGCCGGATGCCGGCCAGCGCCTCCCGCTGCTCAGTTTTAATATTCTGAAATATTTATATTTTTACAAAAATATCGAACATTATTAACTTCATTTACATTTTCCTTTACATTTATATTGACATTTGCCCGCGGCCCGGAGTATGGTGATTTCGAAGCGGCGGGAAGGCCGGCGGCGACGGCCGCGCAACCTTCTCCCGCGGCCCGGGGCGGCATCCCCGGGGCCAAGGCATGCGAGCCGGAGCCGGGCCCTGCCGTACTCCCACTCCCCCCGTTACGGCGGCCCGGCTGCCGGCTTGCCTGCCGGCAGTCTTCGCAAGGTCCGGCTGCGGCGTTGCGCCTTGCGCCGAACCTTGCGAAAGCCTCCGGGCACACGCGCCACCGTTTTCCGGCAGATCCTTTGGCTTTGCCGTCGCCTTTTGTAGGAATATCCCATGAAGCCCGACCTCACCGCACGCCAGCAGCTGGTGCTGGACTACTTCACCCGCCACATGGCCCGCCGGGGCAAGCCCCCCAGCCTGCGCCAGGCCGCCCAGGACCTGAACGTCTCCCACGCGGCCGTGGCCCAGACCATCAAGGCCCTGGAGTCCAAGGGCAGGCTCCTGCGGGAAGGCCCCTACAGCCGCTCCATGGTCCTTCTGGATTCTCCCGGCCCCGGCGGCCCTATGCCCCTGGGGCGCGAGGTGCCCGTGGTGGGCGCCATCCGGGCCGGCCTTCCCATGTACGCCCAGCAGGAGTGGGACGGCGCCGTCACCCTGGACGCCGCGCTCTTCACCGGCGACAACCTCTTCGCCCTGCGCGTCACCGGTGACTCCATGTCCGGCGCGGGCATCCTGGACGGCGACATCGCCGTGTGCGAGCCGCGCCAGTATGCGCGCAACGGCGAGATCGTGGCCGCGCTGATCCGGGGCGAGGAAGCCACCGTCAAGCGCTTCTTCCTGCGGGCCGACCACATCGAGCTCAAGGCCGAAAATCCGGACTACCCGCCCCTTGTGCTTTCCTTCGACGAGGTGCTGGTCCAGGGCAGGGTGGTGGGCATCATCCGCGGCCCTTCGGTCATGGAGAAGGTGTGAACGCCGGTCCCCATAACGGCGGACGCAAACGCCGGGTCTTCGTGGGCACCTGCGGCTACTCCTACCCCGAGTGGATCACCGCCGGCTTCTATCCGCCCGGCACCCGCGCGGCCGACATGCTGGGTCTCTATGCCGGCGCTTTTCCCGTCGTCGAGCTGAACTACACCTGGTACCAGATGCCCAAGGCCGCGTCCGTGGCCCGCATGGTGGCCGCCGCGCCGCCCGGCTTCCTGTTCGCCGCCAAGCTCAACCGCAGCATGACCCACGAGATGGAGCCCAACCTCTGGCGCGGGTGCGCGGCCCAGTACCGGGAGGGCATCTCCCCCCTGGTCCAGTCCGGCCGCCTTGCCGTCGTTTTGGTGCAGTTCTCCCAGCGCTTCACCCGCGACACCGCCGGCCGCCGCTACCTCGCCGAGCTCCTGGACGAGCTGGCCGGCCTGCCCCTGGCCGTCGAGTTCCGCCACTCCTCCTGGGCCTCCGGCCGGGTCTTCGCCGAGCTCGCCCGCCGCCGGGTGGCCGTCGCCTCCGTGGACGTCCCCCGGATCCCGGACCTGTTTCCCCTCATCACCGAGGTCACCAACCCCGACTTCTTCTACCTGCGCTTCCACGGCCGCAACACCGCAGGCTGGCGCTCCGGCAACATGCAGAAGCAGTTCGACTACGACTACGCCGAGGCCGAACTGGCCCCCTTCGCCGAAACCATCATCCCGCAAATGCTCTCCCACGCGGAAAAGGGCTTCGTGTTCTTCAACAATCACGTGCGCGCCCAGGCGCCCCGCAACGCCGCCACACTCCTGAACCAGCTCGCAGCCACCGGCGCGCTTTGACGGAGAAGTGAAAGAAAGGCCCCCCAAACTCCCCTCCAAAGAAAGCTGTTGCATGGGCGCGGCGATGAGGCGTGCTCTGCGGCCGCTGGCGCGGAAAGGAAAGATAGGCGTCGTTTCGGCTTCGATAGCAGTCTTTTGTGACGGGCACAGGCGTTGGAGTCGGCGGAAATCGAGCTGAGCGTTTCCCCTGGGGAGGACAGAGGAGAGGGAGGGAAGGAGGAAAAATCAGCTTTTTCAAAAGGGCTTCTCCCCTCTCGCAAAGTTTTTTCTTTCATTTTTCGAGATGACCCATGGAACGCTCCATCATTCATGTGAACGTAGCGGACTTTGCGGTGGCGGTGGAGCGCCGCATGGACGCCCGCCTTGCGGGGCGCCCCCTGGTAGTGGCCCAGGAGCGTGCGGCCCGCGCCGCCGTGTACGACATGAGCGAGGAGGCCTTCCGCGCGGGGGTGCGCAAGGGCATGCTGCTTTTCCGCGCCCGCAAGCTGTGCCGCGAGGCCCTGGTGGTCCCGCCGCGGCCGGACCTGTATGAGCGGGCCATGGCGGCCATGGCCCGGGAAGCCCTCTGCTACACTCCTCTGCTGGAGCCCGGAGAGGCCGACGGCCATCTGTTTCTGGACGTCACCGGCACCTGCCGCCTCTTCGGCCCGCCCGTGGACGTGGCTTGGCGGCTCTCCCGCCGGGTCCGGGCCGACCTGGGCATCCGCCCCATCTGGTCGGTTGCGCCCAACAAGCTGGTGGCCAAGGCGGCCACGCGCGCGGTCAAGCCCGAAGGCGAGTACATCGTGGGCGCGGGCGAGGAGGAAGCCTTCCTGGCTCCGCTTCCTCTTTCCTTCCTTCCCGGCCTCGCGCGGGACGACCTCGTGGCGCTCTCTCGCTACTCCCTGACCCTGGCATGCCACGTGGCCGCCTGGGACCACGAGGAGCTCTGCACCTGCTTCGGGAGACGCGGACCGGTCTTCCACGACCTGGTGCGCGGCTGCGACGCGTCGCCCGTGCTCCCGGCGGGAAAGAAGCCGCCGGCCGTATCCGCCGAGCGCGTCTTCGACGAGGATATAAACGAACGCCCCGCCATGGAAGGCGTCCTCTATACCCTGTGCGAGCAGGCCGCCGCCGACCTGCGCAAACGCATCATGGCCGCGGGCCGCGTTCGCGTCCACCTGGAGCACACCGACGGGCTGCGCCGCGCCTCCTCCTCCTCCCTCGCTCCCCCCGGAGCTGGGGATCGCGCTCTCTTCGACGCAGCCCTCCAAGCCCTGGAAAAGGCCTGGAGCCGCCGCGTGCGCGTGCGCCGCCTGACGCTTTGCTGCGAAAAGCTTTCCTTCCCCCCGGCACAGTACGAACTCTTCCCGGACCCGGAAAACACCCGCGACCTGGCTTTGTCCAAAACCTTCGACGCCATCCGCAACCGCTACGGAAACGCAGCCATCCAAACCGGCCGCACCCTCGCAGCATGAGGAAAAGGCAAAAAGGAAAAGGAAAAGAAAAGGGAAAAGGAAAAAAGAACAAGATTTTTGGGGGGAAAGCCCCCCCTTCCCAAAAACCTTATGGCGCATGGGCGCGTACAGGGGCGGGCCGGAGGCCGAAGGAGCAGATACTGTGGAGGAAAGCCAGCGGTGAAGCGTGGGCGCCGCGGAGCCGCTGGGCTAAAGACCCAGCCCTTGCTCTTTTAAGCCTCGCGAGAGAAAGAGGCGCAGGGCCCATACAACAAAAAGTTTTGCGGAAAAGGGGAGAGGGGGTGCGGGGGAGGGGGGGAAATCCACTTTTTCAAAAGGGGTTTTCACCCCTCCCCCGCAAAATCTTTTGTGCAGTTGTCTTTTGCGCCTTTGTTTTTTCCGCCGTTAATCTTTTGCCTCGGTGCTTTATGGTTCCGTTGGTGGTGCGGTCGCATTACTCGTTGTTGTGGGGTTCGTCGTCGGTGGAGGCATTGTGTGCCCGGGCGGCGGTGTTGGGGTACACGCGGCTTGCGCTCACGGACGTGGACAACCTGTACGGGTTGTGGGCGTTTCTGGCTGCATGCCGGAAGCACGGGCTGGAGCCGATCGTGGGTGCGGAGGTGACGGACCCCGGGGACGAGCGGCGGCGCGTGGTGTGCCTTGTGGAGAATGAAGAGGGCTTTTCGAACCTGTGCCGGATCCTTACCCGGAGGAAGAGGGACGCGGGGTTTTCCTTGGGCAAGGACCTTGCGGATCTTTCAGCGGGTTTGTTTCTGCTCACGGGCTCGCCGGAGCTGTTGCGGTCCTTGCACGGGGCGGGCGCGGCGGTGGCGGCGGCGGTGCCCCGGGGACCGGTGGCGGCGGGGCATGGGTTGCGGGCGGCGGCGCAGGAGTGCGGGGTGATGGCGGCGGCGGTGCCGGGGAGCTTTTTTGCGGGACCGGAGGGCTTTTCCCTGCACCGGGTGATGCGGGCCATCGGGAGGAACACGAGCGTATCGCGGCTGGAGAAAGGGGACTGGGCGCCGGAGGGGGCCTTTCTGGCCGGGCCGGAGGAGTATGCGGAACGCTTTGCCGCGTGGCCCGAGGCGGTGGAGGCGACCCATGCGATCGCGGAGCGGCTGGCGTTTCGGGGGCCGGAGGCGCGGCTTACCATGCCGCCCTGGGAGGAGGGCGGCGATGCCGCGGCGGTGCTGCGGGTGCGGGCGTACGAGGGGGCGCGGGTCCGGTACGGGTGCGACCTTTCCGAGGCGGTGGTGGAGCGGATGGAGCATGAGCTGGCCATTATCCGCAGCATGGGTTTTTCGTCTTACTTCCTGGTGGTGGCGGAAATCGTGAAGCGGAGCCCGCGCACGTGCGGCCGCGGGTCCGGCGCGGCGTCGCTGGTTTCCTACTGCCTGGGGATCACCAACGTATGCCCGGTGAAGCACAACCTGTACTTCGAACGCTTTTTGAACCCGGGGCGCAAGGACCCTCCGGACCTGGACGTGGACTTTGCCTGGGACGAGCGAGACTCGGTGATCGAGTCGGTGCTGGCGCGGTTTTCCGGGCGTTCGGCCATGGTGGGGAGCATGGTCTTGTTCCAGCCGCGCATGGCCGTGCGGGAGGCGGCCAAGGTGTACGGGCTGGCGGACGGCGAGATTTCGGCGGTGACCAAGAAGCTTCCCTGGTTCTGGCGCGGGGACGCGGTGTCCGGGGACGTGGTGGCGGAGATGCGGAAGCTCCCCCGGATGAAGGGGATGGGCTTCCCCGAGCCCTGGCCCGAGGTTTTGAAGACCGCGTTCCTGCTCCTTTCCGCGCCCCGCTACCTCTCGGTGCATCCGGGCGGAGTGGTGATCACGCCCGGAGAGCTGTGCGGCCATGCGCCCATCGAGGACGCGAAAAAGGGCGTGCCCGTGCTGCAGTGGGACAAGGACGGGGTGGAGGACGCGGGGCTCGTCAAGATTGACCTTCTGGGGAACCGGAGCCTGGCCGTGATCCGGGATGCGGTCAGGAGCGTACAGGAAAACAAGGGGGTATTCGACGAGGCGTTCTGGGAGCCGGAGGACGACTATGCCACCCAGCAGGCGGTGGCCCGGGGCGACACCATGGGCTGCTTCTACATCGAGAGCCCGGCCATGCGGCTTTTGCAGAAAAAAACGGGCGTGGGGGATTTCGAGCACCTGGTGATCGCCAGCTCCATCATACGGCCTGCGGCCAATGACTGGATTCGCGAGTACGTGCGCCGTCTCCACGGAGGGGATTGGGAGCATCTGCACCCGCTCTTGGCGGACGTCCTGTCCGAGACCTTCGGCATCATGGTGTATCAGGAGGATGTATCCCGCGCCGCGGTGGCGCTGGCGGGGTTCTCCCATGCGGAGGCGGACCGGCTGCGCAAGATCATGTCCAAAAAGGACCCTGGCGCGGCGCTGACCGATTACCGGGAGCGGTTTTTCGCCGGGGCTGCGGAAAAGGGGGTGGGGTGCAGCACGACGGAGGCGGTCTGGGAAATGATCCTTTCCTTCTCCGGGTACTCCTTCTGCAAGCCCCACAGTGCTTCGTATGCGCGGGTTTCGTTTGCCGCGGCCTATCTCAAAACCCATTTCGGGGCCGAGTTCATGGCCGCGGTCATCAGCAACCAGGGCGGGTTCTACTCGACGGCGGCCTATGTTTCCGAGGCGCGGCGCATGGGCATCCGCATCTTGCGCCCGGACGTGAACGAGTCCCGGGGCGCGTGGACGGGGAAGGGCGGGGAGCTCCGCGCGGGGCTTTCGGCCGTGCGGGACCTTTCCGTTGGCGGCCGGGATAGGATCGTGGCGCAGCGCAAGACCGGGCCGTATGCGGACATCGGGGACTTTTACCGCCGCGTGCGTCCCGACGAGCCCGAGGCGGAGGCCCTGGCGCTTTGCGGGGCCCTGGACGGTCTTTGTCCGGAGGCCGCGCGCTCCGGAATTCTGTTCGCGCTGGCCCGGGAGCGCAGGCGGGCGGCCGCCCGCCGTGAGGGAGGGCTGTTCGGACGGGAGCCTTCCTTGCCGCTGCCGCCCATGCCGGACCCGGACCCGCTGGCGGACTTGCGGGCCGAGTTCTCGGTTTTGGGTTTTTTGTGCAAGGGCCACCCCATGGAGCTTTTCCGGGAGAAAGCCCGGGCTGCGGGGGCGATTTTCGCCCGGGACTTACCCCTGCATGCGGAGAAGCGGGTATGCGCGGCCGGGTGGCTGGTCACCGGAAAGGTGGTGAACACCAAGCACGACGAGCCCATGGAGTTTCTGACCTTCGAGGATGAAACCGGAATCTTCGAAACCACCTTCTTTCCGGCGGCCTACAAGGCTTTTTGCCACATGCTGGACCGCCAGCGCCCCTACCTTTTGTGGGGGATGGTGGATTGCGAGTGGGGCGCTGTAACGCTTACGGTGGAGCGGGTCGCGGCAATGGGAAAGGCATAGGGAGGGCCGGCAGCCTTGCTTTTTTCGAGGGGGGCCGGGTGCAAAAGGCCTTGACGAATCGGCTTGATCATTATTTAATACAATGAATTAGTCGCAAACGATTTTCATACGGCCACGGCAATCGCCATCCCTCCGGGGCGAATGCTTCCAGGACACCCATCATGAAACGCGCGCGCATACTTCTGGGCGACGACCACAGGATTATGTTGGAGGGCCTGAAAACCCTTCTTGCGGGTGAGTTCGACCTGGTGGGGGAGGCCGAGGACGGCCGGACCCTGGTGGCCCTGGCCAAAGACCTGGCGCCTGACGTGGTGGTGCTGGACATCTCCATGCCGCTGCTGAACGGGCTGGAAGCGGCGCGGCAGATCCGGGACCTTCTCCCCGGTGTCAAGCTGGTTTTCCTCACCATGCACACCGAGGTCCAGTACGCGGCACGGGCGCTGGAGGCCGGGGCCGCCGGTTACGTGCTCAAGAACGCGGCCTTTTCGGAGCTGTCCGTGGCAATACGGGAAGCGCTGGCGGGCCGGACCCATATCACCCCGTCCATTGCCAAGACCCTGATAGACGCCTCCATGCGGGGCGAAAGCCCGCTCAAGGACGAGGGCGACCTCACGGGAAGGCAGCGGGAGGTGCTCCAACTCCTGGCCGAGGGCAAATCGGCCAAGGAGATCGCGGCCATCCTCAACATCAGCCAGCGGACCGTGGAGTTCCACAAGTACCGGATGATGGAGAGCCTGAAGATCAAGACCACCGCCGAGCTCATCCAGGTGGCCGTGAAGCAGGGCCTGGTGTCCCCCCGCTGAGAGCCGGTTTTTCCTCCGCATTATTCCTTTCCGCAAGTCTGCAGCCAGCTGTTCCGTTCGACGGAATGAGGGTTTCCTTCCGCACCCGTCAGCCACATCCTTTCCGAGCGTAATGACCACCCGCGAGGGAGCATCCATTCCGTGAGGCCGGAGGCCTATTCCGCGCAAACTCGAAGGGGGCTCTCCGGCAGGGGCGGAAAAGCCGCGGGCGCGAGGTTCGCCACACAGTTAGAGCGGTTGTCAGAATAAATGTCGGATTGAAGTGGTCTTTTTTACTTCCTCCGATTTTTCGATCACGTCCAGGATTGCCTGGTCGAGTCTTTGGATGAGGGCCTCCCGGTTTCGGCAGACA
>JBFMHL010000114.1:0-3129 GCA_040753055.1 Thermodesulfobacteriota bacterium | reverse complement strand
CTCCCCCGCACCCGCTCCCCCCTTTCAGCAAAACTTTTTGAAACAGGCCCAAAGGCCGCCATCCGAGGCTTACGGCCCATAATGCCAGCATAAGAAAGCTTTCACAGCACAAGGAAAGAGCATTGAAAAAATGGGATAGCCCCCATAGAGCGACTATTTTGAGATGAGTTCTAATATAAAATTAAAGATGTGAGTCAGGCTCATGTTCATTCCCTTCTTCTATACCCTGCGCGAGTCCGGAGTGCCGGTTTCCCCCACCGCGTTTCTCACCTTGCAGCGGGCCCTGGGCCTCTCCCTGGTGAACAGCCTGGAGGACTTCTACATCGCCGCCCGCGCCATTTTGGTGAAATCCGAGCGCTACTTCGACGTGTTCGACAAGGTTTTCGCCCACTGCTTCGAAGGCGCCGAGCTCCCCGCCGCCGAAGGCCTGGAGATTGACGAGCTCCTCCGCGGACTGCTGAACGAATGGCTCAAGGACCCGGTGGCCCTGGCCGAGGCCTTGGGAATGACCCCGGAGGAGGCGGCGCGGCTCAGCCCCGAGGAACTCATCCAGTACTTCAAGGACCGGTTGGCCGAGCAGGATGGGCGCCACGACGGCGGAAACCGCTGGATCGGAACCGGTGGGACCTCCCCCGTGGGCCACTCGGGCCATCATCCCGGCGGCATGCGGGTGGGCGGCGTTTCCCGCAACAAATCCGCGGTAAAGGTGGCCATGGAACGGCGCTACCGGGACTACTCCCAGGAAGGGCCGCTCAAGGCGTCCATGATGGGGGAGGCGCTCAAAAGGCTTCGCCACATGACGCCCGTAGGCCCCAAGGACCGGGTCAACGTGGATGAAACCATCTACCAGACCACCCGAAACTGCGGCGAGATCGAAATCGTCTTCGAAGCCAGCCTCAAGGACCGCCTCAAGGTGATCCTGGCCATAGACAACGGCGGCTGGTCCATGGACCCCTACATCCCCCTGGTGCAGACCCTCTTCGATTACGCCCGGGCCCAGTTCAAGGACCTCAAGACCTACTTCTTCCACAACACCATCTACGAAACCCTGTGGCAGGACCCGGGCCGGAGGCAGAAGCCCGCCAAAGTCATCGAGATGGCCCGCCTGGATCCCGAAACCCGCCTCATCATCCTGGGCGACGCCTCCATGGCCCCCTTCGAGCTTCTGGCCTCGGACGGCTCTCTGTACATTGACGAACGCTCGGGCCGCCCCAGCCTCGACAATCTCAAGTTCCTGGCCAAGCTCTTCCCCCGTAGCGCGTGGCTCAACCCCGTCCCGGCGCGCATGTGGCATTACACCCGCACCATCATGCTCATCCGGGAAGTGTTTCCCATGTTCGAGCTTACCCTGGACGGCCTGGAGCAGATGGTGGCGCACCTGATCAAGAAAAACTAGGAAGGAATTCGCGGGGCAGCGGGGAAAACCCCTTTTGAAAAAGCTTGCTTCCCCTCCTCCCCCGTACCCCCTCCCCCTTTTCCTCAAAGCTTTTTGAAGGAAAGGATTTTGAGATGAACTCTATTACATTCGTTATGAGGTGAGGCGAAAAAGCCAAGAGCAAGGAAGCCGCGGGGAAAAAAGAAGCTGGCGCGGGCATCGCCGCGTCGAGGGCTTTTTCCCCCTCATATCGCCGTCACCGGTTTTTGCAGCCCGTTGCAAACAAAATTTTCAAAACAACCCCGAAAGCTCCCCGAAAGCCGTATTCCGAGAACCTTTTCCCGGCGATAAAGTTCAGGCCCGCCAACCATTTCCTTGCCCCGGCGCAAGAAGGATTGACCGCGGAGCGGGAAATGGTTACTATATATCCTAGTATCATGGATGCCTCGGGCCGCCCCGGGGCCGCCTTGAGCGATCGCGCCCCGCAAGTGCCTAAGAAACACGATTAAACATGCTTTCCCGCAGGCCGGCCCCCCTTTGCGGAGGTCATCATCACCTTCGGGAACGCGTTCATCCGGCAACGTAGGAAACAAAGCCGGCGCATGCGCCAACGGCTTTCCGGGAACACCCCTTCGCCGCTTCCCGGAAAGAGTAAAGCGCCCGGTAGCCGCCCAACCAACCCGAAGCGGCGTGGAGGGACCGCCATGGAAGTTCTGGACCTTTTGGGGCAGATTCCCCTGTTCCGTGGCATTTCCCAGCAGGACCTGGCCGAGCTTGCGGCGCTTTTCCGCGTCCAGAAGGTAAAAGGCGGGGAAGTCCTGTTCCGCAAGGGAAGCGAAGGCACCACATTGTACGTCATCCAGGAAGGGGCGGTGAAGATCGTCCTGCCCTCGCGCCTGGGCGACGAAATGATCATCACCATCTTCTCCGCCGGGGACTTCTTCGGCGAGATGTCCCTCTTAGACGGCATGCCCCGCTCCGCGGACGCCATCGCCGTGGAGGACTCCCGGCTCCTGCTTTTAAACCGCAGCGACTTCTTCTACTTCCTGAAAAAAATTGACGGCGCCATCGAGGCCATCTTCTCCACCCTGTCCGCGCGCCTGAGGAAAACCGACGACCTCTTGGAAGACACCAGCTTCCTGAACATCCCGGCCCGCTTCGCCAAGAAGCTCATCGAGCTGGGCGAGACCTTCGGCCGCAGGGAAGGCGACACCCTGGAGATCAGCCTGCGCCTCACCCAGAAAGACCTGGCCGACATGGTGGGAGCGACCCGGGAAAGCATCAACAAGGAGCTTCGCAACCTGAGGGAAAAAGGCGTGGTTTCCGTGTCCGGCCATACCCTGCGCATCAACGACGTAAACCGCCTCAAACGCAGAATTCGATAACAACCAAACGATAAAAGAACTGGGGGAAACCTTGCAGGTTTCCCCCAATCCCCTCCCAAAGAAAGCCCTGGTCCGGGCTCCCCAACCCCTGATTTATTTAAGCGATAAAACGCTGATTTTGCTTATACGCCTCATTAGCTTGCTTTGCTTTGTCCCCAGGCAACCCTCCCGAAAGCAGTCAGCTCCTTCTTCTTCTCCCCGGCCCCCTCCTATTCCCCGGGGTATCATCCCCTTCCACAACAAAAAATTTGGTGATTATAAAGGAACTGCCACAAAAGAGACTAAAAGATTGGCTAGTAAAGAGAAAAGATCTTCGTTTCGGTGGTTATATCTGAACTCCATTTCCTTGAGATAAAGAGGAAACTTGGC
>JBFMHL010000113.1:0-20594 GCA_040753055.1 Thermodesulfobacteriota bacterium | reverse complement strand
GCCCCACTTTGTCAGCGACTTCTCCAGGATTCTCCGGGAGATGGGATCATCCTCGGCGACCAGCACTCTCATAGTTCCCGCTCCCCGCCGGTTCCGGTTTGCTGCAAAAATCCGCTCTCCACCATGGCCTGCCCGCAAACGGCAAGCTCCGCCTCCAGGTCGCAGATGAGCTTCATGGCCAGGATGGAGGGCTCCCCGTCGGCCAGGTGCTCCAGCTCAAAGGACTTGCTCCGGACGCCGCCCGCACCGAGGTTGGCCGCGGCCCCCTTGATGGTGTGGGCCATGCGGCGCAGGGCGGGCAGATCCCCCTCTTCGAGCTTTTCCCGCAGGACTTCGATCTGCTCGGGCACGGTGCGCATAAACTCTTGAACGATCTCGGACGCCAGGTCCTTGTCGCCCATGATGCGCTCCATGAATGCTTTCTGATCGAAAACCTTCTCCTGCGCCTGTGCCTTTTGCGGGGCCGGGGCCGTAACCGGAGCCGGAACCGCGGCCTTGTCCCGGGTCCATTTCTCCACCACGGCAATAAGCTTCGCCGGGTCAATGGGCTTGGCGATATAATCATCCATGCCCGCTTCCAGGCACTTCTCCCTGTCTCCCTTCATGGCGTGGGCCGTCATTGCGATGATGGGAACGCGGGGGTTCCTGGCCCCCGAATCGGGGTTGCGGATGGCCTGCGTGGCCGCATAGCCGTCCATCTCCGGCATCTGGCAGTCCATCAACACCAGGTCGTAGTTGATCAACCGGCATGCATTGAGGGCCTCGGCGCCGTCCCCCACCGCTTCGGCGGAAAAGCCGCCTTTGGTGAGGATGCGCAGCGCCACCTTCTGGTTGATGCTGTTGTCCTCCGCCACCAAGATGCGGATCCCCTTGTTTCGAGCGGCCTTGTCCGCCAAGGGACGCACCTTGTCCGCGCGCGCGTAGTCCATTTTTTGAGCTTTCGCCCCTTGGATGTTCACCAGGCAGTCGTAAAGGGAGGATTGGCGGACCGGCTTGACCATGTAGGCCTCGAAGCCCGCATCCATCAGGCTCTTTCCGTCCCCCATGCGAGACAGGGAAGACAGCATGATGAGGCGGGTGGCGGAGATCTCGGGGTCGCCCTTGATGACGCGTCCCAGCTCCTCGCCGTCCATGCCGGGCATCTGCATGTCCAGGATGGCGATGGTGACGGGATCTCCTTTTCGAGCGGCACCGCGCAGGATTTCCAGCGCCTTGCTCCCGCCCCAGGCCAGGTCCACCCGGCACCCCCACCTCTCCAGGAGGACCTGGAGCCAGCGACGGTTGGTGTCGTTGTCGTCCACCACCAGCACCCGCAGGCCTCGGATGTCTCCCTCGTGCCAGGGTTCCCGGGCCGGAGCGTTCTCCTGGATTTCGAACTCGGAGGAAAAGCGGAACGTGCTCCCCTTTCCCTCCTCGCTATCCAGCTTCAGCTCCCCGCCCATGAGGGACACGATCTTCCGGGAGATGGCAAGCCCCAGGCCGGTGCCTCCGAAGCGACGCGTGGTGGAAGAGTCCACCTGGGTGAACAAGTCGAAGACGGCGTCCTTCCGGTGCGCCGGGATCCCGATCCCGGTGTCGGCCACGGAAAACTCCAGAAGAGCTTTGCGGCCGTTGCGGTCCACCATGCCCACCCGCACGATGATCTCTCCGCGCTCCGTGAACTTGATGGAGTTTCCCACCAGGTTCACGATCACCTGACGCAAGCGCCCCGGGTCGCCGCGCAGGTTCCGGGGAATGTCCGGCGGGATCACGCAGATCATCTCCAATCCCTTTTCCTCGGCCCTCAGGGCCAGGACCGCGACCTCGTCCTCCAGCAAGTTCTCCAGATTGAAGTCCAGGCACTCAAGCTCCATGCGGCCCGCCTCGATCTTGGAGAAATCCAGGATGTCGTTGATGATGGTGAGAAGGTTCTGGGCGCTTTTCCGGACGGTTTCCGCGTACTCCTTCTGCTCGCTGTTCAGGTCGGTATCCAGGAGGAGTCCGGTCATTCCGATGACGCCGTTCATGGGCGTGCGGATCTCGTGGCTCATGTTGGCCAGGAAGGAGCTCTTCGCCGCATTCGCCGCCTCGGCCGCTTCCTTTGCATGGGCCAGCGCCTCGGCCGCCGCCTTGCGTTCGGTGATGTCCACAAAGGACTCCAGCATGACCTCCTCGTCTCCCAGGGTCATGCCCAGGATGGTCTTGAGCACCGGAATCCGCCTGCCGTCCTTTCCTATGACGGTTCGTTCCTGGGATCGGACGTTTTCCCCGCGGTCCAACACAGGGCACTCGTCCTGATCAGCAGGACAGAGAATCCCGGGGCAGGCCTGGCCCGTGAGATCGGACGCTTCTTTGATTCCCAGGATATCCAAGGCGGCCTGGTTCAGGCTCCGGATGCGCTTGTCCTTGCCCACGATGGCCATGCCGAAGGGCATGTTTCCCAGGATGTTCTGGGTCGCCTTCAGGGCCTGGGTAAGCTTCCGTTCGCTGTCCACGCGCGACGTTGCGTCCGTGAACACGTCCAGCAGGATGCCGGGGTCCACCAGCTGGACGTAATGCTCCCGCCACAAGGTATTCTTCCCGGTTCCCTGCCGGATGGCCGGGGTCCTCTCCGGCACACCGGTCCGAAGGACCTTTTGCAGGACCGGGAAAAGGTCCGAGTCCTGTATTTCAGGAAAAACATCGAAAAGCTTCCGGCCCTGGAGTTCCCCGGATGGAACGGGACAACCTTCCTCGGAACCCGGGCTGTACTTTTCGATAAAGAAATCCCTTCCGTCCTCCGAGGCCCGGTAGATGGCCGTCCCGATCTTGAAGGTGTGGAAAATGTCCTCCTGGGTCCGTATCACCCTGATCAGATCGCCTTCGACAGTGCGGATGCGCCTCGCGTCCTTGCGCGCCATCCGACAGAGCACCAAAATGAAAAGAACGGCAAGAGCCACAGCCATGGCAAGCAGATGGAGGGCCTTTTTCACATACATCCCGTATATGGGAGCGACCACGGCGCTTCGGGGGGCGAGGCAGGCCAGGCTCCATCCCGGCAGGCTGTGAACCGGGCTTTGATGAAAAAGGTAGTTGGTTTTATGGCTGCTCCCCGGCTGGTCCTCCATGTATAATGTTCCGTCCGAGCCATGCATGGCATGGTTTTCGTCTGTGCTTACCCCGGCCGAAAGGCTCAAAACCTTTCCCGTCCATTTGAGATCATTGGATGCCACAACCGCGCCCTTGGAGTCCACAAGGCAAGTGGTCATGCGGGACATGGCCGCCATGGTTCCCTGGAGGGCCCGGTCAATCTCGGATGCATTGGTTTTGATGACAGCCACCCCCCGGGGGGAAGAAGGGTTGTCCCAATATACCGGGGCGGAGAAGTAGAGACCATTGAGGCCTGTGGGGGAGGCATCCAGGTAGGTTACGGGCCGGCCTTCCATAGCCTCGTAAAAAAAGGGCTTGGAAGAAAAGTTTTTCCCCTCAAGGGTCTTCCGAGTGCCTCGATTGGTGGAGGCGATGACCTGGCCGGTATGGTCCACCAGGAAGCAGGTTTCCGCGCTTTCGGACTCCTGGACCAGATCCAGCGTGGAGTCCGCGTCGTAGAGCCATTGCCCCCTTTGCACCAGGGCCCTGCTGATCTCCGCAAGACCGGCCAGGGCCGTGGCCCCTTTCTGCTGGTCGGCCAGGAATGAGGACAGGTTGTCGGCGGCCTGCTCGTTGTGGACCGCAAGAATGGTCATCCGTTCCTGGATCGCTTTTCCTTCCGCGTCCCGCCAAAACAGACCCGCGGCCGCAAGGGTCACGAGCAGGGCGAAAAGGAGAATCAGGATGGCGATGACACGGAGCTTCATGGCAGACCTCCCTCAAGGATCATAAGGCCGCGCACTCCCTGGTATCGTATAGGACGCAGGATTGAGGCCTCGAGCGAACGAACGGCGCGACACGCTTGAGGGATATGCAAACTAGATGCCATCGAAGGTATGGCAACTGCGCGTAGGAAGAGACTCATGGCCGGAAGGATTCCGGACAACAGCCCCCAAGAGCGGGACAAGGATTCAGCGGTCGGGCTCGGGGGCCGGGTCCCGCGGCTTCGGGGGGGCGAATAGGTAAAGAAAATGCTTCCGGACCCCGGGCGCCTTCCTCAAACCGAAAGCACGGCCTTGCCTTCCTTGATCCAGCGGGTGAGGAGCTCGCCGGTATACACCACCGTAACCCCCGCCGCTTCCAGGGCCGCGCTCGCGCCGTAGTTGTCGGCGCACTTGCGGCAGGCCAAAAGCCGCACCCCGGCCTCTGCCAGTCCGGGAAGATGCTGCCGGATCTCCGGGTCCTGGGCCGCGAGCCGGGCCGAGGGACCCCAGATGAGAAGCGTGACCTCCCGCCACCAGCCCAGCCGCATGGAGTTTCCGGCGTACATGAAGGCCATCTGCACCGCCACCTCCCGGTCCGCGGAGGTCCAGAGAAGCACCAGCTCGTCCTTTGCCATGTTCGGATTCCTTTCAACTCGGACTTTCGGGAAAGATTGAAAAAAAGGCGGTTCCACGAACTTGCTGCCGATTGCGATTCACAGCAGCACGCCGGGCTTTGTTGCAGGAAGATAGCGCTCGTTTTCCAGGACAGGCTCACCGTTCACCAGGACATGGCGGATCCCTTCGGCAAGGCGGCAGGGACGGGCGAAGGTGGCACAGTGGCGCACGGTCCGGGGGTCGAACACGCAGATGTCGGCGGCCAGGCCCTTCCGTATCTCCCCCCGACCGGAGAGGCCCATCTGGCGCGCCGGAAGGGAGGTCATCTTCCGCACCGCCTCGGGCAGGGTGAAATGCCCGCGGTCCCGGCAGAAACTTCCCAGGACCTTGGCGTGGGAGGACCAGGGCACGGGGTTGGGCCAGTCGTAGTCCGCCCCGATCACGTCGCTCATGACCGAGCACTCGGGGTCGGCAAGAAGCCGGGCCGCGATGTCGTCGCCCGCGGGGTCGTCGAAGAGGCCGTCTATCGCGAACAGGCCGCCGCGTTCCTCCGCCGTTAGGTCCAAGAGCGCGTCAAAGGGGTCCTTTCCCGCCAGCCGACCCAGCTCCTCCATACTTTTTCCGGAAAGTCCCCGGTTTTTGGGGAGGGAAAATCCAGAAACCAAGGCCGAGAGGCTCAGGAAGTTGTCGGTCCAGAACCCGTGCTCCCAGGCCGGCCAGGACGGGACCAGAGATTTGAGCTCGGAGAGGACCCTCCTGCGGGTGCCGGGCTCGGCAAGGCGCGCCAGCCCACGGTCCATGCCGCCGTCGAAGAGCCAGGGGGGCAGCATGGCCAGGATGCCTGTGGGGCCACCGAACCAGGGCATGTTATCGCAGCCCACCGGGACGCCCCTGTCCCGCGCTTTTCGAACCACCTCTTCGGCCCGTACCCGGGCGCGGTTCAGCGAAAAGACGAAGAATAAAAGAGGGCGGGAGGAGAACAGGCGGGCGGCCCGCAGAAAGGCGCGGGTGGACCTCCCGTAGATGCGTTTGACCTTCAGGGGAAGGGACAGACCGCCCGCGTGGTGGGAAAGCTGGAGGGGCACGCCGGCCCTCTCGGCCACTCCGGCGACTTCCGCCACCGCCTTGTCGTAGTGCTGGGTGAGCCCGCGGGTGTGGGTGACCAGGGGCTTCCCCGTACCGGAAAGGACGGCGGCCAGCGTATCCAACTCCTCCGTTCGGCAGAACGCGCCCGGCACGTAGAAGAGCCCCGCGGAGAGCCCGGCCGCGCCTTCGGAAAGGGCCCGGGCCAGCTCCCGGGCCATTGCACCGGCCTCCTCCCGGGTGGAGGCACGGGCATCCAGGCCCATGATGTTGGCCCGGAGCATGTTGTGGCCGCAGAGCACCGCGGCGTTCAGCACCATGCCGTTATGTTTCAGGTGTTGCGCGTACTCGCCGAAGCTTCGCCAGGAAAACGCAAGCCCCTCGCGGGGGAGCGCATTGTGCCAGAGAGTGGATACGTATCGTTCGGAGTAGTCCGTGGCGGGTGCCGGGGAAAAGCCGCAGGTCCCGGCCACCACCGTGGTGACGCCCTGGCGGACCCACTTCTCCAACACCCTCTCCTGGGCAGGGGAAGCCAGGATGAAGTCCAGATGGGTGTGGGCGTCAATGAAGCCCGGGGCCACGGTGAGCCCGGCCGCGTCCAGGACGCGGGCGCCCTCGGCTTCAGGGATCGCCCCCACCTCTGCTATGCGGCCGTCCCGTGCCAGTACGTCCGCACGGAAGGGCGGACGCCCGGTGCCGTCCGCCACGGAACCGCCCTGGATGAGGATGCTTCGGCTCATGGGAAGCAAAACGGCGTTGTTGGGTCTATTTTCCCTTACTCCTGCTCCACCCAGGTGACGCTGGCCGGCTTGCGGGAGGTGGTGAAGGCGTGGGCGTAGGCCGGATGGCCCAGCACGAAGCTTGCGAAAACCTTCTTGCCCTTGGGAACGCGGCACAGCTCCCGGAGGCCGGGCAGGAGCTTCATGGCCAGCGTCACGAAGCCGATGTAGCAAGTGCCCAGCCCCAGCGTGTGGGCGTAGTGCGTGGCCACTGCCGCCGCGATGTTGCAGTTGTCGCAGGCGAAGGGCGCCCTGGCCGGGGCCGCCACCAGAACGAGCACCGGCGCGTTGTGCAGGATGAAGTCCCGGCCCTTGCGGGCCTCGCCCATGTAAAAATCCATGGTCTTCAAGTACTTTCCCAGGACCCGGCCCGGCCCCACGCCCTGGGCCGCTGCGATCGCGTACTTGGCCGGCGCCTTCCGGGAAGCGGCAAAGGCCTTCTCTCCCAGGGAAAAGAGCCTGCGGGAAATCTCGGACAGGACCTTGGGGTCCATGATCACGACGTACTCCACGTTCTGATCGTTGGATGCCGTGGGCGCAAAGCGGGCGAGGTCCAGGATCTTTTCCACGGTCTTTTTGGCTAGGGGCCGCTTTTTGTAATGGCGGATGCTGCGCCGCGTGCGGACGGTTTCCTCCAACGCCTCCGGGCTCAACAGGTCCCGGTTGGCCGGCCGCAGATCGGCGGCCAGCATGCGGTCGTGGATTACCGCGGATTTCGGGCACACGGCTACGCAGTGGCCACAGAGGTTGCAGAGGCTCTCGTCGAATATCTCCGGCCTGCCGTCCCGCTCCCGCATCACTCCGGACACGCACTCCTTGACGCAAAGCATGCAGGCGTTGCACTTTTCTTCCACTCGTCGGATCACGCAGCCCTCCTTGCCGAAGCTAGCTAAAAGCTATCTTGAAATAGAGAAAAAACATTTTGCGGGTCGAAGGAAAGCCGGCAACTTCAAGCGGTTTTTCCCGGCCGCTCCGCAGGCGCGGCCTCTTAGTACTGGATCTATCGCGCGATGTTCTGCCGGGCGGGATTTTCTTGGGGTTCGATTCCCTGGATCACCCAATCTTCGGCGATCTTCCAGAAGTTGGGCTCCTGCCATTCATCTATGGTGCGCTCGGTTTGCGATATATCAGACTCGCTGGCGATACGTGAAAACTGCATCTCGGTGAGCGTGCTGTTGACGATGACGGCGGAGCGCGTCATGCCCATCTTCCGGTAGAGGCGCTGTCCCGAGATCATGAGCTCCCGGGCCTTCTTTCCCAAAAGCTCCAGCCCCCGGAGGTCAACGATGACTCCGAACCGCTTGGGAACATGCCCCAGGGCGACCTGGGAGTCGGCGATCCAGCGGCGCATCTCCTCCGCCGTCACCCTTCCCTGGAAGGTGAGGAAGTAGCCCCAGGATGTTTGCAGGATGGTGTGCATCCGTTGCCTCGAAAACCAGCACCTGCGAAATGAAAACGAAGCCGTTGTTTCCGCCTTTTCAGGCGCCAGGCCGCCTGGGAAAATGTAGCCGCAAACCAGCCCGCAGGCAAGGCGGCAGTTGCAAAAACTTGCCGATGTGGCACCCTTCACCGGACAACATTCTTAATTTACTCGGCATTTAATAAGTTGCAATATTGTGAGGCTCGGATTATTTTTGTGAAGGACGAAAAATTCGGCGAATAGCCTCTCCCACCGGGGAAAGGAACGGCCCATGGGCATTTTCGATGCGTTGCGCAGCAAGTGGAAGCACTCGGACCCGGAGGTCAGGCTGGCTGCGATCCGGGACCTGGACGACCAGAGCATTCTCGCCGAGATCGCGGAATCCGACCCGGTGTTCCGGGTGCGCCTGGCCGCGGTGGGCAAGCTCATCGGTAACGATGTTCTGGCAAGTGTCGCGCTGAAGGATTCCAACACCCAGGTCCGGCTGGCGGCCGTTGCCCGCATCAAGGACCAATCCAAGCTCTGCGACATCGCCGCAAACGTTGCCGAGGAAAGGGTGCGTCTGGCTGCGGTGGACGCCATCACCGACGAAGGGGTGCTCGCCCATGTGGCCAACACCAACGACAACGAGTCCATCCAGGTGGCCGCAGTTCGCCGCATCACCAAGGACGAGGCCCTTCTGGAGGTTGCCGCCAAGAGCACGGGGCACAGCTCCCGGCTGGAAGCCGTGCGCAGGATGCACTCCCCGGCCCTGCTCGCCCGCATCGCCGTGAAAAGCGCCAGCGCCCAACTCCGGATCGCCGCCGCGGAAAAGCTGGGCGAAACGGTGACAAACCCGGATGAAACCACGGCCAAGGCAATGGCCTTCCCCTTCGCCGCCCTGAAAGACCTGGCCGAACCGGACACCCTGACCCACGCGTATACCGCGCTCGGGAAAATTTCCGACAAGGGCGTGATGTCCATCATCGCCCGGAGCACGGCCCATCCCCTGATCCGCCAGGAGGCCATGCAGCGCGTCAGCGCCCGCGACCTCTGGCTGGCGCTGGCCCGGGGAGAGGAGTCCACACGGCTGCGCGCAGCGGCAGTCTCCCTGATCTCCGACCAGGCGGAGCTTTTCCGCATTGCAAAAGGCGAAGGCCACCACCGGGTGCGCATCGCCGCGGTCCACCGGCTGAGCGACCCGGCCGCCCTGTTTTCACTGGTTCGCAACGACTTTGACTACCGGGTGCGCCTGGCCGCCCTGTGCCACATCACCGACAAGGACCTGCTGGCCGAGGCCGAAGCGGAGAACACGGCCCCCGCCCTGCGGATGGCGGCATCCGCCAAGGCAGCCGGGAAATCGTTTCTCACGATAATCGACAACCTCTACATCACGCCTTTCCTGGGCAAGGTTTCCGCCCCCGAGCGGACCAAGCCCGATACGGACCTGAAGTATCCCGATATCAATAAAATCCACGCGCCTGCCGTGCTGGCCGCCCTCTGTGCCATCGAGGACCCTTACCACTTCGCCGAGATCAACCGGACGGAGAACCCCCACACGCTGGTACGCCTGGTCAAAAGCGAAAAAAGCCGCTTTGCGCGCCTCTGGGCCATTGAAAAGATCCCCTCCCCCATTCTCCTGTGGGAGGTTCTCCAGGAAAAGCGCAAGCTCAGCCCCGAGCAGCGCCTGACAGGGAACGGAATCGAGGATTTCACCCTGTGGGCCATCCTGGACAAGCTGGGGGAAAAGGCCCTCCTGCCATACGCCGACTTCGATTGGGAATACATCAAGGGGCTTGCGAACGAGCCCCTCCTCTGCACCATCATGGCCACCGCGGATTTCACAAACCAGGCGGTGATCGCCAGGGAGCGCTACCGATCCATCGTCACGCGCGGTAGCAAGTTCCACGACTCCTTCGGGGACACCAGCATCCGGTGATCGCCCCGGCTTTCGTAAAAGATTTGTAAAAGCATCCTCTTTTTTCCCCGGCCTTTCCGGGCCGTGCTAAGGCATGACCGCCCCGCGGAAGCGTACCATCGGCTTCCGCCCCTTTTTCAAGGAGATCTGCGGCCATGCTTTCCTTTCTTCCCGGTCCCGTAAAGGGCGCCCTGCTGCTCCTTCTCTACACCCTGAACACGCTCTTCTGGTTTGCCCTCATCTTTCCCGTGGGCATGGCCAAGCTCCTCGTGCCTGTGGGGCGCTGGCGGCTGTGGTGCAGCCTAGTTCTCAAACGCATGGCCGCGGGCTGGGTGGCCGTGAACCGCATCTCCACCCGGCTCGTGAACCGGGTCGAGTGGGATGTCCAGGGCCTGGAGGGTCTGGATAAGGACCAGTGGTACCTGGTCCTGGCCAACCATCAGTCCTGGACCGACATCCTGGTCCTGCAGACGGTCTTTTACGGACGCATACCTTTTCTGAAGTTTTTTTTAAAAAAGAACCTCATCTACATGCCTTTCCTTGGTTTTGCGTGGTGGGCCCTGGATTTTCCCTTCATGCGGCGATACTCCCAGGCTTTTCTCCAGAAGCACCCGCACCTGGCCGGCAAAGACCTGGAAACCACCAAGCTCGCCTGCCGCAAGTTCCGTAAAATGCCGGTTTCGGTCATGAACTTCGTGGAGGGCACCCGCTTCACTCCGGCGAAGCACGCCAGGCAGGAATCGCCCCATGCCAACCTTCTGCGGCCCAAGGCCGGCGGGGTCGCCTTTACCCTGGCCGCCATGCAGGGATCGCTGAACCGCATCGTGAACGTCACCATCGCCTACCCGTCCGGCAAGACCGGGCTCTGGGACTTCGTCTGCGGCCGGGTGACGCCCATCGTGGTGCGCGTCTCCACCATTCCCATCACCTCGGAGCTCTGCGGCGACTACTTCGCCGACGAACGTTTCCGGGAAAACTTCCAGGACTGGCTGAACGGCCTGTGGACGGAGAAAGACCGGGAGATCCGCTGCATCAAGGAAGGATTCCGGCCCCGAGGGTAAAAAGGGACGGCGGCAGGCAAAAACCATGGTTGAAAAAGGATCGGGGGGAACCGCATGGTTCCCCCCGATCCTTTTTTTCGGTCATTATTGGCAGGTACTGCAAAATTGCTATTTGGGGACGCGCATCGAAAAGTTGTGCCTCAATGCGGGGTTGGAAGAAAACCAGCTCTTTCAAAAGGCATTTTCCCTGCCCCGCAACACGCCTTTCTTTCTTCTTTTTGCGCTAGCTGTTAGTCCAACGCGTCCTCGGCGGTGACGGTGACGGGGTTTTCCCGCAGATACTCCAGGCGGTTCAACCCGTTTACGTAGGCCAGCGCGCTTGCGGTCAGGATGTCCGGGTCCACGCCCTTGCCCATGGCCACCATCCCGTTTTCCCCCAGGCGCACGGTCACCTCGCCCTGGGCGTCGGTTCCTCCGGTGATGGCGGAGATGGCGAAGCGCAGGAGCTCGGGCTTGGCGCCCACCAGCTTGGAGATGACGTTGAAGCAGGCGTCAATGGGGCCGTTGCCGAACTCGGCCCCCTGGACCTTCTTGCCGCGCACCTCCATCTTGACGGAAGCCGACGGGATCACGGTGTTGCCGGCGGACACGTGGAGGTACTCCAGCTTGAACACCTGGGGCGTGCGCAGGATGCCCTCGGCCACCAGGGCCTCCAGGTCCTCGTCCAGGACGTGCTTCTTGCGGTCGGCCAGGTCCTTGAACTTGATGAACAAGGTGTCCAGCTCCTCCTTGGAGAGTACGTAACCCAGCTCCTCCAGGTGGGTCCGCAGGGCATGGCGTCCCGAGTGCTTGCCCAGGACCATGGTGTTGCGGGACAGGCCCACGGTCTCGGGCTTCATGATCTCGTAGGTCATGGGATTTTTCAGCACGCCGTCCTGGTGAATGCCCGCCTCGTGGGCGAAGGCGTTGGCGCCCACGATGGCTTTGTTGGGCTGCACGGCCAGGCCGGTGATCATGCGCACCAGGCGGCTGGCGGGGATGATCTGCTCGGTCACCACTCCGGTCTCGAAGGGGAAGAAGTTGCGCCGGGTGTGGATGGCCATGACCACCTCTTCCAGCGAAGTGTTGCCCGCCCGTTCCCCGATGCCGTTCACCGTGACCTCGGCCTGGCGCGCGCCCGCGGAGATGGCGGCCAGGGTGTTGGAGGTGGCCAGCCCCAGGTCGTTGTGGCAATGCACCGAAAGCACGGCCTTGTGCATGTTCTCGGTGTGGGCCATGACGTACTTCACCAGCTCGGCGAACTCGTGGGGAATGGCGTAGCCCACGGTGTCGGGCAGGTTCACCACCTTGGCCCCGGCCGCGATGGCGGCGGAAAAGACCTTGCACAGGAAGTCGCGGTCCGACCGGGAGCCGTCCTCGGCCGAGAACTCCACGTTCTTGCACAGCGAGCTGGCGTACTTCACCGCCTCGATGGTGGCGGCCACCACCTGGTCGCGGTTCATCCGCAATTTGTGCTCCATGTGGATGTCGCTGGTGGCCAGGAAAGTGTGGATGCGCGGGTGCTTGGCGTCCTTCACCGCGCCCCATGCCTTGTCTATGTCGTTCTTCGAGGTGCGGCACAGGGCCGCCACCTGGGAGACGGAGCAGCGCCGGGCCACGGAGGCCACGGCCGAGAAGTCGCCTTCGGAGGCGGCGGGAAAGCCCGCCTCGATGATGTCCACTCCCAGTTTTTCCAGGCGGCCTGCCAGCCGCACCTTTTCCTGCTCGTTCATGCTTGCGCCAGGCGACTGCTCGCCGTCGCGCAGGGTGGTGTCGAAGATGTAAACGCGCTCTGCCATGATCTCTCTCCTTGCGAACCCGGGCCTATCCCCGGTGTCTGGATGGTGATGCGCCGGGCTTCGCCGCCCGGCGCTTCGTTCTTCGCGGAAAAAAAGAGAAATCAGGCAAGAACCCTCCGCGGGGAGTTGCGTACGTCCCCCGCGGCAGTATCTCCCGTGGTGTCCATTTGGGTGCTCCTTGCAGGTTATTTCTTTTTGCTCTTGTTGAGCCGCGCCAGGGGAACCATGAAGCTGTCCGCCAGCGCCTGCCAGCTTGCCTCGATAATGTCTTCGGAAACCCCGATGGTGTTCCAGATGTTCTCCCGGTCCCGGGACTCGATCAACACCTTGACCCGGGCCGCGGTGCCTTCCCGGCCGTCAATAACCCGCACCTTGAAGTCCACCAGCCGCATGCTGTCCACGGCGTCCGCGTAGAACTTGCGCAGGGCCCGCCGCAGGGCGTTGTCCAGGGCCGACACGGGGCCGTCGCCCTCGGCTGCGGTGAACTCCTCCTTGCCGTCCACGCTGATTTTGATGGTGGCCTCGGCAAAGCAGGGGCGGTCCTCCTCCTTGCGGATGGTGACCAGGAAGGTCTTGAACTCGAAGGGCGGATTGAAGAGCCCCAGCTTCCTCTTGAGCAGAAGCTCGAAGGAGCCTTCGGCCGCGTCGAACTGGTAGCCTTCGTGCTCCATCTTCTTCACTTCCGCGATGAGCTTCTTCTTGTCCCAGCCGTTTCCCTTCTCGTCCAGGTCCACCCCGAACTCGCGGGCCTTGTACTCCACGTTGCTCTTGCCGGCCATGTCGGAAACCAGCACGCGGCGGCGGTTCCCCACTACGGCTGGGTCCATGTGCTCGTAGGCGACCGGGTCCTTCATGACCGCGGATACGTGCACGCCGCCCTTGTGGGCGAAGGCCGACTCGCCCACGAAGGGGCGGTTGTTCACCGGGATCATGTTGGCCGCTTCGGACACGAAGCGGGAGAGCCGCCGGAGCCCGGCCAGGCCTTCGGCCGGAAGAAGATTGTAGCCCATCTTCGCCTGGAGCACGGGGATCGCGGAGGTCAGGTCCGCGTTTCCGCAGCGCTCGCCGTAACCGTTGACGGTCCCCTGGACCATCACGGCGCCGGCCCGAACCGCGGCCACGGTGTTGGCCACGGCCAGGCCGCAGTCGTTGTGGGCGTGGATGCCGATTCCGGGGGCCTTGCCTCCGGGCAGGCGGAGACTGCCGATCTCGCCCGCCATCGCGGCCACGATCTTCTCCACCTCGTGGGGCATGGTGCCGCCGTTGGTGTCGCACAGGACCAGAAAGCGGGCCCCGGCCTCCGCAGCCGCCACCAGGGTCTTCACCGCATAGGCGGGGTTGTGCTTGTAGCCGTCGAAAAAATGCTCGGCGTCGTAGAACACCTCCATCCCCTTCTTCTGCAGGTAGGAAATGGAGGTTTTGATCATGGCCAGGTTTTCGGAAAGAGTGGTGCCCAGAATCTTTTCCACATGCAGATCCCAGGTCTTTCCGAACAGGGCCGCGACCTTGGCTCCGCTCGCGGCCAGGGCTTTCAGGTTCTGGTCCTTGTAGGCCGGAATGCCGGGCCTGCGAGTGGAGGAAAAGGCCACCAGGCGCGAGCTCTTGAACGAAACTTCCCGGGCCATTTCGAAAAACTTGGTGTCTCGGGGGTTGGCCCCCGGCCAGCCTCCTTCTATGTAGTCGAAGCCCGCCGCATCCATGCGGGCGCTGACCCGCAACTTGTCCTCGGCGGTGAAGTTGATGTTCTCACCCTGGGTTCCGTCGCGCAACGTAGTGTCGTATACCCATATCTTTTCCATGACCGGCGCCTTCCTTGCATCGGGGCGGCCCCAAGGGCCGCCCCCCTTGCTTGTCCCTCTACTTCTTTTTGCGGTTTTCCGGCCGCAAAGCCCGGACCGCCGCTCCCGTTTTCCACATTTCGGAGTTGCGGATGGCGGCCAACTCAACGCCCAGACGCTCGGCGTAATCCGGGCGGCTGTTGGCCGCCAAGGTAATTCGCGTTTCCTCGCCGGAGAGGACGGATTGGTAGAGCTTGTCGAAGACCGGGGCAACCGCGTCGCGGAAACGGGGGGCCCAGTCCAGAGCCCCGCGCTGTGCGGTGGTGCTGCAGTTGCCGAACATCCAGTCCATGCCGTTCTCCGCAACCAGGCGGATCAGCGACTGGGTGAGCTCCTCCACCGTCTCGTTGAAGGCCTCGGAGGGGGAGTGTCCGTGCTTGCGCAGGAGATTGTATTGGGCCTCCATGGTTCCGGCCAGGCATCCCATGAGCACGCCGCGCTCGCCGGTGAGGTCGGAGAAGACCTCTTTCTCAAAGGTGGTGGGGAACAAATAGCCGGAGCCGATCGCCACGCCGATGGCAAGGCAGCGCTCCAAGGCGCGGCCGGTGTAGTCCTGGTGCACTGCGTAGCTGGAGTTGATGCCCGAGCCATCCAGGAAGTTCAAGCGCACATTGCGCCCCGAGCCCTTGGGGGCAACCAGGATCACGTCCACGTATTCCGGCGGAATGACCTTGGTCTGGTCCTTGTAGACGATGGAAAAGCCGTGGGAGAAGTAGAGTGCCGTTCCCTTCTTCAGGCTTTTGCCCACCACGGGCCACAGGAGCATCTGGGCGGCGTCGGAAACCAAGTACTTGACTACGGTGGCCTTTTCCAGGGCCTCTTCGATGGGGAACAGGGTTTTTCCCGGCACCCAACCGTCGGCCACGGCCTTGTCCCAGTAGCTCTCGCCCTTGCGCTGGCCCACGATGATGTTGGTGAGCCCGTTGTCGCGCATGTTGAGCGCCTGGGCGGGTCCCTGGACCCCGTAGCCGATGACCGCGATGGTCTCGTTCTTCAACACATCCTTCGCATGGTCCAGGGTGAACTCCTCGTTGGTGACCACTTCTTCCACGACGCCGCCGAAATCAATCTTCGCCATTTTTCTCTCTCCTGACTGTTGGTTGTTTGTCCCTGAATCCGTAACGGAGGTTTTCATTACAGGGTCTAAGGCCTATCGCTCGGGCACTCTTACCAAGAACGATGTCTTCCCTGAGGGGAAAATCTTTTTTCCGCCCTTCGGGGCGCGGCCCCATGTGGTCCGTCTGCGGTGTCAGGTTGTCTTCAATCCCTTCAGGGCGGGCAGGATGCGCCGCCCGTGTTCTTGCCGAAGCAGGCACGGGTTCCCTTCTAGGAAGCGTGCTTGCCGTTCTCCCGGGACAGGGCCGCAATGCCTGTGCGGGCCACTTCCTTGATTCCCATGGGTTTCAACAGGTCCAGGATGGCCTCGATCTTTTCCTGGTTTCCCGTCACCTCCACCGTGTAGTGGCCCGCGGAGACGTCCACCACCTTGCAGCGGAATATATCCACGATGCGCAGGATCTCTGCGCGGTGCTCCTGCTTTGCGTTCACCTTCACCAGCGCCATCTCCCGCGCCACGGCCGGGGCCTGGTTCAGGTCCTGCACCTTGATGACGTTGATGAGCTTGCGGAGCTGCTTCTTGATCTGCTCCAGCAAAAGCAGATCGGCCTTGGTCACCAGCGTGATGCGGGAGACGCCGGGCTCGGCCGCGCTGGCCACGCAAAGGCTGTCTATGTTGAAGCCCCGGCCGGAGAAGAGGCCGGCGATGCGGGACAGGACTCCGGGCTTGTCCTCCACCAGTATGGATAAAACGTACTTTCCGTCCGTCATTGTTCCACCCTTCCTTCTATTTTCTTTTTCCTGGCTTTGCCCGCCCTTACGTGAGCAGCATCTCCGTGATGGCCTTTCCCGCCGGCACCATGGGGTATACGCACTCCTCGGGCTCCACGGAGAAGTCCATGAGCACGGGCAGGTCCGAGGCGAGGCCTTTCTGCAGCACCGCATCCACCTCCTCGGGCTTCGTGGCGCGCAAGCCCAGCGCCCCGTAGGCCTCGGCCAGCTTCACGAAGTCGGGCTGCCCGTCCATGCAGGTCTGGCAGTAGCGCTTGCCGTAGAAAAGCTGCTGCCACTGGCGCACCATGCCCAGGTAGCCGTTGTTTAGAATGACCACCTTTACCGGCAGGCGATTGTGCACCGCGGTGGCCAGCTCCTGGATGTTCATCTGGATGGAGCCGTCGCCGGCTATGTCCACCACGGTCTTGTCCGGGTTGGCCACCTGGGCGCCGATGGCGGCGGGCAGGCCGTAGCCCATGACCCCCAGGCCGCCGGAGGTGACGAACTGGTAGGGCTTGTCGAAGAGGTAGTACTGGGCCGCCCACATCTGGTTCTGGCCCACCTCTGTGCTGATGATGGCCTCCCCCTTGGTGAGGTGGTACAGCCGGTCCACCACGTACTGGGGTTTGATGACGTCCTTTCCCTGCTTGTAGGCCAGGCGCTGGGCGCGCCGCCACTCGCCCACCTGCTCGAGCCAGGGGGCGCGGAGGGCCTCGATATCCTCCGGTTCGCCTTGGTCCAGAAGCTCGTTCAGCGCCGCCAGGGTGCGCTTGCAATCGCCCACGATGGGCAGCCACACCGGTACGTTCTTCCGTATGGAGGTGGGGTCAATGTCCACATGGATGATCTTCGCCTGGGTGGCGAACTTGTCCAGCTTTCCCGTGACCCGGTCATCGAAGCGCACGCCCACGGCCAGCATGAGGTCGCACGCGGAGGTGGCCATGTTGGCGCGGTAGGTGCCGTGCATGCCGATCATGCCCAGGGACAAAGGGTCGGAGCCCGGAAAGGCGCCCAGCCCCATCAAGGAAGTGGTGACGGGGATCTTCAGCCGGCGGGCCAGCCTGGTGAGGTCTTCCGAGGACTGGGAGGTGAGGATGCCGCCACCCGCGAAGATCATGGGGCGCTCCGCCTCCAACAGGGCCTTGACCACCTTGGGCAGCATCTTGGGGTTGGGCTCGTAGGTGGGGTTGTAGGAGCGCATGGAGACCTCTTTCGGGGGCTCCTTGAACTTGGCCTCGGTGTTGGAGACGTTCTTGGGCAGGTCTATCAAAACCGGGCCGGGCCGTCCCGACCGGGCCAGATAAAAGGCTTCGCGCACGGTTTCCGCCAGGTCCTCGGTGCGGGAGACCAGGTAGTTGTGCTTGGTGCAGGGGCGCGTGATGCCCACGATGTCCACTTCCTGGAACGCATCGTTTCCGATGAGGTGGGTGGGCACCTGACCGGTGAAGACCACTACCGGCACCGAGTCCATGTAGGCCGATGCGATTCCCGTGACCGTATTGGTGGCGCCCGGGCCCGAGGTCACCAGGCACACGCCCACCTTGCCGGAGGTGCGGGCATAGGCGTCGGCCATGTGGACCGCACCCTGCTCGTGGCGTACCAGGATGTGCCGGATATCGGTCTTTTCCAGCTCGTCGTAGACGTCAATCACCATGCCGCCGGGGTAGCCGAAGATCACGTCCACTCCTTCGGAGGCCAGCATCTTCATCAATATCTTTGCGCCGGACATCTTACTCATTGTCTCGTCCTCTTTTTTTGTTCCGCCTGCTTCTTGCACGAAGCCCCCGGGCCATCTCCCCCAGGTTCAGGCATTGATTCCCGCTATCACCGCCGATTGCCCCTTCCCATCGCGCCCATACGGTGGCTTTCTTTGGAGGGGGGCTAGGGGAGGACCTCTCTTTCTCCATGAAAGGAATATCCCCCAAAATCTTTTCTCTTTTATTCCTCTCCCCTACTCCACCACGGCGCCCTTGCTGGCCGAGGATACGGCCCGGGCGTAGCGGCCCAGGTATCCCTTGGTGATGCGGGGCGCGGGCGGCTGCCATGCTGCCAGCCTTTTTTTGATCTCGTCTTCGGGAACCGCCAGGTTGATGGACTTGTTAGGGATGTTGATCTCGATCACGTCCCCTTCCCGCACCGCTGCAATGGAGCCGCCGGCTGCGGCTTCGGGGGAGACATGTCCGATGGCCGCGCCGCGGGTGCCGCCGGAGAAGCGGCCGTCGGTGATCAAGGCCACGTCGGCGTCCAGACCCATTCCGCAGATGACCGAGGTGGGGGTGAGCATCTCCCGCATGCCGGGCCCGCCCTGCGGGCCTTCGTAGCGGATGACCACCACGTCGCCGGGCTGGATCTTCCCCCCCAGGATCGCCTGGGTGGCCAGGTCCTCGGAATCGAACACACGGGCCGGGCCCGCATGCACCAGCATCTTCTTAAGGACGGCGCTCTGCTTGACCACGCAGCCTTCGGGGGCCAGGTTGCCGAACAAAACCGCCAGGCCGCCTTCGGCGTGGTAGGGGTTCTCCACCGAGCGGATGACCTCGGGGTCCAGGATGTTGCGGCCGGAGATGTTCTCGGCAACGGTTTTTCCCGTGGCGGTGATGAGGTCGGTCTCGATCATGCCGTGCTTGGCCAGCTCGGCCATGACGGCGGGAACGCCTCCTGCGCGGTTTAGGTCCTCCATGCGGTGCTTGCCGCCGGGGCTCAGGCTGCACAGGTGGGGGATCTTATGGCTCACCTCGTTGATCAGGGCCAGGTCCAGCGGGACTCCCGCCTCTTTGGCAATGGCGGTGAGATGCAAAACCGTGTTGGTGGAGCAGCCCAGGGCCATGTCCACGCAGAGCGCGTTGATGAAGGCGCGGGGGGTGAGGATCCGGGAAGGCGTGATGCCCTTTTGCACCAGGTCCACGGCCGCCATGCCTGCGTGCTTGGCCAGGCGCAGGCGGGCGGCGTACACGGCGGGGATGGTGCCGTTTCCGGGGAGCCCCATGCCGATGGCCTCGGTCAGGCAGTTCATGGAGTTGGCCGTGAACATGCCCGCACAGGAGCCGCAGGTGGGGCAGGCCTCGTCTTCCACGATGGAGAGCTCGGCCTCGGTCATCTTGCCGGCCTTGACCGCTCCCACGGCCTCGAAGACCGTGATGAGGTCAATGGGCTTCCCGGAAAAGACCGACGGGTGGCCCCCGGCCAGCATGGGACCGCCGGATACGACCACGGCCGGAATGTCCAGGCGGGCCGCGGCCATGATCATGCCGGGCACGATCTTGTCGCAGTTGGTGACCAGCACCAGGCCATCCAGGGCATGGGCCTTAGCCATGATCTCGATGGAGTCGGCGATGATCTCCCGAGAGGCCAGGGAGTACTTCATGCCTTCGTGGTTCATGGCAATGCCGTCGCACACGCCGATGACGCCGAAGGGAACGGGCGTGCCGCCCGCCGCATACACCCCTTTAGACGCCGCTTCCGCCACCTGGGCAAGGTGGACATGGCCCGGAATCAGGCCGTTCTCGGGGTTGGCGATACCGATCAGCGGCCTTGCCATCTCCTCTTCCGTATATCCCATGGCCTTCCACAGGCTTCTGTGCGGGGCCCGTTCCAAGCCCTTCTTCACCTGGTCGCTCTTCATCTTCACTCCCTTGCCGCTGGCCCGAAGGTCTCTTCCGACCGCCGGGGAAAAAGTTTCCCAAGGCTCCAAAAACAAAGAATCCGTTACCAGGGCTGGTAACGGATTCTTTGTAATTCCTTCTATTTACTCGATCCGTTAGCCAGCCCCCCCGAAGCCGGTAAGTATGCCTACGATAATAAGGAGAATGCCGAGGAGGATCGCTACGGAGGTGTTGCGCTGCATGGACGAGTTGCTCCCTTTCTTGGCCCTGGGTAACAGGAGCGCGCGCCGCATGTCAAGGATTTTCTTGGAAACGGATTAGAAAGAAAGGATTTTTCGCGGGGGAGGAGGCGAAAACCGCTTATGAGAAGGGCGGCGTATTTTCACCCCGAGGTGGCCGTGCCGTCCGAGGCGCCTTTTTTCCCGTCTACGCCCCCTTCCCTCTTTTAAGAAAGCTCCCGGCAGAAACTTGGGCCAGGAACATCCATTACGAAAGTTGGCGGGAAGCTCGGGGATGCCGGATCATCGCACCACAAAGCGGACGGGGGTGAGGCTGACCGCCTGCGCGCCGGACCTTTTCACCTGCGCCGAGACCGCGTGGGACCCGCGGCGGACGTTCCAGTCGTAGAAAGGCGCGCGGGTGCGGAAGGTCTTTCCGTCCACGGTCCAGAGGATCTCCTCGGCCTGCTCGGCGCCGTCAATGGTGAAGCGGAAGACCTCCAGGCCGTCGGGGATCCGCGGATCCGCGGCCAGGGCCAGCCCCTCCACCGGCTGGCGGAAGCGCGGCGCGGCCGTCTCTTTTTCGGCAGGCCGCATTCCGGGCTCGGTACCGGGAACGAAGATCTCGCTCACGCACTCCTCCGTGCCTTCCTTGCAAACT
>JBFMHL010000112.1:0-14964 GCA_040753055.1 Thermodesulfobacteriota bacterium | reverse complement strand
TTGCGGACCAGCTGGCAGGGGTCCTGGACGGTGAACTTGATCTTCCGGTCCTTGTTCCAGTCGGAGTTCACCGGGAGCTTTCCTTCCCGGATCCACTGGGCGTAATACTGGATGATGCTCCTGATCTCGAACTTGAAGGGGATCTTGAACTTTTGCAGTCCGGCCCGGACCGCGAAGAGTTCGTGCCCTCACTCCGTGTTGAGCCAGACCTTGCAGTGCAGGTCCTCCACGGCCTTTTTCTTCACCTCCACGATACGCTTCCAGTTGGGGTCGTCGGCGATGAACAGGCAGTAGTTCTCTGCGGCCCAGCCTTTGGTCCCGTATGTCCAGTTGGCGCCCACCTTGTGGAGGATCTTCCACAGGGGCACCATCTCGTCGGGTTCGGTGACGGGCTCGCGCGAGTTCTGGTTCAGGAAGAACTCGGCCCCGTCCTTGTTGATGGGGGCCTCCAGGTCCTCCCAGCCGGGCTGGGTGGCGCGCACTTCCTCCAGCACGTCCTCCACCACGAACTGGAAGTCTTCTTCCGTGGCTCCCATGGCCGAGCAGGTGTCGTTGCGCAGCGCCATGTCGCAGGAGCCCAGGATGCCCTTGGGCCTTTCCTCCCGGGGCCAGGACTGGCGGGCGTAGAAGACCAGCTGAGGAATGTTGATCTTCATGGGGCAGGCGTGGATGCAGCGCATGCACATGGTGCAGTGCCAGGCCCAAGGATGGTGCTTGAGCTCCTCGTCCATCCCCAGGGCGGCCATGCGCAGGAACTTGCGTGCGTCCATGCCCCCGATGCCCGTGGCCGGGCACCCGGAGGAGCACAGACCGCAGGTCAGGCACAGGTTCAAGTTGCCCCCGTCAGGCAGGATGCTCGCCACCATGTCCTTGAAGGCGCTCTTCCTGTCCTTGGGAAGCACGGTGATCTCTTCGGCCATACCGTGTCTCCTTTTGGCCCCGGCATGTCCGGGGCTCGTTGTTTTGCGCCGGGAAAACATCCCTAACGGGCTTCCGGCTTAAATTGGTTATCTACGGCAATCCTAGTACGGCTGTCAAGAAAGGGAGAAGGGGTTTTTGGGAGGCGCGGGGGATTTTCCCTCCGTTCCGCTTCCGGACCCGGGAGGACGCTCTGCTGATACTGCGGATCCCGGCGGATGCCGAGGTGTCAAAAAAAAGCGGGGGAAACGCTGCTATGCAAAGACAACGTCTCCCCCGCAAAATTTCTTTCCAAGCGCTACCTTCTAATGCGCTATCGCGCCGCCATGCGGATGGCGGCGTCCAGGCGGATGGTTTCGCCGTTCAGCATGGGGTTTTCGATGATGTGCTGGGCAAGCTGGGCGAACTCGTCCGGCTTTCCCAGGCGCTTGGGGAAGGGCATCATCTGGGCCAGAGACTGCTGGGCCTTTTCCGGCAGGCCCAGGAGCATGGGGGTGCCGAAGAGGCCGGGGGCGATGGTGACCACGCGGATGCCGTAGTCGGCGAACTCGCGGGCCGCGGGCAGGGTGAGGCCGGCCACGGCGGCCTTGGAGGCGGCGTAGGCGGCCTGGCCGATCTGGCCTTCGAACGCGGCCACGGAGGCGGTGTTGATGATGACGCCCTTTTCTCCGTCGGCGTTCCCGGCGTTCTGCATCATGGCCTGGGCGGCCAGGCGCATGATGATGACGGTGCCGTACAGGTTGATGCGGACCACGCGGTCGAAGGCTTCCATGGCGAGCGGGCCGTTCTTGCCGATGAACTTGCCCGGCGTGGCTACGCCTGCGCAGTTCACGGCCGCCTGCAGGGACCCGAAGGCGGAGAGGGTTCCGGCCACGGCGTCGGCCACGGATTTTTCATCCGTCACGTTGGTGCGGAAGAACCGGGTGTTGTTGCCCAGCTCGGCGGCCAGCTTTTCCCCGCGGTCGGCGTCCATATCCAGGATGGCGGCGCGGGCCCCGGCGGAAACGAGCCTGCGGACGGTGGCCTCTCCCAGCCCGGAGGCGCCTCCGGTGACCAGTGCGGTGACTTCGGTTGTCTTCATGATTCTTTCCTTTCGGTGGTGGTATTGCGGTACATGGCGAACGCGATGGCCGGCGCCAGCACGAAATCGGCCAGAAGCGCCAGAAGGATGATGATTCCGGTAAACAGGCCGAAGATCTGGAAGTTCTTCAAGGTGGAGAAGAGAAGCACGAAAAAGCCGCCGGACAAGACCAGGGAAGTGATGAGCATGGCGCGGCCGGTGGAGGTGAGGGTCTCGCGCACGGAGCGGGCCGGGTCGCCGGTGATGGCCAGGTAACGGGTGAAGTTGTACATGAAGTGCATGGTGTCGTCCACCACGAGCCCGATGGCGATGCAGCCGATCATGATGGTGTTCAGGTTCAGCATGATGTCCAGAAGGCCGATGACGCCCATGACCAGCATGATGGGCAGCGCGTTGGGGAACATGGCGGCCATCCCCAGGCGGAAGTTCCCCAGGAGGAGGACCATCATGAGGCTGATGGTGACGAAGGCCACGATGTAGCTCCAGGCCAGGTTGTGCAGGGTGGCGGGGATGGTCCGGGCCATGAGGGCCATCTCGCCGGTGAGGGATACCGTGACGTCCGGGCCGAAGGCGGCCGCGATCTTGTCGTGGACCCGTCCGATGAACTCCTCAAAGACCACGGAGTCCACCCAGGGGGTCTTCATGGTGACGCGCGCCTTGCGGTACTGGGAGTCGGTGACTTTGGAGAGGTCGTCCGAGCCCGAGGACTCGAAGAGAAGAAGCTCCTGGGCGGCGGCCTCCCGCGTCTGGGGCAGGACGTAGTGCTCGGGGTTGTCCTCGTTCAAGGCCTTGTTGATCTCTTTTAAGATGTCGTTTAGGGAGAACACCTTTCCGATGAAAAGGTCCTGGTCCGTCGTTTTCACCAGGCTGTGGGAGAGGCCTTCCAGCGTGTTCAGGAAGGCGGGTTCCTTGACCCCGTTTTCCCGGCCCGAGTCCAAAACGGCCTCCAGCGCCACCACGCCCCGCATGTGCTTGTCCAGGTAGACCAGATCCTGCTTTTCGCGCATGGAGTCGGGAAAGTAGTCCACAACATTGTTGGAAAAGCGCAGGGTGGTGTCCATGAGGGCCGCGACGACGAGGAGCGCGGCGCTCGCGATGATGATCTTCCGCGGGTGCCGGACGGAGAAGTCGGCGCAGGCTCCCAGCACGCGGTCCATGCGGCCCGTGATCTTCGCCGCGGTCTTCCGGGGCCGGATGGGGAGCACGGCCAGCATGGCCGGAAGCATGATGATGGTATACAACAGCGCCAGGATGACGCCGGCGGCGGCGAACTGGCCCATCTCCCCTAAAGCGGCCAGCTTTGCAAACGAGAAGGAAAGGAGCCCGGCGGCCGTGGTGAGGCTCGTCATGATGACGGCCAGGCTGGTGTAGGAGAGGGAGCGTGCTATGGCCGTGAACTTGTCCTCGCCCGAGTTGAGCCGCCGGTAGAAGATGGCCAGGATGTGAACCGAGTCGGCCACCCCTACGGCCACCAGGAAGCCCGGGATGATGGTGGTGGTCATTTTCAGCGGCACGCCGAAGACGGGCATGAGCCCGATGGTGGAGGCCATGGCCGAGACCACCACGATGAGCGGCAGGAAGATGCCGGTGACCCTCCGGAACAGCAGGAGCAGAAACAGGGCGTTCACCCCGATGGCCATCATCATGCCGCGCCGCATGTCGGAGAGCGTGGCGCGGTTGAAGGTGTCCACGATGACGGGGCCGCCCGAAACGGCCACGCGGGTTTCCGGAATGGGGTGCCGCGCTAGGATGCCGCGCACCGCTTCCACCACCGCCTGGTTTTCCTCGGCCCCGAAGTAGCGTTGCCTGGTCGCGCCCGGCCCTCCGTCCGGGTCCCCCTCCTCCACCAGGGCGTCGGTCTCGATGATGATGGCCGCGGTTTTTCCGTCTCCGGAGATTACGTTGTCGCGGTAGAAGGGGGTGTCCGCCACCCGGCGCGCGAGCCTGTCCAGGTCCTCCCGGGTTTCGGGCCAGTTCTCCAGGAGGTCCTCCACCACCAGGGAGTCCTCTTCCCCGCGGGTGTTGCGCACGTTCACCAGGCTGGTGATTTTGGAGAGATAGGGGACGTTCTTTTCCAGGTCCTCGTGCAGGGCCTTTAATCGCGAAAGAAAGGAGAGATCGTAGATTGCCGGGGGCGAGAGCGCGACGATGACCGTCTCGGCCCGGCCGAACTCGTCCCGGAAGTTGTTGTAGTCCGTGAGCGAAGGATCGTCCGGGTGCAGGAGCGCTTCCGAGGACGTGTCCACGGTGATGCGGGGGATCTGGGCCACCAGGGCGATGATGACGCAGGCCATGGCGAAAAGAGTTGCAAAACGGTGGCGGCAGAGGAAAAAACCAAGCTTTTCGAACTCCTTCTCCACGCGGAAGCGAAGGGAGTCCACTGCGCGGTCTTCTTTCATGGGGAAAATGGCTCCGGCACGGGTGTCGCAGCGGCGCAAAGCGGGGGCGTCCGCTGTTATTGTTTGCCTTTTTGGTCTAATACATTCTTGGCTACGGTGCAATCGGGCAAAGCCCGTTTGTCGAGCGCCCCTCCATTTTCTCGGAAGGCGAACATGCCCGCCCGAGCAAACGCTTTTTCCTCCCTGTTTACGGTGTCCTGTGGTTTTAGGGCCGTTTCGGTTGCTTGGGGAACTGGAAAATGGTACATGTTGCGGATGATCTTGTGAAAATCCCGGGCCATCACGGAGCAGCCACAGCATATGGTGTCTGCAGCCAGCGATTTACGCAATTTGCAGGCACGCATCCGGTGCCCAGGCTCTTTTTGCGAAAGCATCGCGTCAGAGGGTTTGCCCTCTACCCGCATGTGCCGGCCCAAAACGAACCTGTGATTCGGCGACCCGCCGTTTTCCTTTCGGCTCCTGACAGCGGGAATCATTCAAGGGGGATGCCATGTCCAAGAAGAAGACCTTCCACGAGTATGTGAATGAGCTACATCCGCCCAAGTTTAAGGTATGGGTGACGGAAAAGGTCCGGCTGGACGCGGCCCGGGCCCTGGGGCTTTCCCGCAACCCGGAGGCGGCGGAGCCGCTCATCTTGGCGATCTCCGACAAGGCGGTGAACGATGCGGCGGTCAAGGCGCTGGCCAGTATCCCCATACCCGACGCCCAGAAGCCGGCCGCGGTGAAGGCGCTTTTGGCCTACGCCAAGGAGAGGGAGCTGGACTTCATCGCCGCGTTCTTCGACGTCAAGAAGAACCCCGAGGTCATGGCGCTCTGCCCGGAGCAAAAAGGGCACCCCATCACCAACGAGCCCGAGTCCTACCTCGCCGGCGCGCTCACCATGGTGCGCCAGCTGGACAAGAAAAAGGCCGACGGAATCGAGGCGGCCCAGGCCGCGGGCCTGGACGCCTACTCCCGGAAAAAGTTCCGTCACAATGTGCGGCTCCTGGACAAGCACGAGGTGTTCATCCTCTGGCCGGAGATCCAGGAGATTGACAAGAGCATCCAGACCGCCGAGGAGATCATCGCCTCCATCATGGGAAAGTCAGCGGCCGGGGAGGAGGCGCTGGCCACCTCGCAAAAAGGGGCTTCGGACCTGCCCTCCCTGTCCGAAGACGCTCTGGAGACTTTCCTGGTCCAGGGCATCGAGCGCAAGGCCTCGGTCACGGTGGCCATCGCCGAAGTACCGCGGCTGGTCTATGCCGCAGCCGATCGCATCGCCCGGGACAACCCCCACGTGAGCCACGAGGAGGCGGCCCTCATCGCGGCCGGCGGTATCACTCTGGAGTGCCCCCATTGCGGTCCCATCCAGAAGCCCCTGGCCCGCAAGTACCTGGACGCGGCCGGAGAGCAGAGCCGCCAGGGCATTCCCCTGGACAAGGCGGTGTTTGATCGGGGCAATGCCGGGCCCCTGGCATCGGGCCGCTGCCCCGAGTGCGCGGACAAGGCCGCCAAGGTCACATTGGACCGCAACTGGATGATCATTCCGGAAAAGCAGCAGCATGCGGCGGCCCCCCAGCCTGCCGCGCAGCCTGCGGCCGCGAGCTCCTTCAGCGTGGCTTATGCGGGCGAGATGCTGCCGGGCGTGGACCGCCAGGCCGCCCTGCAGAAGCTGGCGGTCCTGTTCAAGATCACCCCCGAGAAGGCCGATGCGCTTTTCTCCAACGCTCCCCGCGTCATCAAGAAGGGCGTGGACCGCGCCACCGCCGACAAGTTCGTGGCCGCGCTCAACGGGGCGGGTGCCAAGGCCACGGTGGAGCCGGAAAATTGATATGATTACTTTAGAATAAAATTTTGTTATGTATTATTCTCTATCTAATAAGAGAAATGTTGAATGAAAGAACATATCGAAATATTTCTAGATAATTTTAGAGGATTTTCTCAAACGTTTATACCCATTAAAGATGTTTCATTTTTTGTGGGCGAAAATAGCACTGGCAAGTCTTCAGTGCTAGGAATATATAAAATATTATTAAGTAGTGAATTCTGGAATACTGGAGAATTGAGGGCAAGAGATTTTTCTTTTGGGCATTTTGATGATATGGTTAGTATTACTTCGACTAATAAATCCGCATTTAGCCTTGGAATAATTTCCTATCGCCAAAAGAGAAACGAAAATATTGAAAATGATGCCATTTTTCTCCGTTTTATTGAGAAAGATGGGTTGCCAAAACTAAATTTGCTTTTAATAATTGCAAACAATTGTGAATTATTGATTAAATTTGATGGGAATAAGATTAAACATTCTATAGTTGAACAGAAATCAAAAAACGAGAGTATGGATGATTTTAGAACAAGTGCATATAATAAATGGAATAATAGTTTATCTGATGAAGTCGCTATTAGCGATGGTTTGAAATCTTCAGATATTATTGGGCCGGCTGATCGATCAATACCATTAAGAGTTATAATGCTTTTTTTATTAGATGATTTTCAAAGAACAAAAGATACTAAAAAGAGAATAAATTTTTATCATATAAGCATTAATAGGTTTCAAAGAAATAGAAGTATAGCTTGGATAGCACCTATTCGTACCAAGCCGCGAAGAACATATGATGATTATATGCTGGATTTTTCACCTGAGGGTGATCATACTCCCTATTTAATCAAGAAGATATTGGGTGAGGATTCAAAAGCATGCGAATTTAAAAATTATATTTCTAATTTTGGATCTGAAAGTGGATTATTCAGTGGAATAAAAATAAAAAAATATGGAAAGAATGTAACAGATCCTTTTGAGGTAGATATAGTATTAGAAAAAAAGGCGCTTAGTATTAATAATGTTGGATATGGTGTTTCCCAGTCTTTACCAGTAATTGTTGAATTATTTAATAGACCAAAGAATACAATATTTTTGATACAACAGCCAGAAGTTCATCTTCATCCTAAAGCGCAAGCCGCCCTTGGTGATATTTTCTATCGCTTAGCCGTAGATGAGAACAAGAAGTTTTTAATTGAAACACACAGCGATTACACTATTGATAGCTTTAGATTGAGCTGTAAAAGAAATAGTGATATTGTTGAGTCTCAGGTTCTTTTCTTTGAAAGAGGTAAAAAAGGCAATGTCGTTCATGTTTTGCCATTAGATTCAAATGGAGATTTGCCAGAAGATCAGCCTACCCAATATAGAGAATTTTTCATTAATCATGAAATTAAGCTATTGGGTGATTAACAATGTGTATTATAATTGATACTTGTGTATTGCATTTGGTCTTTAGAAGTGAAAACGCTAAATCTTCTAATTACAGTGCAGTATTTAAATGGGTTCTTTGTGGGAAAGGGAAAATTGTAATAGGTGGCTCAACTTATAGAAACCAAGTAATGAAAAGTAAGTATGTTAACCTGATTACTCAATTTATAAGAGCTGGCAAGGTTGTTTCTGTAAAAGACACTGAAATTGATTTATTAGAAGAAGCTCTAAAGATCCGTATTAAAGAGAGTGATTTTGACGATCACCACCTAATTGCTATGGTAATTGTCACTGGTTGCCAATTGCTTGCCTCATGTAATACAAGGCATTTTAAAATATTGAAAAAGAAAGAATATTATGGCACCGTGTGCCCTCCGAAAATTTATTCTGGAACAAGGCAATGCAATTCTTTGTTATGTGATCAATATATTTCCGAGATATGTAAGCCAGCTAAAAAAGCTACCCGGCAACAAAGAGCCATGATGCAACGAAGATATTTAAATGAGGTTTAAAATACTATTAATATCATGGACGACTGCTCCCAATTGAGTTTCCTCCTCCCTCCCAAGCTCGCTCCGGGCCTCTGCGTCATCACCACCCACGTGAACGCGGACTTCGATGCGTTCGCCTCCATGTTGGCCGCCCAGAAGCTCTACCCCGAGGCCAAGGCCGTGTTTCCCGGCACCCAGGAGCCCAGCCTGCGGAACTTTTTCATCCAGTCCATGGTCTACTTCTTCAACCTGGCCGAGGTGAAGGACATTGATTTAAAGAGCATCCGCACCCTGGTGCTGGTGGACACCCGCCAGCCGGGGCGCATCGGCCCCTTTGCCGCGGCGCTGGACAATCCCGGCCTCACCGTGCACCTCTTCGATCACCATCCCGACGCCCCCGGCGACATCTTGGGCGACTTCCGGGCCTGCGGCGCCCGGGGGGCCACGGCCACCATCTTGACCGAGATCCTGGGTCAGGCCGGGGCCCACCTGACCGCCGACGAGGCCACGGTCATGGCCATGGGCATCTACGAGGACACCGGCTCCTTCACCTTTTCCTCCACCACTCCCGAGGACTTCCGGGCGGCCGAGAGCCTGCTCCGGCGGGGGGCCAACCTGAACATGGTGGCCAGCATGATGTCCCGGGAGATCAACCCCCAGCAGATCGGCCTGCTGAACGACATGATTCAGGCCATGGTCCGGCACATGGTCCACGGCGTGGAGGTGGCGGTCACGGTCATCTCGGGCGACGAGTACATCAACGACTTCGCCGTGTTGGTCCACAAGCTCCGGAACATGGAGAACCTGGACGCCCTGTTCGCCATCGCACGCATGGGAAGTCGCATCACGGTGGTGGCCCGGAGCCGGATCGCCGAGGTGGATGTGGGCCACATCCTTGCGGAGATGGGCGGGGGAGGGCATGCCAACGCGGCTTCGGCGAACCTCCGGGACCGGGATCTCTTCGAGGTGGAGCACGAGGTGCTGGCGCTCCTGGAAAAACACGTGCGGCCCCGCCAGCAGGCCCGGGACATCATGAGCACCCCCGTGATCCGGGTGCGCCCGGCCGCCACCATAGCCGACGCCAAGGAGCTCCTGGCACACTACAACATCAACGCCCTGGTGGTCACCGACGGCCCGCCCGAGGCGGAGCGCTTGCTGGGCTACATCACGCGCCAGGTCATTGACAAGGCCCTGCATCACCAGCTCACCGAAGTTCCCGTGGCCGAGTACATGACCCAGGAGATCGCCCACGTGTCCCCGGACGCGGATTTGCCCACCATCCAGCAGGCGGTCCTGGACCGGAAGCAGCGGCTCCTGCCCGTTCTGGAGGACGGCCGCATCCTGGGGGTCATCACCCGGACGGACCTTCTGAACATCCTGGTGAACGAGACCTACCGCATGCCCTCCCAGGCCCAGGCCGGGCTCTCCAAGGAAGGCCGGGCCCGGGAGAAGAACCTGGAAAAGCTCCTGCGGGAAAGGCTTCCCGACGACGTGTACCAGCGCATCCGGCAGGTGGGGGACCTGGCGGACGAGCGGGGCATGGAGGCATTCCTGGTGGGCGGCTTCGTCCGGGACCTGCTTCTCATGAACCGGAACCTGGACATTGACGTGGTGGTGGAGGGCGACGGCGTGGCCTTCGCCCGGGAGCTTTGCCGGCGCGTGGGCGGGCGGCTCCACAGCCACGAGGTCTTCGGCACCGCGGTGGTGAGCTACCCGGACGGCTTCAAGCTGGACGTGGCCACGGCCCGCTTCGAGTACTACCAGGCCCCGGCGTCGCTGCCCCAGGTGGAGGTAAGCTCGCTCAAGCTGGATCTCTACCGCAGGGATTTCACCATCAACACCCTGGTCATCCAGGTGAACCGGGCCAAGTTCGGCACCCTCATAGACTTCTTCGGAGCCCAGCGGGACATCAAGTCCAGGAGCATCCGGGTGCTCCACAACCTAAGCTTCGTGGAGGACCCCACCCGGATCTTCCGCGCCATCCGCTTCGAGCAGCGCTTCGGGTTCACCATCGGCAAGCACACGGCGGCGCTCATCGAGAACGCGGTGAAGATGGACTTCATCAGCCGGCTCTCCGGCCGGCGCATCGCCACCGAGCTCAGGCTCATCCTGGCCGAGGACAACCCCATGAACGCCATCGCCCGCATGCAGGCCTTCGACATCCTGCGCTTCGTGCACCCGGCGCTCACGGCGGACGACAAGATGACCGCCAACTTCGTGTCGGCCCAGAACGTCATGGCCTGGTATGATTTGCTTTATCTTTCGCGATCGTATAGGAAGTGGGCCGTTTCGTTTCTGGTCTTCGTGAACCGGCTCACGGGCCGGCAGGTGGAGGTCCTGTGCCGGGACCTGGAGATGGCCCCGCGGCACGTTTCGCTTTTCGTGGACCAGCGCAACCAGGCGAAAAAGCTCCTGGCCGGCCTGGAGCGGAAGCGCGGGCTCAAAAACAGCGTCCTCTACGCGGCGCTTAAAACCGTCCCGCTGGAAGTCCTCCTCTACATGATGGCCGTGACGGGCTCCGAGGCGGTGCGCCAGGGCATCAGCCGCTTCATCACGAAGCTCTCCAGGACCAGCTCCGAGGTCACCGGCAAGGATCTCATGCAGATGGGCATCAAGCCCGGCCCGGTGTACAAGAAGGTCCTGGGCACGCTCCTGGACGCCCGGCTGGACGACAAGGTGAAAACCCGCGACGAGGAGATGAAGATCGTCATGCGCATCCTTGCCCAGCAAGGCCGCAAGGACCAGGAAAAATAGCGGCGGAGCTTTTATTCCATGAATATCAACCTGCTGTTCCTGAACCTGTTCGCGGTGCTCTTCGCCGTCACCGTCCACGAGGTGGCCCACGGGCTGGTGGCCTACTGGGGAGGGGACCCCACGGCCAAGTATGCGGGCCGGCTCACTCTGAACCCGGCCCGGCACCTGGACCCCATCGGCTCCTTCCTGGTGCCGGGAATACTGGCCCTTACCGGAGCGCCGGTGTTCGGCTGGGCCAAGCCCGTGCCGGTGCGCATCGGGCTTCTGCGCAACCCCCGCAGGGACGCGGTCCTGGTTTCCGCGGCCGGCGTGGCCGCAAACCTCGCCCTGGCGCTCCTGAGCGGCATCATCGCCCGAATTCTCTATAACCTGCCCGTCCTGTGGTCGCTCCCCATCCTGGGCGGGCTGGTGGCCGAGGTCTACAACCTCATGGTGATCAGCGTCATGGTGAACTGCGTCCTGTTCGCCTTCAACCTGGTGCCTCTTCCGCCCCTGGACGGCGGCCACATCCTCGTCTACCTGCTCCCGCCCCAGCAGGGCATGGCCCTGGAGAGGGCCAAACCCTACACCATGATGATCCTCCTGATCCTCCTGATGACCGATATTCTCGGCGATATCCTGTGGGCCGTGGTCCATCCCATGTCCCGGCTCATCCTGGGCCACAGCCTGGGTTTTGTCACCAACTGAAAGAACGAAAAGAAGAGAAATGGCTAAGAAAAGAATCTTAAGCGGAATGCGGCCCACCGGCCCCCTGCACCTGGGCAACCTCCACGGCGCGCTCAGCAACTGGAAAAAAATGCAGGACGAGTATGACTGCTTCTTCTTCATCGCCGACTGGCACGCGCTCACCTCCGACTACGAGCGCACGGAGAACATCCGCGCCTTCATTACCGAGATGATGATAGACTGGCTCTCCGTGGGGCTGGACCCGAAGAAGTCCACCCTCTTCGTGCAGTCCCACATCAGGGAGCACGCGGAGCTGTTCCTGCTCCTTTCCATGCTGGTTCCCGTGCCCTGGCTGGAGCGCAACCCCACTTACAAGGAGCAGCAGGACAACATCGCCGACCGCGACCTCTCCACCTTCGGTTTCTTGGGCTACCCCGTGCTCCAGGCCGCGGACATCATCATGTACCTGGCCGACGGCGTGCCCGTGGGCGTGGACCAGGTGCCCCACGTGGAGATCACCCGCGAGATCGTGCGGCGCTTCAACAACTTCTACGGAAACGTGTTCGTGGAGCCCCAGGCCATCCTCACGGAAACGCCCAAGATCCTGGGCCTGGACCGGCGGAAGATGAGCAAGAGCTATGGAAACGCCATCTTCCTCTCCGACCCGCCGGACGCCGTCCGCAAGCGTGTCATGGAGATGGTCACGGACCCGGCCCGCATGCGCAAGTCCGACCCCGGCGACCCGGACATCTGCAACGTGTACTCGTTCCACAAGATGTATAGCCCCAGCGACATGGTGGAACGCCTCAACTCCGAGTGCCGCAAGGCCGAGATCGGCTGCGTCCAGTGCAAGAAACTCATGGCCGAGAACCTTCTGACCGGGCTTGTCCCCATCCATGAGAAACGGCGCTACTACGAGGCCCATAAAGACGAGATCGCCGACATCATCGCGGACGGCGACACACGCGCCCGGACCGTGGCGCAGGCCACCATGGAAAAGGCCCGCGCCGCCATGAAGATAGCATAGAAGCTGTTTCATAACCCCTGGAACGCCGCCCCGAGGCGTCAGATGGGTTTATGCTTCTAGGCAAAAAGCGGGAAACATGAGGAGCCCGGGGGGAAACCCCCCGGCCTCCATGCCGGATCGGTCCATGAACGAGCCAGAAGACAACCTGACCGAAGCCGTCACCGTCGAGGGCTCCCGCACCCTGGTCCGGCTTCCCGTGTTCGAGGGCCCCCTGGACCTTTTGTACCACCTCATCCGCAAGAACGAGGTGGACATCACCGATATCCCCATCGCCAAGATCACCGACCAGTACTTGGCCTACCTGGCTCTTCTGCGGGAGCTGAACATAGAGCTGGCCGGCGAGTTCCTGGTCATGGCCGCAACCTTGATGCACATAAAAAGCCGCATGCTCCTTCCCCGCCACGAAGGCCTGGAGGAGGACGAAGACCCGCGGCTCCTGATCGTCCGGCCCCTGGCCGAGCACGTGAAGATCAAGGAAGCTGCCGCGCGCATGCGCGAGCGCCCCATGCTGTTCGAGGATGTGTTCCTCCGAGGCCCTGAAGAGCTCTCCTTCCCCGACCAGGACAGCGGCCCCCTGGTCCAGGTGGGGCTCTTCGAGCTCATCGCGGCGCTCTCCCAGGTCCTGGCCCGGGCCCCGGACAAGAACGTGGTGACGCTCACCGCCGACACCGTCTCGGTCAAGGAACGCATCAACGAGATCGTGGATGTCCTGGAACGCGAAAAGACCGTCGCCTTTGAGGAGCTTTTTTCCAAAAGCCCCACCCGCGGCGAGATCGTGGTCACCTTTCTGGCCCTGCTGGAAATGGTGAAGCTCTCCATCATCCGCATCGTCCAGCACGTCCAAAGCGGCGTGATCCGATTGTTTTACGCATAGAGGCGAAAAATAAAGGCAGGGAAAAGAGTCTCGGGGGGAACCTTCATGGAGCAAGAAAGGTTCCCCCCGGTCCCCCCTCCAAAGAAAGCCCAATGGGCTGTTTCCAATAATAGCTTTTAATTGGCATACCGAATTTGTAACATGCCGGAATTGAAATACATCATCGAGGCGCTCCTCTTCATCTCGGCCGCGCCGCTTTCCCTGGACCGGATCCGCGGGGCCTTGCCCGAGGCCGAGCCTGCGGCCATCCGCCGCGCCCTGGACGAGCTGGCCGCCGAGTATGAAGCCCGCGGAGGCGCCTTCGGTCTGCGCCAGGTGGCCGGCGGCTGGCAGCTCCGCACCCGGCCCCTCTTCGCCCCCTGGCTGCGGGCGCTGACCCAGAGCCAGCCTGCGCGGCTCTCCGCGGCCTCCCTGGAGACCCTGGCGGTGGTGGCCTACCACCAGCCCGTGCTCCGGTCCTTCATCGAGCATGTGCGCGGAGTGGACTGCGGCGGCGTGCTGAAGGCGCTCCTGGACCGGGGCCTCATCCGGGTCATCGGCCGGGACGACAAGCCGGGCAAGCCGCTTTTATACGGCACCACCAAGCGTTTCCTGGAGGTCTTCGATTTGAAGGACCTCTCCGAGCTCCCCAGCATGCAGGAGATCGAGGAGATGGTCCTTTCCCCCACGGCCCGGGCCGCGCTGTCCGATGCGGGCCCCGCCGGAGGGCACTCCGCAGAGCCGGACGGCCGGGAAGCGGAAGAGGAAGGCTTTGCCCGGCCCGAGCAGGAGCAAGAGCAGGAACAGGCGGAAGGGGAGCCCCTCCCGCCCGAGGAAGATGTTCCCGATTCTCAGGAGGAAGCCGACTACTGACCCCACAAGACACGGAGGAAGTCATGTGCAACAAAGAAAAACCCTGGCTTGCTTCCTATGACCACGGCGTTCCCGAAATGGTGGAGATCCCCGCCGGCAAGACCTCCCGTGACTACCTGGAGGAGAGCCTCCGCGCCCTCCCTGCCTCCCCGGCGGTGTTCTTCTTCGGCCGGAGCATCACCTTCGCCCAGCTGGACGAGCTTTCCCTGCGATTCGCCTCCTTTCTTTCCCGAAGCGGCTGCGGTCCGGGCAGCGTGGTTGCTCTCCACATGCCCAACCTGCCCCATTACCTCATCGCCATGGTGGGCGCTCTCCGCGCCGGCTGCACGGTGACCGGGGCCTCCATTTTGCTTACGGAAAAGGAGCTTCTGTTCCAGCTCAAGGACTCGGGCGCCAAGGTGCTGGTGACCCTGGACATGTTTTTTGAAAAGACCGCGGCGCCGGCCGCGGAAAAGGCACCGGAGCTCAAAAAGGTTCTGGTGGCCAACGTGGGAGATTACCTGCCTTCCGTGAAACGCGCGCTGGGCAGGCTTTTGAAGAAGATTCCGGTGGGGCGCGTTTTCCCCGTCCCCGGCAAGGAGGTGTCGGCCTTCACCCGGACGCTGGCCGCCCCCACCCCCGGGCGGCCCGAGGGTTCCCACGCCAACACGGACGGGGCCGTCATCCAGTATAC
>JBFMHL010000111.1:0-5011 GCA_040753055.1 Thermodesulfobacteriota bacterium | reverse complement strand
GGCCATCTGGGTCTCGGGCCAGGACTCCTCCGGCACGAAGTCTACCTTGTGGCCCAGAAGCTCCTCCATCTTCCAGCCGAAGGTCTGCTCGAAGGCGGGATTGACGTAGGTGACCCTTCCCTCCATGTCGTAGACGGCGATGGCGTCCGGCGAGGACAGGAGCAGGGCACGGAGGCGCTGCTCCGAGGCCTCCAGGGCTTCCCGGGCCCTTTTGCGAAAGGTGATGTTCCGGAAAATCCCTTGGAGGATGGTTTTTCCGCCGATGTTGGTCAAAGAGGCGTTGATGTGGACCGGTACGATATTGCCGGTGCTGGTGACGACCTCCGCCTCCACGTCCGAAAAGCTTCCCCCCTTGACGTGGCCCAGGAAGACATTCCGGTAGTGGCCGGCCTCCCTGGGCGGATGCAGGGTGGTCTGGTGGGTGCCGATGATCTCCTCGCGGCTTTTTTCCACCAGGATTTCGGCCGCCTTGTTGCAGTTCAGCAAAATGCCCGTATCGGCGTCGGCCCAGAAGATGGCGTCCACCGCGTTTTCGAAGGTCAGGCGGAACTTCTCCTCGGACTCGGCCAGGGCCTGGCGGCTTTGCAAAAGGTCGCGTTCGGCCCTTTTACGCTCGATGATGTCCTGCCTGAGCTTCTTGTTGGCTTCCTTGAGCTCGTCGTGGACCTCCTGGAGGAGCTCTTCCGTGTACATGCGCTCGGTGATGTCCACGGCCATCTCGTAGCGCACGATCCTGCCGTCGGGCCAGGGGATGGCCTTGTCAATGCACCGGTACCAGCGGCCGGTGATGATGTTGCGGCAGTTCCAGACGTAGGACCGGACGGCGTTGTCGCCGAATAAGGAAGGGTTGGTGCAGAAAGGGCAGGGGGTTTCCAGGCCCTGGATGGCCTGGTGGCACTTTTTCCCGGCCACGTCCCCCCAGATCTTCCGCAGGGCCTCGTTTACGTAAAGGAGTTCATGGGTGTCGGGATCGCTGACGTAGATGGGCTCGTCAATGGAGTCGAAGATGGCGGCGAGCTGGTTCCGTTCGGCTTCCAGGTCTTTGACTTTTGCTTCCAACTGCTCATAAGATAACGGCAAAGACATGGAAGGCCTCTGGTCGGAAAATGCCTACGGATGCTTTTGGAAGACGCGGCCGTGTAGACGCGAACCCTTGAATTTCCCCCTGTTATCCATACCATCGGGTGTTTTTGCGGGCAACTTTTTTTTGCCGTCGAAACCGGACGGGACCGGGTATGACTACTAGGAATACAGCCGGCGCCGGCGTTTTTTTCGACCGGGGCCTGAACGGGATCGGGTTTCGCGCGCCGGAGGACCTCCGGGTGGTCCAGGTGGAAAAGCGCCTCCTGCGCCTGGCGGGCCCCGACGGCCTTGTCCTGGTGCTCAGCTGGCTCCCCGGCCCGGTGCGCATGAGCCCGCGAAAAGCCCTGTCTCTGGCCCGAAAAGCCGCGGCCCGGAGGGACCTTTGCCCCTGGCCCCTTCCCGAAGCGTGGCGAGCGTCCGTGCCCGGCTACCGGGCCTTCGGATTTTCCCAAGGCGCTTCGGGCCCGGGTCGGGGCGTTGTCCTGGCTTGCCGGGACTGTGGAGGGGTGGTGCTCGCCTATTTCCTCCCCGCCTCCGGCGTGTGTCTTTCGGAGGAAATGATTTGCAAGATTCTTGCCAGCATGAGCGATCATCCGCCCGGCCCCGGAACGCCCCTTGCCCTCTTCGATATCCGGGCCCGGGTTCCCGCAGGCTTCGCCCTTGCAAGCGCCCGCTTCGACGCGGGATTTTTCCGCATGGCGTTTTCCCGGAAGAAAGATGCGCTTTTCCTCTGCCGCCTGGCGCCCGCATCCGCGGTTCTCGCCCGCACGGGCCTTGCGAACCTGGCCCAGGAGATCTTCCCCGAAACCGCGGGCGGGAGCTTCGAGCTCTCGGGCGACGGAGAGAACGCATGCCAGGCCCTCATCGTCCTGCCGCGCCGCCTTTTCTCCCCACAGACCCGGATCGCCTGCCGGATATGGCGTCCGGTTGACCGCAACCGTATTCTTGGCGTAATGCTGCAGTCCGGAAACCCGGAGGATGAGTTTAGGTTTGCATGCAGCCATTACGAAATCCTGTAATCCCCATGAAATCTCGTAACCCCAAGACGCCGGAATCCGACTTGACGCGAAGGGGCGCCCTGGCAGCCGTTCCGGAAAAAAACATCGCCGTAATCGAAACCCGGCAGGAAAGCGGAACCGTGATGCTTGCCTACCCGGTGGTGTTCAAGCCGTGGGTGGCGGCCCTTGTCCGCCGCTTCTCCCCGCGTGCGGAGGATCGCCCCATGCGGAGGCTGGCCCTGGACGAGTTGGGGACCTGGGTCTGGGACCGGCTGGACGGCAAACGCCGGGTTTTTGAAATCATTGATGATTTTTCCCGGGAACAGGACGTGCTCCCAAGCGAAGCGGAAGCTTCCGTGACCCGGTTCTTGTACGAGCTGGGAAAAAGGGGGCTCATCGGCCTGCGATGAACACCCTCGGTTTTCCCTGGCATTTTTTCCGCATCGGCGGTAGCATGAATGATTCCGTCGCAAAATCGGAAACAGACCTTCAAACAGCGCAGCGCAACCGAAATGTGCCGTCGGAGCGCGGCGCCGCCCACACCGGCGAGCCCGGCCGCCGTTGTTCCCCCCGCCCGGAGGAAATCCATGTTCAGCGAGCAGGCGCTTCGAAAGGACCTTTTGGACAATTTGTTCGAAGGGGTGTACTGCGTTGACCGCAACCGTGTGATCACCTACTGGAGCCGCGGTACGGAGACACTTACGGGATACTCGGAAAGGGAGGTGGTGGGAACCTCCTGCCACGAGAACCTGAGCCTCTATGTGGACAAGTGGGGCCACAGCCTGTGCAACACGGGCCTTTGCCCGGCCAGGAAGACCATGCAGGATGGCTATATCCGCGAGATTCCCGTTTCCTACCATCACAAGGAGGGCCACCTGATCCCAGCGCTGGCGCGCTTCATTCCGGTCCGGGACGCATCCGGGGCCGTGGAGGCGGTGGTGGAGATTTTCCAGGACACCACCCCGGTGGTCAAGGAGCAGGAAAAGGCCAAGGAGCTGGAGCGCCTCGCCCTCATGGACCAGCTCACCCAGATCGCCAACCGCGCCTGCGCCGAGGCCCGCATCGAAGCCCGGCTCAACGAGCTCCGGCGCTACGGATGGCCCTTCGGCATCCTCTTTCTCGACATTGACTCCTTCAAGAGCATCAACGACAATCACGGGCACGAAGTGGGCGACCACGTTCTCAAGGCTATGGCCCGGACGCTTGCGGCCAACCTCCGAACCTCCGATTTCGTCGCCCGATGGGCCGGGGACGAGTTCCTCATCATTTTGCAGAACGTGAACGAGGAAACGCTTTCGCGGGTGGCGGAAAAGGTCCGCCGAATGGTGGAGCAATGCCGGGTGAGCGTCAAGTCCGGCAACGGCCGAATGTGCCTTTCCTTTACCACCTCGGTGGGCGGCGTGCTGGCCTGCCCCGAGGACAACGCCGAGTCCCTGTTGAAGGCCGCGGACGAGCGCATGTACCGCAGCAAGCGCGACGGCCGCAACCGGGCCACCGTATAAACAACCGGGCAAGCCCGTCTCCCCATGCGTGTTCTCCTCATCTATCCCGGAGTATCCTTCAAGGAACGCTACCACAGCTCCATCGGGGCCGCCGGCGGCCGCCAGATCCCCTTGGGGGTGCTGTGCGTGGCGGCGGCGGCACGCGCCCACGGGCACAGGGTTTTCGTTCTGGACGCCGAAGCCCGGGGCCTTTCCGTGAGCCAAGTCACGGCGGAGGCTTCCCGGATCGCCCCCCGGGTCATCGGAATATCCGCCGCCACTCCGGTTTTCCCGCGGGCCCGGCTCCTGGCCGAGAGCCTGCGCCGGGAACTCCCGGACACCGTGCTGGTGCTGGGCGGGCCCCACGTGTCCGCCGCGCCCGAGGATGCCTTGTCCTGCACGGCTTTCGACTACGGGATCATGGGAGAGGGGGAAGAGTCCTTACCGGATCTCCTGGCCGCGCTGGCCGAAAATAGGGACCCTTCAGGCATCCGGGGCCTGGTGCTGCGGAAAGGCGATATGGTTCGGGTAAACCCGGCCCGTCCCCCGATTCCCGATCTCTCGGCCCTTCCCATGCCTGCCTACGACCTCTTGCCCGGCTTTTCCGCTTATAATCCGCCTCCCTGCAATTACCGGAAAAAGCCGGTGGCCAACCTGGTCACCAGCCGGGGCTGCCCCGGACAGTGCACCTTCTGCGACCGTTCCGTGTTCGGCAACCGGCTGCGCATGAAGAGCGCCTCCGGAGTGGCGGAGGAGATCTCCTTTCTCCAAAAACGTTACAAGGTCCGGGAGATCGCCTTTCTAGACGATACCTTCACCCTGTCGGCCCGGCGCATGCACGAGGTATTCGATGCCTGCGAAGAGCGCGGCCTTCGCTTTTGCTGGACCTGCATGAGCCGGGTGGACGCCATGGACGAGGCCCTGCTGCGCTACCTGAAAAGCCGCGGGCTCTGGCACCTTTCCTTAGGGATCGAGAGCGGGGACGAAGGAATCCTGGCGCGCATCCGCAAGAACATTTCCCTGGAGAACGCCGAGAGGGTGGTTTTTCTGTGCCGCAGGCTGGGGATCCGCGTGAAGGGTTTCTTCATGTTGGGGCATCCCGGCGAGACCTCCCGGAGCATCGGGGAAACCATGCGATTCGCCCTGTCCGTTCCCCTGGACGATGTGGTGGTCACCTTCAACACGCCCCTTCCCGGCTCGGCCCAGTTCCGGGATGCCCAGGAGCACGGGGAGCTTTCACGCGAAGGGTGGGAGCGCTACACCATGTGGGACCCCGTTTTCGTGCCCGCCGGGCTTTCGCGGGAAGAGCTCGTGGCGCGGCACCGGGAGTTTTACCGGCGTTTTTACCTGCGGCCCCGCATCATCGGAAGATATCTGAAGAGCTTTGCCGCCCCCTCGGGGCCGGGCCGGGCCCTGGCCCTGGCAAGGGCGCTTCCTTTCCTGGCGGGA
>JBFMHL010000110.1:0-15424 GCA_040753055.1 Thermodesulfobacteriota bacterium | reverse complement strand
GAGGCCAATGCCTCGGCCGGCCCTTCTTTTTTTCCAAGTCGAGGCGCTTGCCTCCCGGCTTTCCCACGTTGCGGATTTCCGCACTTTCTGTAATGCCCGCTCCGGGCTTGTTTCCCCTAGGGAGGCTAAACCAGCGGGGCACCCATCAATCCGTGGGCAGGCTGCACAGGGAGAGGGTAAACGCGCCGTCGCCGGGCTCCTCCGAGAGCGTCCATCCGCTTTCCAGCATGGGAGGCAGTACCTTGTCCCACTGGTCCGAGCGCACCAGAACGGCCAGCTCGTCTCCGGGTTTGAAGCGGGTGCGGTCGGAAACCGGCCACATTCTTCCCTGGCGGCGAAAGGCAAGGGCTATGGCCGCGTTGGTGCTGAGGACCTTGGGCCTGGCGTTGTCGGCCGGGGCCGCCTTCAGCCTGTCCCCATAGAGGAAGCGGGCCAGCTTCACCTGCCCCTTCCGTATCTGCAGGGCCCAGAGGTCCACGTCCTTGGGAGCGCCGAAAGCCATGTGAGCGCCTACGGCCTCGGCCATCTGGGGCGTGATGCCCGCGTGGGGGTCGTAAAAGGCCAGCAAGAGGCGGGGGAGCTTGGCCTCCCTTCTCACATGCTGCACGAAGAGAAGGTTCACCTCCACGTTGGGCGTGAGCGCCAGGGCTCCGGCCCGGGTGTCAATCTCCGCCCGCAGGAGGTTTCTCACCTTGAGGCCGTTTCCGAAAATCACCCGCGTGCAGTCCTTTTCCGCGTCCCGGGCCGCATTGGGGTTGGCCTCGATGGAGACCACCTCGGAGCCGTCCTCGCGCAGGAGCTTGGCCACTGCGCGGGCCAGCTCGTTGGCCCCCAAGATGACCCAGCCCGACTCCCGGGGCCGCGCAAGCCCCAGGGTACGGGCCACCGCACCGCCCGTAAGCCCGCACAGTACCACGCTTGCCAGGATCACGGTAAAGACCAATGCCCGCAGCTCGATGCCTCCCGCCATCCCGGAGCGCGAGAACTCGGCCGCGAACAGGGAAGCCACGGCCGCGGCCACGATCCCCCGCGGTCCCATCCAGGCGAGGAAGACCTTCTCCTTGAGGGCGAGGGAAGTCCCGTAGGTTCCCGCCAGAACCGTGAGGGGTCGCACCACGACGATGAGAAAGCATACTGTGATAATGCCCGGCCAACCCAGGCTGCTTACCTGGGAAACACGCACGTCCGCGGCCAGGAGAACGAAGAGCATCCCGATGAGCATCACGGTGAGTTGCTCCTTGAACTCCGCAAGCTCCCTGCGAATGTGGGTATGGGTATTGCCCACCACGATCCCGGCCATGGTGACGGCGGCGATGCCGGACTCGGAAACAAGCGCGTTGGAAGCCTGGAAAAGAGCAAGGACCATGGTGAGGGTGAAAACGTTCTCGGTGCCCTCGGGGACCACGCGGGGGTAACGCATGAGGCCCACCAGGAACAATCCCCCGAACAGGCCTATGGCGGCTCCGAAGGCAAGCCTCTCGGCCACGTGAAGGCCCAGGGCCGCGAAGGTCGCATGGGCTGGAGACAAAGCCGCCTCCAAGGCCACGGTGGCCACCACCGCACCGATGGCGTCAATGAAGACGCCTTCCGCTTCCAGAATCACCGCCAGGTTCCGCTTAGCCCGGATGCGCCGCATGAGGGGGTTCACCACCGTGGGGCCGGTGACCATGACCAGGGTGCCGAACAAGAAAGCGGGCTTCCATCCCCAACCCATGATAAGCCGCGCGGCCGCGGCCCCGCCCAGGACCGTAACCACTCCGCCGGCCAGTACCAGCTGCCGGATGGCGCGGCTTTCCCTGCGCAGGCGGGAGAGCTTGAGGTTCATCCCGCCCTCGAACAGGATCACGGCCACGGCAAACCCGGTGAGGACCGTGAGCGCGCCCCCCAGGCTGGAGGGCTGCACCACCCCCGCCACGTCCGGGCCCAGCAGAACTCCGGCGCACAGGAGCAACACGATTCCGGGAAGCCTCATGTGATAGGCGGCCGACTGGCAGGCCATGCCCGCCGCCAGGGCGATCCCTATGCACAGGCCGGGGTTGTGGAAGATCTGCTGGATCATGGCTGTTGGACGCAAGAGGCTTTACGGGTGCACCCCGGGTTCCCGCGCAAAGCCGCGGGCTCCCGGAATGGGAAAGGGCGATGAAAGAACCTTGGCCGCGAGCGCGCAGAGGGACGTTCATCCCCACAGGGCAGGGATTCTACCAGGGAACGGAAGGCGGGAAAAGGATTTTGGCTCGCATCAGGACGCCGGGCCGGTGCAGGCCTTCTTGACGATGCGGACCATGCGGGGAAGGTAGCGCCGGGCGGCTCCCATCTTCCTCCCCAGCACACGCACCACCACAAAAGTGACCCCCAGGAAGGAAAAGGCCAAAAGCGGCGCCAGCTTGGTAGGGTCCATGTGGAAGGCGGAGGCGTAGTTCTGGCCGATGAGCGCGCCCATGATGAGGCCGATCACCGGAACCATATAAACGAGGAACGTGGCCTTGAGCAGAGCGGCGTCGGACATGGAGATCTCCACCGTGTCGCCCACCTCCGCGCCCAGGGAGTTCTCCACGGCCAGCTCCACTTCCTTGCCGCCGCCCATCACGTTGCAGCCCTCCTGGGCCGCGCAGTGATGTCAGGCCTCGCTCCGCACGAAGGTGATCTTTGCCGTCTTGCCGGAAAGCGATTTGATGATGCCGTTCTCTTTTGCCATAGCGACTCCGGAAGCAGGAAAAAAGAAAGGCGCGGACGGACTTTCATCCCGTCCGCGCCTCTTTTCATATTAGGCACAAAAGGGCCGCCGCGCAAGGGCCCGGGTTTACGCCGCCTCCCCGTGCTCGTGGCGGTAGCAGATGAGTCCGCACCGGAGGCAGCGGTTCGCCTCGGCCAAGGCCATCTCCTTGGTGTATCCCAGCTCCAGCTCGGGGAAAGGCCGCTCCTGGCCTTCGGAAGCCGTGGGCATGACCTCCCGGGGAGCCGGCGCGACGCCGTGGATTGCATCCACGTCCTGAATGTACATGTGCGGCGTGATCACGTTTCCGGAAAGCACGATGTCCTTGCCGTACAGGAGCATCTGTATGGACGCCGCAGCCCTGCGGCCCGCTCCGATGGCTTCCACGGCGGCGGAGAAATCCGTGAGGGCATCCGCCGGGGAAAGCAGGCCTTCGGGCAGGCCGTCCGCGGGCTTCTTGTAGGGCGGAAGGGCCTCCCACTCCACGGGGCCTTCCGTGGCCTCGGGATCTTTCTCCTTATTTTCTTCCTCGACGGGCCTCCGGCGGACAATGAGCTCGGGCACGCGGCCGGCGGACACCACCAGCGCGCTGGCCTTGATCTCCTGCTTTTCGCCGTTGTTCAGCGAGATCACGCTGAGCCCGGAAAGCTCATCGTCCGTTCCGGAAAGGGCGGTGACGGCGCTGGCGAACAGGAGCTTTCCGCTCTTTGCCTTTGCCTGTTCCAGAAGCTCGGAGGGGATTCCGGCAGATTGTTCGTCCGCCCGGACCAGTACTGTAAATGGACCGTCGCAGGCTGCCAGGGCCGCGGAAACGGCGGCCTTGCCTCCGCCCACGAACACGGGATTTTTACCCAGCTTGATCCCGGCCTTCTTCTGCATCACGTCAATGAGAAGAAAAACACCCGGCAGCGCGGGAGGCGGAACCTTGCCGGCATCCAGAGCGAGCCGCATGTCCCATCCGCCCGGAGCCAGAAAAACGGCGTTGTAGCCCTGAGCCAGCAGTCCCGTGACGGTGATGTCGCGGCCGATGGCGCTATTGGTTATGACGGTCACTCCCATCTCCACCACTCCCTGGATCTCCCAATCCAGAACCTTCCGGGAGAGCCGCGTTTCGGGAATCGCGGAGCGCAATAGGCCGCCCGCATGATCGGACGCTTCGAACACCGTGGGAGCATGCCCCAGCCGCGCCAGGAAGAAGGCCGTGGAAAGACCTTCGATGCCGCCGCCCACCACGGCGGTCTTCTTGCCCGTGGCCGGAGCCTTGTAGGGCAGAATGCGCGAGCCGGACTGCATTTCGATGTCGGCCGCGAAGCGCTTGAGGCAGTTGATGGCAACAGACTCGTCCACCAGGTTGCGGCGGCAGGCGAACTCGCAGGGATGGGGGCAGATCCGGCCGATGACCGCCGGGAAGGGGTTGCGCTCTTTGATGACCGCCACCGCCTCCGAAAACTTGCCGTCGGCGATCTTGCCCACGTAGTCGCGGATGCTGATTCCCGCAGGGCAGGCCCGCTGGCAGGGCGTGGTGCACTCCTCGTCGGTGTACTCGCGCATGATGCGCCTCGTGACCGAGGAAAGCTTGATGATGCTCTTGGGACAGGCCCTCTCGCAGGTGCCGCAGCCCGTGCACTTGGCCGCGTCCACCACCGGAAGATGGTCCGGCCCCATGGAAAGAGCCTTGAAGGGGCAGGACCGAACACAGGTTCCCAGACCCAGGCAACCCACGGAGCAGATCTTCATGCCGCCGGAAAGAAGGGAAGCGGCCCGGCAGTCGGAAATTCCCTGATAGAGGTACTTGAGATCGGCCTCACCGGTGCCGTAGTAGCAACCCGGGCGTGCAAAATCCGGTTCCGTAGCCGAAACCGAAACCCCCAGGATGGCCGCGATGGTCTGGGCCAGATCCGCCCCTCCCGCCACGCAGGAGTTGGGAGCGGCCTTGCCCGTGACGATGGCCTCCGCGTTGGCCGAGCAGCCCGGCATGCCGCAGCCGCCGCAGTTGGCCCCCGGCAGGGCCTCCTCCACCGCCAGAACGGTGGGATCCACGTAAACATAGAAAACCTTGGACGCCACGGCCAATCCCACGCCGATGATCAGCCCCAACCCGCCCATTGTGATCAGTGCAGTTATCACGTCTCCGCTCCTTGCGGCGGCCGCGGAAAGGATTCTGCGCCGCCGGTTTTTCGTCTTTGCCCCGGGAAATAAGCAAGCCCGCGACCGGGCGTTTTCGTTATCATGGAAAAAGGACTTAAGGCAAGGAGAAACAAGAACAAAGCCAATGTAAAAAGGACCTCTCCTTGACTCGGCGGACGCCATACGATAAGCGAAAAAATGTTGCCCGGCGCCGAGCCGATGCCCTCGGCCCGGCTACCCGGACATTTTCCAAAGGGGACGTCATGGACAGCTTCCGAACACACGTGGAGCAAGCCAGCGATTTTATAGAAAAACGCGCCGGAAAGCCCGCAGACGTGGCCATCCTCGCCGGCACCGGCCTGGGAAGGACCCTGGACGGCATGCGTCTGGACGGCGGCTTCGACTATGCCGAGATCCCCCACTTTCCCGTCTCCACCGTTGCCGGCCACCAGGGGCGCCTCAGCTTCGGCGAGCTTTCCGGAAAACGGGTCTGGGCCCTTTCCGGACGCTTCCACCTCTACGAGGGCTACTCGGTCCTGGACATTACCTTTGCCGTGCGCGTGCTCCGTCTTCTGGGCGTCCGCACCTTCGTCATGGCCAGTGCCACCGGTGGCCTGAACCCGGACTTCTCCGCCGGCGACATCATGCTCGTCCGCGACCACATCAACCTGACCGGCCGCAACCCTCTCGTGGGAAAGAACATAGACGACTGGGGGCCGCGCTTTCCCGAGATGCACGAGCCCTACGACCGCCGCCTGGCCGAGCTGGCCTGCCAAAGCGCCCGGGAGACGGGCGTGCCCCTGCGCGAAGGCGTCTACGTGGGGCTCACCGGTCCCAGCTTGGAAACACCGGCGGAGATGACCTTCCTGAGGGCCATCGGCGCGGACGTGGTGGGCTTTTCCACCGTGAACGAGACCATCGCCGCCGTCCATGCAGGCATGCGCGTGCTGGCCTTTGCCGTGGTCACCAACATGAACGTGCCGGGCAGGCTCACCCCCTCCTCCTTGGAAACCATCATCGCCGTGGCGGATCGGACCGCCCCCAAGGTCCTCTCCATCGTCTCCCGCGCGCTGCCGAAATTTTAAAAAAATAGGTAATTTTGCGGGAGAAGGGCAAAAACCCTTTGGGGAAAGCAGGCTTTTTCCCCCTCCCCCGCACCTCCGCCCCCTTTTTCGCGAAGCTTCTTGAAGCAGGCCGACAAGGGCTGCCATTCAGGCGTATTTCCCGTAATAGCGTCGAAAATCGCTCTCCCGCTCCCTCTCCTTCAAGCGCAGCGGCGACCGTCCTTGACGCGGCGCGCGCAGCTTTTGTATGATGCGAACCTCACGCAATCCTTCCCAAAAGGCAGGTGCCCCATGCCGAACACAGACCGCCCCGACCTTTTCACTCCTCTCTTACTGGGCTCACTCACCCTCCCCAACCGGATGATCATGGCGCCCATGACCCGGAACCGGGCCGCAAAAGGAAACGTGCCCCAGCCCCTGAATGCAACCTACTACTCGCAACGGGCGACCGCCGGGCTCATCATTACCGAAGCCAGCCAGGTTTCCCCCCAGGGAGTGGGTTACCCCTTCACCCCGGGAATCCACAACCAGGACCAGGTTTCCGGCTGGAAGCTGGTCACCTCGGCCGTGCACCAGGCCGGAGGCCGCATCTTCCTTCAGCTATGGCACGTGGGCCGGATTTCGCATCCATCTTTACAGCCCGGCAACGCCCTTCCCGTGGCGCCCTCGGCCATCGCGCCCTCGGGCTCGGTGATGACCTACCAGGGCCTGCAACCCTTTGTCACCCCGCGCGCCCTTGCCGAGGAGGAGATCCCCGGAGTGGTGGACCAGTATCGGAAGGCCGCGGTTCAGGCCCGGGAAGCGGGTTTCGACGGCGTCGAGATCCACGGAGCCAACGGTTATCTGCCGGACCAGTTCCTGCGCAGCGGCTCCAACAAACGAAACGACTCCTACGGAGGAACGTTGGAGAACCGCGCCCGCTTCCTGCTGTCGGCGGTGGACGCCGTCTGCGAATCCTGGGACAGCCACCGGGTGGGAGTCCGGATTTCACCGCTCAACAGCTTCAACAGCATGTCGGACGACAACCCAGACGAAACCTTCGGCTACGTGGCGGACAAGCTTTCGCCCCGGAACCTGGCCTATCTCCATGTTGTCGAAGCAGCCGCCGCCCCGGGCGCTCCCGGCTGCGATTTCGCCGCGCTCCGAAAACGATTCCGTGGCGTCTACATGGCCAACAGCGGCTACGACAAGAAGCGGGCGACCGAGGCTCTTGCCGCGGGCCGGGCGGACTGCGTGTCCTTCGGAGCCCCGTTCATCGGAAACCCGGACCTGGTGCGCAGGTTCCGGGAGGATGCGCCTCTCAACGCATCGGACCGCGCCACCTTCTACGGCGGCGACGCCCACGGCTATACCGATTATCCATTTCTTAATCCATAAATTTAATAAAAGTATAAAAAATTACTTAATATAAATATATTATAGCTTCATAAATCGCTTCTGGCCCATACATCAGAACTTTTTGCGGAAGACGAAGAGAACGCGGGGGAGCGGGAAGCGGGCCCCTCCTCCGTACCATCCTCTGCATTTTCATTTCTCCGACAGGCACCAAGCCTCTATCCACAACGAAAGCGCCGAATCCATGTCCTCATTTGATCTACTGGTGAAAAACGGGCTCGTGGTCACCATGGACCGCGACATGACCATCCTTGAGAACGGCTATGTGGGAATCACGGGAAGCTCCATTGCCGTCGTGGGAAAAACCAACGGCCAGCCCCTTCCCACGGCAAAAAAAGAGCTGGACGCCGCCGGCGGCATCATCATGCCGGGTCTGGTGAACGCCCACACCCATGCCTCCATGACGCTCTTCCGGGGGCTGGCCGACGACCTGCCCCTCATGGACTGGCTGCAGAACCACATCTTCCCGGCCGAAGCCCGGCTCACCCGGGAGATGGTCTACCAGGGCGCGCTCCTGGCCTGCGCGGAGATGATCCTCTCCGGGACCACCAGCTTCTGCGACATGTACCTCTTCGAGGACGCCGTGGCCCAGGCCGCGGACGAGTCGGGCATGCGCGCCCTGGTAGGCGAGGTCCTCTACGACTTCGACTCGCCCCATTACGGCCCCATAGACAAGGGCTTCGCCTTCACTGAAGAGCTTCTTGCCCGCTACCAGGGCCACTCCCGCGTCTCCATCGCGGTGGAGCCCCACTCCCCCTATCTCTGCGCCCCGGAACTCCTCACCCGCGTGACCGAGACCGCGTCCCGGTGGAATGCGCCGGTTGTCATCCACGTTTCGGAAACCGAAAGCGAAGTGAGCCAGATGCGGCAAAAGTTCGGAAAAACGCCCGTGGCCCATCTGGAGAACCTCGGCTTCTTCGCTCCCCACGTGATCGCCGACCACTGCGTGGCCATTGACGAAAACGACATCGAGATCCTGGCCCGGAGAAACGTCAAGGTAGCCATCAACCCCGAGTCCAATATGAAGCTCGCCTCCGGCAACGCTCCCGTACCCGCCCTTCTTTCCGCTGGGGTCTGCGTGGCCCTGGGGACGGACGGCTGCGCCAGCAACAACAATCTGGACATGTTCGGCGAGATGGACACCGCGGCCAAGATCCACAAGGTCCAAAGCATGGATCCCACCGTGATGGACGCCGCTACCGTTCTCCGCCTTGCCACCCGTGGAGGCGCTTCCGCCCTGGGCGTCCCGGCCGGCGAGCTTTCCCCGGGAAAACGCGCGGACCTGATCGTCATCAACACCAACCAGCCCCATCTGACCCCCCTCTACCATCCGGCTTCCCACCTGGTGTACGCTGCGCGGGGGGCGGACGTGACCTCGTCGGTGATAGACGGGCGCGTGGTCATGGAGGACCGCCAAGTCCTCACCCTGGACGTGAACAAGGTCATGGCCGACGTGCGGGCGCTGGCGGAAAAATTGAGGTAGCGGCAAAGATCAGGATGAAGAGAGATTTCCAGGAGGAGAGAGGAAAACCCGTTTTGGTATAAGGGCCCCTCCCCCGCACCACTTCCCTTTCCGGCAATCTTTTTGGAGAATGGATCTGATGCGCTCCCCTTCAGGCAAAGGGAGACCAAAGGAAATTCTATAAAGCAATACTTGATTAAATATAATTAAATACTATGAATTCATACGATATTTTAATTTCAAACGGCCACATCGTAACCCTGGACGAACAGAACCGGGTATTGCTTCCCGGCGCAGTGGCTGTTTCCGGCGGACGCATTGAAAAAATCCTCGGGCCGGGCGATCCCCCGCCCCCGGCCAAGACTGTCCTGGACGCCGGCGGCGGCATCGTCATGCCTGGGCTCGTCAACTGCCACACGCACCTGCCCATGTCGCTCTTCCGCGGGCTTGCGGACGACATGGCCTTGGACGAGTGGCTGCAGCGGGTCATCTTCCCGGCCGAGGCCAAGTTCGTTGACCCGGAGTTCGTGGGCCTGGGGAGCGAGCTTTCGTTGGCCGAGATGCTCCTTTCCGGCACCACGTGCATCTGCGACGGGTACTTCCACGAGCACCATGCGGCCCTGACCGTGGAAAAGGCGGGCATCCGGGCCGTGCTGGGCCAGGGGGTCATCGGCTTTCCCGCGCCCGGTGCCCCGGACCCGGCCCGGAACGTGGAGGTGGCCGAGGAGTTCGTTTCCACCTGGTTGGGGAAAAGCCCCCTCATCACCCCCTCCATCTTCTGCCACTCCCCCTATACCTGCTCGGCCGAAACCCTGATTTCGGCCAAGCGGAAGGCGCTGGACCTGGGAGTTCTCTTCCAGATCCACGTAAGCGAGTCCGCGGACGAGGTGGCCCAAAGCCTGGAACGGACCGGGATGACGCCCGTGGCCTACCTCGACTCCCTGGGCGTGCTGGATTCCTCCACGCTTCTGGTCCACGCGGTCCACGCAGACCCGACAGACATCGAGATCATTGCGAAACACAGCTGCGGAGTGGCCATCGCAACGGGAAGCCACTGCAAGCTCGCCTCGGGCATAGCCCCACTTCCGGCCTTCCTGGACCTGGGCGTCCCGGTGGGCCTGGGCACGGACGGAAGCTCCTCCAACAACCGGCTGTGCATGTTCCGGGAGATGGACCTCACCGCCAAGCTCCACAAGGTCCACACCCAGGACCCCACCTCCGTCCCGGCCCGGACCGCGCTCGCCCTGGCCACGCGGTGCGGCGCCGCGGCCCTGGGCCTTTCCGGGGAGATCGGCTCCCTTGCCCCCGGCATGCAGGCGGACCTCGTCGTGCTTTCCTCCGACTGCCCCAATCTCACCCCCGTCTTCGATCCGGCATCCGCCGCGGTCTACGCGGCAACCGGCGCAGACGTGCGCCACGTGATGGTGGCTGGCAGGCTGCTGGTGCTGGACCGGCGGCTCATCACCCTCGATCTGCCGGATCTCCTGGAAAGGGCCCGGGTCATGGGACGAAAGATCCGGTCGGAATGTGATGGCATAAGCCGTGCTTGCTAGTCTCGCCGTGAACGGGTAGAGTCGCCACTTGAATCCGTGCCGAGGGGCGCAAAGCGTTGCTCATTCCTCCCGGAGTGCGCAATCGGTGCCCGCCCCGCCCATATTCCAGAAAGTTTTGCGGCAATGGGGGGAGAGGGGGGGAAGGCCGTTTTTTCAAAAGTGCCTTTCTCCCCTCCCCCCACAAAATCCTTTGGCCATTAAGTCTTTTGTGCCGTTAGCCCTTCAAGGCCTTTTTCCTCTGCCGTCAGGTTTCTCATGAACCGCGTGGACTACTTTCTGCGGCGCCTGCTTCTGGTTGTGCCCACCTTCCTGGGCATCACCCTGGTGGTGTTCGGCATCATCCAGCTGGTGCCGGGCGGGCCGGTGGAGACCTACATCCATTCCATGCGCGGCCTGGGCCAGGGGGAGAGCGGCGGCGGGCCCAGTGTTACGGCCGCCATCTCGCCGGAGCAGGTGAAAGCCCTGAAGGAGCATTTCGGCTTCGACAAGCCCTTTCTCACGCGCTACTGGGAGTGGCTGGCAAAGAACCGTCTGGGGCTTTCCATGGAGTCCTACAAGTTCCCCAACAAGACCGCCTGGCAGCTCATCTCCGAACGCTTCCGGGTCTCGCTCATCTTCGGGCTGGCGGGATTCTTCCTCACCTATCTCATCTGCATACCGTTAGGGATCGCCAAGGCTTTACGCCATGGGAGCGCCTTCGACCTCGGCTCCAGCGTTGTGGTCTTCGTGGGCTACGCCATACCGGCTTTTGCCTTCGGCATGGTTTTGAAGATGTTTTTCTGCGGAACCACGGACGGGCTCTTCGATATCTTTCCCGTGGCGGGCTTCGTTTCCGGCAACTTCTCCGAGCTCACCTTCTGGGGAAAGTTCAAGGACGTGTTCATGCACATGGCCCTGCCGGTGCTCTGCTACGTGATCGGCAACTTCGCGGTGCTCACCATTCTGATGAAGAACAGCCTGCTGGAGCAGATCGGAAAGGAGTACATAAAGACGGTGCTGGCCAAGGGCGGGGGCGTACATCGGGCCGTCTGGGGACACGCCTTCCGGAACTCCCTCATCCCGGTGGCCACGGGCTTCGGGGCCATTCTCACGGTGATGTTCGCCGGGTCGGTGCTCATCGAACAGGTGTTCGAAATCCCGGGCATGGGCCTCCTGAGCCTGGAGGCCATCGTGGGAAGGGACTACCCGGTCTTTCTCGGAATCCTCTCGGTGACCTCCATCCTGGGGCTTCTGGGAAACATCCTGTCGGACTTCTGCTACGTGCTCATTGACCCCAGGATCCACTTCGCCAAATGAGACTCGGGCTTTCCCATTACCTTTCCCCGGTAACGCGCAAGCGCCTTGCGCGCTTTAGGCGCATGCGCCGGGCGTGGCTCTGCTTCTGGATCCTGGTGGCCCTTTTCGGAGTGAGCCTCTGCTCCGAGCTCATCGCCAACAGCAACCCCCTGCTGGTCAGGATGAACGGGAAGTGGTTCTTCCCGGTCTTCTTCTACTACCCGGAAAGCGCTTTCTTGCCGGGCGGAGAAGAGACCCGGCCCGATTACCGCTTGCTGGAAAAAAGCCCCGCGTTTTCCGGAAGCCCCGGAAACTTCATGGTCTTTGCACCCGTCGCCTACGGGCCATACGAGAGCGTGGACCCGGCCAGCCTGCAAGCGCCGGATGTGGTGAACGCCCGCTTTTACGTGACCCCGCGCACGGCGACCCTGAACCTGGACCCCGACGGCAAGGTGAGGCGGGCGAATGGCGCGGGCTACTTCTTCGGCCGGCCGGACGGGGAAGTGATGGGCCTGGACCTAAACGACGCCATCCCCCTCTCGCCCGGCCTTTCCCGGGCCTTTTCCCAGCGGTTCGCAAACCGGGGCGCCGGTGCGTTTTCCGAAGCCTTCCAGTCCAAGATAACCGGAAAGGAGATCACGGTCCTCCTGCCCGCCTACGAGCCCAGGGAAGAGCCGCCGCCTTCGGTGCGAATCCTGCTCCGCACCCGGCCGGACATCGCCGTTTCCAAGGCGGTTGTCACCTTCTCGCCAAAGCTCGCGATCGTCTCCGACCCGGCAAAGATCTGGAAGATGCTCTCGCCCGAAGACCGGCAAGGCCTGCTGGAAAGCGTCTCTCAACGCTTCTCCGGTCCGGCGGAGCACGAGAGCTTTTCCCTTGGGGCCACCAGCTTCCGGGTGGACTTCGAAAAACCCGAGGTACGCTTTCCCTTCCCTCCCGGCGCGGGCCACATCCTGGGAATAGACGGAGCGGGCCGCGACGTTTTCGCACGGGTCCTCTACGGGCTGCGGACCTCCATGGCTTTCGGCCTGATCCTGGTTCTGCTCTCCATGGTGCTGGGGACGGTCGCGGGAGCGGTGCAGGGCTACTACGGAGGGTTTCTGGACATCACAGGCCAGCGCATCATCGAGATCTGGGCCTCCATTCCCTTCCTCTATGTGATGATCTTCCTGGGAAGCGTGTACGGGCGCAGCTTTGCGCTTCTGCTGTTCTGCTACGCCATATTCAACTGGATCGGCATCTCCTATTACATGCGGGCCGAGTTCCTGCGCCTGCGGGGCCAGGCCTTCGTGCTCTCGGCCCGCTGCCTCGGGGTTTCCACGCCGCGGATTCTTTTCTCCCACATCCTCCCCAACGCGCTGGTGCCCATCATCACCTTTTTCCCCTTTTCCCTGGTGGGGGCCATCGGCAGCCTGGCGGCACTCGACTACCTGGGCTTCGGCCTTCCGCCGCCCACGCCCTCCTGGGGCGAGCTCCTCTCCCAGGCCCAGGAGTTCCGTTGGGCGTGGTGGCTCATTTTGTACCCCTCGCTGGCTTTGTTCATCGTGATGCTGGCCGGAGTGTTCATCGGCGAGGGCGTGCGGAACGCCTTCGACCCTAAACCGTACGCAAGGATGGAGTAACGGGGAAGGCCCGGAGCGCCGGCCCTTGATCAATAGTGTTCGCACCAACGGGCGGATTCCAAGGCCGCCGGAAATATGGGAATGGACGACACGGGACGCACGCTGCTTTCCATTTCAGACCTTGCCGTGGGCTTCGATACGGAGGACGGCTACCTCCGCGCCGTGGACGGGGTGTCGCTGGTCGTCTACGACAACGAGGTCCTGGGCCTGGTGGGCGAGTCCGGCTGCGGCAAATCCGTCACCGCCCTCTCCATCCTGCGGCTCATCCCCCGCCCGCCCGGACGCATCGAGTCGGGCAGAATCCTTTTCGACGGCAGCGACATCCTGGCGATGAACTCCGGGGAGCTTTCCCGACTCCGGGGCGCCTCCATCAGCATGATCTTCCAGGACCCCATGGCCGCGCTTTCACCCCTGTGGAAGATCGGCGACCAGATGGCCGAAACCCTTTCCATCCACGGCGAAGCCTCGGGCCCTTCGGCCCTCTCCATTGCCGAATCCTGGCTTGGGAGAGTACACATCCCCGAGCCTTCCCGGACGCTCTCCGCCTACCCCCATGAGCTCTCCGGCGGAATGCAGCAGCGGGTCATGATCGCCATGGCCCTCATGCTGAACCCCCGGCTCATCATCGCCGACGAGCCCACCACCGCCCTGGACGTCACGGTGGCGGCCCAGATCTTCGACCTTTTGCGGGCCATGCGGGCCGACCGGACCTCGGTCCTCCTCATCACCCACGACCTGGGCGTGGTCTGGGAGATGTGCGACCGCGTGGCCGTGATGTACGCCGGCAAGATCGTGGAGACAGCCCGGGTGAAAGAGCTTTTCGAAAGCCCGGCCCACCCCTATACCCAGGGACTGCTTGCCTCCATCCCCGTGCTGGACGAGGAAAAGGAGCAGGAACTGGACTTCTACACCATAGAGGGACAGGTCCCTTCCCCGTTGGACTACCCGCCGGGGTGCAGGTTCTCGGACCGCTGCTCCTTTGCGTTCGAACGCTGTAAAAAAGAGGAGCCGCCGCTGTTCGTATTCACCGGTAACCGGCAAAGCGCCTGCTTCCTGGCTGCCCGATGGATTCCCAGCGTGGAAATGAGATAAAGGAAACCGCATGGGCGCGTCCTCCAACACTGCCGCTTCCCCGGTGCTGCTCTCCGCGGACAGGCTCTTCACCTGGTACCCGGTGCGCCGGGGTATTCTGGGCCGGACCCGGGGCCATGTCCACGCGGTGGACGGCGTGGATTTGACGCTTATTGCAGGCGAGACTTTAGGGCTTGTGGGAGAGTCCGGCTGTGGAAAATCCACTCTGGGCCGCACCGTGGCCGGGCTGGAAAAGCCGATGTCGGGGAAAATCCTCTTTAACGGCGAGCCGCTTTTCTCCGGTCTCAAAACTGCCGACGGCCGCCGTCGCATCCAGATGGTTTTCCAAGACCCTTACGCCAGCCTCAACCCCCGGATGACGGCCATGGAGCTGGTCACCGAAGGGCCGGCCATCCACGGGCTGCTGAAGGGAACGATCGAAGAGGAAGCCCAAAGGCTCATGGCAGAGGTGGGCCTGGACACCGCCGCGGCCTTCCGCTACCCCCACGAGTTCTCCGGAGGCCAGCGCCAGCGCCTGGCCATTGCCCGAGCCGTATCGGTCAGGCCGGACCTCCTGGTGCTGGACGAGGCCGTGTCCGCCCTCGACGTCTCGGTCCAGGCCCAGGTGCTCCGGCTCCTGATCGCCCTGCGGGAGCGTTTCTCGCTTTCCTACCTCTTCATCTCCCACGACCTCGCCGTGGTGGGAAGGATCTCCGACCGCGTGGCGGTGATGTACCTGGGCCGCATCGTGGAAACCGGAAATACCCGCGACGTGCTCTTCAACCCGCTCCACCCCTACACCCGGGCCCTGATCTCCGCCATCCCCCGGCCGGGACGAGCCCGGCGCAGGCGCATCATCCTTCCGGGAGAGGTGCCCTCTCCCATGTCTCCGCCTTCGGGATGCCGCTTCCATACCCGCTGCCCGGAGGCCATGGAGGTCTGCAAGAACATTGATCCGGCCCCGGCGGACAAAAACGGCACTCGCGTCTGGTGCCACCTGTACCCGCCGAACTGAATATAAAAATACTGGGGGGACCTTTTCTTTCGTGTAGAAAGAAAAGGTCCTCCCAAACCCCCTCCAAAAGAAAGCCACAATATGGGCTTTGTGGCCGGGCGTGATTTCGCCCCAAGCAAGCTTTGAG
>JBFMHL010000109.1:0-33557 GCA_040753055.1 Thermodesulfobacteriota bacterium | reverse complement strand
CCGTAACAACATCCTGCTGTTCCTAGTCCTGCTTCCCGTGGTGGGGGCCTGCTTGTGGGGCGGGGACCGGCGCTTCAAGATCATATACGCCCTGTTCGCCGCCCTGCTGGGAATCTTCGGCGAGTGGCTCTGCACCCTAGTCCGCTACTGGGTATACGCAAACCCCTCCTTTGCCCGCCTGCCCCTGTGGCTTCCCCTGGCCTGGATGCTTTCCATGACGAGCTTTCTGGAAATGGCCACCTGGCTCGACAAGGTCCTGGAAAGGCAGGGTCCGAACCTTAAAAAGGCCGTGGTTTTCGCGTTGCAGGCGGTTATCCTCGCATACCTGTCTTACACCGTCTGGGTTCTCCATAACGTGGTCGCCTGGATCACCCTTGCCTTTTTCGCGGTGGCTGCGCCCTTTTTACGCAAGCCCCTGCACACCGTCCTTTTCGTCCTGGCCGGCCCCCTGGGATTCCTGGCGGAGTACAAGCTGGTCCAGGCCGGGGTGTGGCATTACACCCGCCCCTGGCTCGGGGTTTTGGGCATGCCCCTTTCCCTGCCCCTTGCCTGGGGCCTTGCGGCCAACCTCATCTGGCTGACCGCAAAAGCAGCCGCCGGTATCGGCAAAGGGCCGCAAAATTCCAGTCCTTTGCCGCAGAGACCGGAGGGATAAACGAATTGTTACGGTCTCGCAAAGGGGAACGTAGGAGCCCCCCAAAACGTGCCTTGTTTGCGGCGCTTGCCTCCGCTGTCGGCTTCGTGCTGTTTTTAATCGTCCTGGAAATGTCTTTGTATGCCGCTTCCAAGATCTTCCCGGACGGCCTGGACATGGAAGGACACTGGCGAAAAAACAAGGAGATAAACGAAGCCAACGCGGCCCAGGCGCAAAAGAACCCCTTCCGATTCAACGATCGCGTGCGTTTGCCTGAGAAGCCGCCGGGAATCCGTTACCGTGTGGTGGTTCTGGGTGATTCCTTCATCTGGGGGGATGGCCTGCCCCCCGGCAGGAGCTGGAACCGCAAGCTGGAGAAGCGGATCATGGCCGCCGCCCCCTGGGTGGAGGTCTTGAGCTGGGGCAAGTGCGGCTGGTCCACCAAGGACGAGCTTGCTTTCCTCAAGGAGCACGGCAAGGAGTACGGCGTGGACCTGGTGGTATTGGGCTGGGTGGACAACGACCCGGACCTGGGAGACCACCAGCAGAAATACCTCACATGGCAGGATCACATGGGACCGGTGAAGGCGCTCTTCCCCAGAGCGCTGGCTCTTTTTTCCCAGAGACTCAACCGTTTATTATACGACCGCGTGCTTCACGACTACGGTTACTTCAACTGGAGGGACAAGCTCTATACTCCGGAGAACCTCGAACGGTACCAAAAAGTCCTTGGTGACCTGGCCGCTTATTGCAGGCAGAGTGGCACGGCCCTTCTCGTTTGCATGACCCCCGACGAGTGCGGCGAGTCCCTTTTTCGCGCCAACAGCCTGATCATTCCGCTGATGAAACAGAGCGGCATCCGGGTGCTGGACCTGCTGCCGGAGGTTTGCCGGAGGTATGGGGACCGCCCGCTGAAAGAGCTGCATGCAAGCCCTGTGAACGGGCACCCCGGCGAGCTCCTCACCGACCTCTTCGCGGAGGAGGTTTTTCGTTTTCTCCGATCCGACCCTGCCTATGCGGCTCTCTTGCAGGGCGAAAGCGCGCCCTGAGCCCTGTTCGCCACAGGGAACACGAGGTCCCGCCTTTCCCGCACATGCTCCTTGATCGTTCCCTCGGCTGCCATCCGCCTTCCCATTCCCCTAGTCCCGCGCGCGGCGGAGGGAGAAGGCATGCAGACCGCTTCGGGCGATGATTTTCGTAAGGCCCAGCCAGGGGTTCTCGTTTACATTGGGAGCCTTTCCCTTGGCCATGCGGGCAAGCTGGAGCTCGTACCAGGAAACCTCCATCATGGCCGCTCGGTCCAGGGCTTTGATTCCGGTTCGGATGGGCTCGACGGGGCTTTCGTAGTCGAGGCCGGAAAAAATCTTCCGGGGCATGTCGGGATCAACGCACAAGGGGCGGGCGACGCCCGCCATGTCAATGGCGCCGGAGGATACGGCCGCGGCCATGCCGCGGGCGGTGCGGAAGCCGCCTGTGAGTGCCAGGGGGATGGAGATGGAGGAGCGGAGCCTCTGGGCGAAGTCCAGGAAGTAGGCTTCGCGGTCCCGATCTTTTCCGGGCGTGAGCCTGCCGGTCATGGCCGGGCTCTCATAGGAGCCGCCGGAGATCTCCAGGAGGTCCACGCCCTGCTTTTCCAGGGCCTGGGCAACGATGACGGCGTCCTGGTCGGAGAAGCCGCCGTGCTGGAAGTCGGCGGAGTTGAGCTTGACGGCCACAGGAAAGCCGGAGCCCAGGGCGGCGCGGAGGCCATCGCAGATGCGGAGCAGGAACCGCATGCGGTTTTCAATGGAGCCGCCCCACTGGTCTGTGCGGATGTTGGTGCGGGGGGAGAGGAACTGGCTCACCAGGTAGCCGTGGGCGCCGTGCACCTGGACTCCGGTAAACCCTGCTTTTTTTGCGATATTCGCGGTTCGGCAAAAGCGTGCTATGATGTCTTCGATCTCGTCCGGACGCAGCTCCCTGGGGGTGGCGAAGAAACGCCGCATGGCCGGCGTGAAGGCCACGGCGGAGGGGGCCACGGTTTCGGAGGAGAGCCCGCGCGGAACCTGGCGGCCCGGATGGTTGATCTGCATCCAGAGCTCTCCGCCGGCGCTGGTGCCTGCCGCAGCCCATTGCGAAAGCAGCGGGAGGTCGGACTCGTCCTCAACGACCACGTTGCGGGGCTCGCCCAGCCTGCGGTGGTCCAGCATGACATTTCCGGTGACGATGAGGCCCGCTCCCCCCTGGGAAAGGGTTCGATAGAGACGCACCAGGCCCATCTTGGGGCGGTTCCTCCGGTCGCCCAACGCTTCGCTGGTGGCGGACTTCATGATCCGGTTGGGGATCTTCCGGCCGCAGGGAAGGGCCAAGGGTTGCGCCAGGACAGATGAAGGGCTCTGGTCGGGCTCGGGGTTCTTCCTTTTGGTCATGGGGGTCCTCCGGCAGGACAAGGTTTACGGGCTGGCACGGAAAGCGATCTCTCAACATAGTTCCCCGTGCGGCCTCCGTCAATTTGACGTTGCGAGTTTCCTCTTGTTTTTGAAAGTCTTTTGGATGCGCCCATGAAAAAGCCTCTGATCGCCGTGAGCGCCTGCCTGCTGGGAAAAGAGGTCCGCTACGACGGAGGCCATTCCCGCGATCCTGTCGTGGTGGGGGTTCTCGGCCGGCTTTTCGAGTGCGTGGAGCTATGCCCGGAAACCGGAGCCGGGCTGCCCGTTCCCCGGCCGCCCATGCGGCTTTCGGGGGAGGCAGGAAAACCGGCGCTCAGGGTGGTGGATACCGGGAAGGACCTGACCGGGACGCTTGCGGAATGGGCGGCAAAAAAGGTCTCGGAGCTCGCCGGAATGCCGCTCTGCGGCTTTGTCTTGAAGAGCAAGTCTCCCTCCTGCGGAAAACGCGTGAAGGTCTTCGACCCGGCGGGCAGGGTGCGGAAAAGGTACGGAGCAGGGATTTTTGCCCAAGAGGTGCTGGCTCGTTTTCCCGGCCTTCCGGTGGAGGACGAGGTTTCCTTGTCGGACCCTGTGGCCTTGGAGGCTTTTATCGAAGCGGTTTTCGCGCGCGCCGCGGAGCTCGGAGGAAGCCGGAGCGCGGGCCGGCCGGCAAAACGGCAGGACCCGGAAGATGAGCCGCGCACCATGGAGGCAAACGGCAAAACGACCGCCCGCGGAGGCTATGTCCTTTACTGGATGCAGCAGGCCCAACGCGCGGAGGGAAACCCGGCCCTGGAGCATGCCATCGCGCTGGCGAACCGACTTTCCCTTCCCGTGGTGGCCGTGTTCGGCCTCTCGGCGGCCTTTCCCGAGGCCAACCTGCGACACTATGCCTTCATGCTGGAAGGCCTGGCCGAGACGGAAAAGGCTTTGCGGGACCGAGGCGTATTGTTCGCGGCCAGGGAAGCCGAGCCTCCCGATGCGGCGCTTGCTTTATGCAAGGATGCGGCTGCGGTGGTCTGCGACGCAGGATACACGCGCATCCAGCGGCAATGGTCGGAGCGGATGATGCGGGAAGCCCCTTGCAGGGCGGTGAAGATCGAGACCGACGTAGTGGTGCCCGTGCATCTGGCCTCAAACAAGGCCGAGTACGCGGCCCGGACCATTCGGCCCAAAATCGAGGGCCTGTTGGAGCGTTTCTTGGCGCCCTGCCCTTCCCGGCAACCCAAGAAATCCGCCCTGGGCCTGGACGTGGAGGGAACGGCGCCGGACTTTTTCCGAAAGGCGCGCAAGCGTGTTGCGGGCAAGGACGCTCCCGCGCCCGTGACGGAGTTCTTCCCGGGGGGAGCCAGCCGGGCGCGCGTTCTTCTATCCGGGTTCCTGGAAAACGGCCTGGCAGGCTACGACGCGAAAGGCGACCGCCTGGCGCCGGGCAGGTCTTCCCTGCTTGCGCCCTACCTCCACTTCGGCCAGATTTCTCCCGTTGACGTGGCCCTTGCTGTCAAAAGCTTCATCCACGCGCCCGAGGAGGCGAAAAAGGCATACCTGGAGCAGCTCATCGTGCGCCGGGAGCTGGGCGCCAACTTCGCTTGGTACGCAAAAGACTACGACCGCTATTCCTGCGTTCCGGACTGGGCCCGGAAAACGCTCGCCCGGCACGCCGGCGACCCCAGGCCCTACTTGTATGGAGCAAGGGAGCTGGAGGCAGGAAAGACCCATGACCGGTGCTGGAACGCAGCCATGGCCGAGATGCGGATCACGGGCTTTTTGGGAAACACCCTCCGCATGTACTGGGGAAAAAAGGTGCTGGAGTGGAGCGAGATCCCGGAGCAGGCCTTCTCCACCCTTCTCAATCTCAACAACAAGTATTTCCTCGACGGGCGCGACCCCAACTCCTTTACGGGCGTTGCCTGGTGCTTCGGGCTGCACGACCGCCCCTTCACCGAACGAGCCGTTTTCGGGATGGTGCGCAGCATGACCGCGGAAGGCCTTGCCCGCAAGGGCGACACGCAAAAGTATGTGGCGCGGATCGAAACGTTACGCAAAGCCAAGGAAAGGACAAGGTAAGTGAGCGGCAAGAAACCCAAAGGGATTAAGAGCGGTCTGCGCAAGGTGGCGCGCAGGGTGATACGCGCGCCCGGGGCCGTGGTGCGCAAGATGAGCGTGCTCATCCCGCTGCCGGACGACCTCGAAAAGGTGACAAGCTACACTCCCTCCGAAGAGGCCGACCCCGCCGAGGCCGGCATGAGCGCCCGGAGCGTCTCGGCCATCTGGTCCGCCGTTACCGACCTCTACTGCACCGGCATGCACCCCGCCCTCTCCTTCTGCCTGCGCCGCCGAGGCCGGGTGGTCCTCAAACGCGCCATCGGTCACGCGCGGGGAAACGGCCCCAGGGACCACGCAGGAGCCGTGAAGACACCGGCCACGCCGGACACGCCCGTCTGCCTGTTTTCCGCTTCCAACGCCATGCTGGCCATGCTGGTGCACGTCCTTTCCGAACGGGGGGCGCTCCGCCTCATGGACCCCATCAGCCACTACATCCCCGAGTTCGCGCAGAACGGCAAGGAGGACCTGACCCTTCTCTCGCTCCTCACGCACCGCTCCGGCGTGCCCGCCCTTCCCGCCGGGCTTCCCCCGGACACGCTCTTCGACCACCACAAGATGCTGGACATGGTATGCAGGGCCGCCCCCTTTCACCCCGGCGGCCAGGGCACGGCCTACCGATTCCTGACGGGCGGCGTGGTGCTTGCAGAGATCATCCGGCGCGTCACCGGCATGAATCTCCGCACCCTGGTCGCGGACCTGCTGGCCAAACCCCTGGGGCTCCGGTACTTCAACTACGGCCTGGCCCGGGAGGACCAGGAGGAAGCGGCGCTCAACTACCGCACGGGCCCGCCGGCCGCCTATCCTTTCTCCTGGTATGCGGAGCGGGCGCTCCGTATCGAATGGGACAAGCTGGTGGCCATGTCCAACGAGCAGCGCTTCCTGGACGCCCAGCTGGGCTCTGTGAACTTCTATGCCACGGCGGACGAGGTTTCCCGCTTCTTCCAGTGCCTGCTCAACCAGGGGGAGCTGGGCGGCGTGCGGGTCTTCGAACCCCTCACCGTGCGGCGCGCCACCATGGAGGCCACTCCCAAGGAGTTCGACCGGACCCTCCTTTTTCCCATGCGCTACACTCCGGGCTTCATGATGGGCGGAAGCCCCTTGGGCCTCTTCGGGTCCTTCACCCAGCACGCTTACGGATACTGGGGCTTTTCCGCCAGCTTCCTGTGGGCCGATCCGGGCCGGGAGATCTCCGTCGCGCTGCTCTCCACGGGAAAACCCCTGGCCGGCGTTCTCTCGCCCGCATTCTTCCGGCTCATGAGCCTCATCTCCTGGTACTGCCGGGGAAAGGGCCACGAAACGGTATCCATGAAAAAACCCCACCGGGTCCCGGCCGAAACACCCGAAAAAAAGGGCCGCAAACAGCAGCGGCTCACCTACAACCCGGACCGGGTCTCGGAGTTTTCCGAAAAGGTGCTCCTCACCTTGGTCCATGAATCCGAGCGGCTCATGAAAAGAAGCGCCTACCAGCGCTCCAACAAGACCCCCGCCGACGTCATCTACCAGGACGACATCCTGTCCGTGCTCCACTACAAGCCGCTCAGAGAATCGTACATCAAGGTCATGGACCGCTCGGTCCCGGTGGAGGGCCTGCGGTACAAGACCCCGCTGGTCTTCATCCCGCCGCTCATGGCGCCGGGCTTCGCCTTCGACCTCTATCCCGAGCGCAGCCTGGCCCGCTATTTCCTGGCCCGGGGCTTCGACGTCTACATGCTGGATTTCGGCCGGCCGGAGCGCCGCCACGCGGCCATCACCTTCGAGCACTACATCCTCACCTGGATGCGGGACGGGCTGGAGGCCGTGCGCAAGGACGCGGGCCGCAAGAGGCTATCGCTGTGGGGCTACTGCATGGGCGGGCTCTTCTGCTTTCTCTACACGTCCGTGCTGGAGGACCGGAACATCAAAAACATCGTGTCCGTGGCAAGCCCCGTGGACGCGCACCAGATGGGGGCTGCGGGCAAGGTCCTCTCCGTCATCGGCCTTCCCGCCCACAAGCTGGCCAAGCTCTTCGGCATGAGCGTGAAAGACCTGGACCCGCGGATCATGCACGTGCCCGGCAAGCTGGGCACCATCGGCTTCAATCTGACCAACCCCCTGGGCGTTTTGAAAAGCCACTTCGACCTCCTGGTGAACCTATGGGACCGTGACTACCTCATCGGCCACGACAGCCTGGAGAACTGGATCGGCAACCTCCTGGACTATCCGGGCCGCACCATGCAGGAGATCGTGGTGCAGATGTTTCTGGCCAACCGCCTGGGCCGCAAGGGAAGCATGAAGATAGGTCCGCACGAAGCAAGCCTGGCCGACATCCGCTGCCCGGTGCTGGCCTTTGCCGGAAACAACGACAAGATCGTGCCCTACGCCTCGGCCCACAAGGTCATGGACATGATCGGAAGCCAAGAAAAGGATTTTCTGGTGGTCCCGGGCGGGCACGTGGGCGTCATCATCGGCAGCCCCGCCCCGGAGCATTTGTGGAAAAAATCCGCGGATTGGCTGGCGGAGAGATCATAAAAAAAAGAGGAAAAGATGTCGCGGGGGAAGGGTGAAGACCGCTCTTGAAAAGCGGCTTTTCCTCCCTCCCCCGCCCTCCTTCCCCTTTTGAGGCAAAACTTTTTGAACCAGGGAACAGCGGCGCTTGGGCACAAGCGCGTCCGAGGATACTCAGGAGGGGTCAAGACGATTGTCCGCTGCGAATGCTTTGTCGTAGCCGCCGCCACCGGGCATCACCCGGCGCCCCCGGCGGAGAAAAGCCTGTCCGAACAAACCTTTCCTGAAACAAATATCAGTTCTTTCCTTATCTTGCCGTATCGGGTCAGGGGTGTTATGGTTTCTCGAATTTGAAACACCACGACCAAGACAGCCTGCCATCCATCACGGCGGGGAGGCCATCCATGCGTGTTAGCATAATCTTCTTGCTGATCCTTGCCCTGCTTGCCCCCGCCGCCGCCCTGGCCGGGGGCTCCGTCATCGTGGAAGCCAAAGGCATAGCCGCAATGGGCGAGGACCGATCCCGGAAGGACACGGAACGCCTGGCCCGCGAGGACGCCAAGCGCCAGGCCGCTGAGGCGGCCTCCACCTTCATCCGGTCTGAAACCAGCGTCAAGGACTACGTTACGGAAAAGGACCTGGTGGAGGCCTTTTCCCAGGCCATGGTCAAGGTCCTGTCCGAGCTTTCTTCCTCCTGGTTCAAGGACCCGGGCGCGGGCGAGAGCTTCCAGGTAACGGTACGCGCCGAGGTGACGCCCTACACTCCGGCCATGAAAAAGGCGGAGGAGCAAAAGACCTGGAACTCCGATCCCAGGGCGCCGCTCAGCGTGACCATCAGCCCGGACAAGCCCTCCTACCGCGCCGGAGAGTCCATGAAGCTCTATCTCTCCGGCAACAAGCCCTTCTATGCCCGCGTGGTCTACCGCGATGCGTCCGGAACCCTCACCCAGATTCTTCCCAACCCCTATCGCAAGCAAAACTACTTCCAGGGAGGAAGCGTCTACCGGCTGCCCGACGGTCCGGACCAGTACGAGCTCACCGTTTCCCCGCCCTTCGGCAGCGAGCAGGTGCTGGTCTATGCCTCCACCGAGCCCCTGCCTGAAGAAGGAGTGAAGGCAAACGGCCCGGTGTACGCGGTCACCCAGACGGGCGAAGCGCTTTCCGTTTCCACCCGCGGAATCAGCATCAAACCCCAGGCCGGAAGCCAGCAAGGCGCGGCTGCGGAGTTTTTCGAGGCCTCGGCCGACCTGATCACCCTCCCATGATGCCCTGCTTCGGCCCCTCGGCCGGAAGCAAAAGGAGGAAACACCTTGCGGAAAGCTCTCCTGATCTTCCTGGCAGCGGGCCTCGGTGCGCTCTTCCTGTCGCCGCTGTGGGCCCGGGACGCCGGAGCGCCCTCTTTCGGTTTGGCCCTGTCCGCACCCTGTGTCGTCCTCCTCGATCCCCTCCCCCTGGCCGCTAGCGCCCAAAAGGGCAAGGGTCCCCACCGGCGCGTGTTTACCGGCGAGGTTTACTCCGACACGCCCGACTCCGCGAAAATCTCCGGCTGGTTCGTTCCCAGGGACGCCGCCCGCATGTGGACCGAGGCACTCCAGATCGTCGCCGCCGAGCGCGGCGTGTCCCTGTCCTGCGCCGCGTCCCCGGCGGAGGTGCCTTCCTGCGGCTGCACCGTGCTTCTATTATCCATACAAAACTTTGCGTGCGGGAATAAGGCCGAGGCCGCAGCCGATGTAATGGCCCTTTCCGGGCCGAACTTCACCGAGATCTGGCACAAGACCTTTGCCCGCAACGTGGACGCGGAAACCGCCCCTTTCATGACGGGCGAGCCGGTCCACATGGTGGGCGCCCACGAGCTGGACTTCCATCCCCAGCGCACCATGCTCATGCTGGCCGCCACCGGCTGCGCGGAGCAGATCATGGACGCCCTGGGCTTTACCGCAAAGCCATAAACCGGGGCCCGCGGTCCCGGTCAATCCCTCGGTTCCGGGAGGGAACATGAAACGCATCATCGTGTCTCTTCTTTTACTTCTCGCCCTGGCGCCGGCCCCCGCGGCGGCCGGCAGGCTGCCCGAGCTTCTGCCGGCGCGGCTGCCGCTCACCGACTACCGGACCTACACGGACTTCTTCGAAACCCAGCAGGGATACGCCCGGCTGGAGCTCTTCCTCTCCCAGGAGCTTTCCAACATCAAGCTGGCGGAGATGAACGCCCGGGACGGATTTCTTTTGACCGAGTGGGACCGCAAGCAGATCAACGAGGTGCTCTCCGAGTACGACTCCACGGACCCCATGGCGGATTTTTTCTGGATGCGGCAGGTTGACCCCCAGAGCTTCGCCGTGGATCCGGAGGGAAAGCTCTACATCCTGGACGACCTGGCGGAGATCCACTCCCGGTGGCTGGTGAATTTCAAGAAGGCGGCCTCGGAAAACACCGAGGCCCGGAAGCTCTACGACAAGCTGGCGGCCATGGGAATCAACAACGCCCCGCTCTCCGACTACATGAACGACCGCAGGAGCATCTACCAGGCCTTTTACTTCCGGACGGGCAAGATTCCCCAAGGCTTCCGCCTGTTCCCCCGGCGGATAGATCTCATCACGCCCTACTCCGACGTCTTCCTCCTTGCGGCCCGCACGCGTGATTTCCGGCAGGCGGGCGAACGCATCCGGCAGCGGGACGCTTTTCTCAAGGAGAAGCTGGGCCAGGCGGGCGGCTCTCCTGGGAACGAAACCTTTTGCGCCGCCCGGGGGCTTCTTTCCCGGATGGAAGCCTTCGTAAACGGACAAGCCCAGTACATCGCCTTTGAAAAAGGCTTTCTCCTGGCCGATCAGTGCTATCGGTCCTATGTGGCCTCCGGCGATCGCTTCTACCTGCAGGCCGCGTGCCGGTATGCGGACCAAGCTTTGGCGGCCCGGCCCGGATCGGACTTGGAAAGCCGGAACATGGCCAACCGGCTTTTATACGTAAGCGGCATGGGCCGAATGGTGGAAAACGATCCCGCAGGAGCCCTGGAACGCTTTACCGCATTCCTGGACGGGGCCTCCGCGTACGAGAAAGAGGCGGGAGCCCGCTACGAGGAACAAAAACAGATCCTGACGGCAGCCAACCAGGAAAGGATCCGGCAGCAGGAGCGATCCGCGGCCTGGGGCAAGGTGTTCGGCATCGTGGCCGCAGCCCTGGGCGCCTATGCCTCCAGCCAGGCAGCCAGCCAAGCGGCCCAGGGGATGATCTCCCAGGGCGAGCTCACCACCATTCAGAACTCCTGCAACAACGCCTTCGTCATCAGCGTCCAGATGATGCAGGGCATAGAGCAGGGCCTGCATGAGGAGCGTGACAAGGCCCGGTTCCGAGAGGAGGCGGCCCAGTATCTGAGCCCGCTTTTCCTGCTGGCCAACCGCTACCTGGACAGCTTCGAGATGGTGCAGTTCTTCCTGGCCTTGGGAAAGGCCCAGGAGGCTGCCGGGCTGCCGGGAAAAGCCCTGGAGAGCTATGAAGAGGCCGCAAAGATCGTCGAGCGCCAGCGGGGCACCATTGCTGCGGAGAGCCAGCGGATCTCGTTTTTTTCCGCGCGAAAGGAGCTTTACGAGCGCATGGTCCTGCTGAATGCCCGGCAAAACCGGCCCGGCAAAGCGCTGGAGGTGGCGGAGCGGGCCAAGTCGCGGGCCTTCGTGGATCTCATGGCCGGGGCCGCACCTAGCTTTGCGGACAGCCAAAAAGCTCGTTCCTTCGAGGCCCAGGTGCGGGAAAAGGCGGAGCTGGACACATTGCTGGCCGAACGGACGATCGCGCCGGACCAGGTGAAGCTCCTCCTGGACCGAACCGTGCGGGGCATAACGCTCCGCTCCAAGGAAAAGGCGGGCCCGGAGGAGGACCGCGAGCTCTCCACGCTGGTGTCGGTAAACGCCCTCACCGCGGACGAGATCGCCCGCATCCCCGGCCCGGGGACCGCCATCCTGGAGTACTTCCTGGGAAGAAACGAGATGGTCGCCTTTCTGGTTTCCGACGGGACCGTGTCCGCGCAAATCCTTCCCGTGCCTTCGGGCGAACTGGAAACCCATGCGCGGACCTTCCGCCAGGCCATCGCCGAGGCAAGGGACGACCGCGAGGGAGCCGCCTACTTCTACCGGACGCTGGTCCTGCCCTTTGCCCCGCGGATCGCCGGCAAGGACCTCATCATCGTCCCCTTCGGCGCGCTGCACGCCCTTCCCTTCCAGGCGTTTTTAAACGGAGAGAGACGGCTCTTCGAGGACGCGGCCCTTTCCTATGCGCCCAGCGCCACCGTTCTCTCCTTCGCGCTGCAAAAACCCGCTCCCCGGACGGGCGGCGCCCTGGTGGTGGGGGACCCCACCTCGGATCTTCCCAATGCCCGGCAGGAAGCCGGTGCCGTTGCGGCCATGCTTCCGGGAAGCAGGCTGCTTCTGGAGGGCCAGGGCACGAAGAAGGCGGTGAAGGAAAACGCGGGATCAAGCTCCGTCATCCACCTGGCCGCCCACGGCGTGTACGATGCCGATGCCCCCTTGCGCTCCCGCATCCTGCTGGCCAAGGGGGAGGACAAGGACGGCGCGCTGACGGCCGAGGAGATCTTCTCCCTGTCTCTTCCCGGCTCCCTGGTGGTGCTTTCCGCCTGCGAGTCGGCGGTGAGCGAGGCCCGGGGAGGCGACGAGCTCATCGGCCTGTCGCGCGGCTTCCTTTTTGCCGGAGCGCGGTCCCTGGTAGCCTCCCTCTGGCCCGTGAGCGACGAGGCCACCTATCTCACTATGACCGAGTTCTACAAGAACCTGGCTGCGATGCCGAAAAACCAGGCACTGCGGCAGGCCCAGAAGACAACCATGGAAAAGTACCCCTCGCCCTTCTACTGGGCCCCCTTCACCCTCACCGGAGCCTGGAACTAGAAAGCCCGGGGCGCGGTGCGCATACCCCATGGTCTGCCCGGTTTTTGTAAGGTGTTTCCGGGATGCTGCTTGCTGGAGGAGCGACTCTTTCCGGAAAAAGCGATAGCGTGACGAATGCCCCACACCAACTTCTGCGGAGGCCCCATGAACCGAATCATTATGCTCGTTACCCTGGCGGCCCTGGCGGTCGTCTCCGCCTGCGGCGTTGGCGTCGTCTCCAACGTTCCGCTCAAGCCCTCGGCGTTGAAAGACGTACCTGCGGAGAAGCTTCCCTGTCGGGTGGCCCTGATCGCGGACCCGGCCATCCGCCAGGTAAAGGCGCTGAAAAAGGAAACCTTCATGGGCGACGCGGAGTACATGATCACAACCATGCCCAACTTCTACCTGGGAGTCCTTGCGGCCAACTTCGAGGAGGTGGAGATCAAGGAGCCCGGCGAAGACCTGGAGGGCTTCGACCTGGCCGCCCGCATGGAGGTCCGCAAGTGGGAAATCCAGGGAGCCGCCACCATATACTCGGCAAACCGGGTGGAGATCGATTTCCACTTTGAGATAACGGACGTAAAAGACGGCAAGGTGGTGTTCACGGACGACGAGGGTTCGGTCCGGTGGATCAACTACCAGGACGCCGCGGGGCCGAACGTCAAGAACCCCTTTCTGGCCCTGTGCCAGGAGATAGTGGACTCGGCCTTCGAAATGCTTTCGAAAAGGATCGGAGCGTCCGAAGAGCTGAAAAACGTTTGCCGGCAGTGAGGCGGCCCGAGCCGGCGATCAGCGCTTGTCCAGGCTTTCCGTTGCCAGCATCAGGCAGAGCCTGCCGTCCGCCACGTCCTCGGGGCCGGTGAAGGAGGGCGCCCCCTGGTCCACGGCCGAGAAGTCCCCGCGCATGGTGCGGGCCAGTGCGTTGTCGCCGCTGGCCAGCTCGGCGAACCTGCGGCCCGCGTAGCCCAGGCCCCGCGCCAGCGAGCCCGCCGGAATGTATTCCCGCATGGGATAGCCTAAGCCCACCACAATCTCCTTGATGGGATCCCCCATCCCGTAGAGCATCTGGAACTCCGCGTCCCCGGGTGCGATCTCCATGATCCGGGCCAAGGCCATGACATGGGCCATGGTCCGCAGGTTGTGGGTGGCAAAGGCCGGATCGAAGGCATCCCGGTTTGCCAGGAGATAAGCGGAGAGGGCCTCGTAGCAGGCGTCCGTGGAGGCCTTGAAGTTGTATACCGGGCTTTTTGCCCGGCCTTGCTGCCGGGCGAGCGCTTTCTCGTGCTTTTCATAGGCGCCCTTGACCAGCCGCACCGGCACCCGGATGTTCCGCTCCCGGGCCCACTGGGCAAGCCCTTCCAGGTCCTTGGCCGAGTCCCGCAGGTAGGCCTGGATCACCACGCCCAGGCGCAGGCTGCCGTCCGGAGCCAGCGCCAGATCCGGGTCGGCTTCCACGGCCTGGCGGAAAAGGGAGAGGGTCAGGTCCTTGTAGGCATACTCCTCCATGTCCAGGCGGAAGAAAATCCTCTTGTCCGGGGCTGCAGCGGCCGCGGACAAAAGCTGCCGCAGGGCGCCCAGGATCTCCGCGCGCTTTTCCCCGGCTTCCTTGCCCGCCCCCAGCGCCTTGTCGAGTTGATAGCTGAACGCGGAGAGCTTGAGCGAAAAACAGAGCTCCGTCCCTGGCGTGTTTCCAAAGGCCCGGGCCAGCTTCAGGTAGTAGTCCAGGTAATCTCTTGCGGCCTCCGGGGAGAGGGCCGCGTCCCCCACATTGTCCAGGGTGGCGGAGATCCCTTCCTCCCGTTGGAGAAAGGCGATGCGGTCGAAAACCTTCTGCATCTCCCGATTCCGCTTCTCCGGATCGGATGAAAGCTCCACAGGGTAAAGAAAGGGCTCCGACATCCAGCGCACGGCGGGCATGAGGAAAAACAAGGCATAGCGGGCCCTCTTGCTGCCGCCCAGGAGCTGCAGGGTCATCCGGGTCGCTTCGGCCAGGGGCTCTTGCATGCTGAGGTGGATGAGGCGCGTACGCAATGGTTCGGAACGGGGCTCCCCGGCGGGTGAAACCAGGTCCAGGCGAAGGCGCGCCTCCATAGCCGCCAGGATCCGCAGCGTAAGATCCTCCAGGTTTCCAGCCTTCGGACCGTCGAAGACAACCCGCCCTTCGGGGGCGGCGCAGACCCTTGAGCCGCCCGCCGGCAGAAGCAAGGCAAGCGCCAACAGCACGAGCGCAACGCGGAACGCTCCGCATTTTCTCGACAAGACTTCCATCGAGCCTCCGCATAAAGCTGCGGGACGGGAACATCACGCAGCATTGCCGAATGTATTGGGGAGGAAAAACGAGGGTACCGCTAATCCGCTTCGATAATCTTTTGAATCTCTGCAACAGACCATCTTCCCTTTTCACCCATCGCCCGGTCTCCCCAGCCCCTACTTTTTCTTCAGGATCGCGCGCCAACCGGTGGGTTCCACACTACCCATGGGGCGCAGGATCTTGCTCACGCTTCCCGCGTGCTCGGTGATGTAGAAGGCATGGAGATCAATCTCCTGGACCGTGCAGAGGATCCGGGTGAGGTCTTTGCGGCGGCAGACTACGTAGAGCTCGGTCACGGGCCCGGAGCGGCCCTGCCCCTCGAAGGTGGTAACGCCGAAACCCATATCACGCAGGCGTGCGGCCATCTTCTCGCCGGAGCTCACGGTGATCACCCGCACCACCGTGTAGCCCTGGCCGATCTTCCGTTCCAGCCGAATGCCCACCACGTTTCCCGTGGCGTAGCCAAGGGCGTAGAACACGCCCAGGAAAGGCTTTTCCACGATCTTATGGACCACGGTGGAGATCACCACCAGCCACAGGCTCACCTCGAAGAAGCCCAGGACGAAGGACACCTTGGTGCGTCCCTGGACAATGGCCAGAGTGCGCATGGTGCCCAGGGTGACGTCGGCCACCCGGGAGAAAAAGATGCCGATTCCCAAGAGAAGGCTGAAGAGATCCATGACATTCCTACGGTTCGGACCGCGCCTAGCCTGCGGCGGCCAGAATACGGACACTGACATAAAAGACGTAGGATAAAAGAAGAAAGGCTCCTTCCCCGCGGGAAAGGCGCATGCCGGTCAAGAAAAACGGTAGGCAGATGAATGCACTGGCCGCCATTACGGTGAGATCGGTGTGCAGGGCGTCGGGCGAGACGGGCATGCCGCCGGGAGCCGCGGCGGCGGAAAGCCCCAGGACCATGAGGAGATTGAAGAGGTTGCTTCCTACCACATTGCCCACGGCGATCTCGGAATGCCCTTTGACGCTGGCGGCGACCGAGGCGGCCAGTTCGGGAAGCGAGGTGCCCAGGGCGACCATCGTGAGCCCGACCACCAGCTCGGACATACCCAGGGCCGAGGCCATGGCGACCGCTCCGGTAACCATGAAATGAGCGCCCAGAACAAGCCCGGCGAGCCCTCCGAGGCTGAGGGCGGACCCCGAGACTATCTTTGCCGTAGAGCGAGCTGGCCTATTATCGGGACCGGAGGAGTCGCAGGCAAGCATCTCCTGCTTCCTGCTGCGCACCACCAGGACGGCGGTGTAGGCACACAGGGCCAGAAACAGGAGCAGGCCTTCCCAGCGCGTGACGCGGCCCAGTGCGGCAAGGCCCAGCACCACCAGGGATACGGCCACCATGAACGCCGTGTCCCTTTTGATGAGGGTGGCCCGGATGGGAATGGGGCAGATGATCGCGGCCACACCGAGAATGAGCAGCACATTGGCGATGTTGCTGCCCACCACGTTGCCCAGGGCGATGCCGGGGTTTCCGGTGATCGCTGCGCGGATACTGACCGCCGCTTCGGGCGCGCTGGTGCCAAAGGCCACTACCGTGAGCCCGATGGTGAGCTGCCCCATTCCTGTGGCGGAGGCCAGCTTCACGGCACCGCGGACCAGGGCTTCCGCCCCGGCCATCAGCACCACGAGGCCTCCTATAAATAAAAGAACATCCAGGGGCTGGATGGACATGTGCTCTCTTTCCCTTTCCTGAATCCGTGACGGAATTTTTCCTAAAAGGGTCCAAAGCCCATCGCGCGGGCATTCCTGCCCAAAACGATGTTTACCCCGGGGTGAAAGTCTTTTTCCGCCCTTCGGGGCGGCCCCATGCGGGCCCGTCGGCCGCGGCCTTCCTTGCATCCGGGCCACCTGAGGCCGCTCACGGATTCAGGTCCCTTTCTTTACGCGCGCCTGGAGGATTGACGGGAACGCCCACAGGGCACACGCCTGCATCCGCGTAGCCGCGGCCTGCCCGCCGAAGGCGGAGGCTCCCGACTCGACCTCCCGCAACATGGTCAGGGCAGTCCCTGGGCTTCGGTCGCGGGCCGCGCCTGGGGCGGCGCCATGGCGGAAGCCGGCTCCACAGGTTTTGGCGGCGGAGAAGGCGTAGCAGCTCGGACTGTCAGGGCCACCTTCACGTCCGGAGGCTTGCCCTCGTAAAAACGGGCGTCAGCGGGATACAGGAGCCCCGGCGTCACGAAGGTGGTCTGGGTGAGGCCGCTCAGGTCTATGGGCTTGGTGGTGATCTTGATGCTGTTGCGGTCCACATTGGGAACGGTCAGAACCGAAGCCGCGGGCGGGCTCACGGAAATGGTGGTGAGCGAGTAGCCCTGCGGCACGCTGCCCGTGGTTCGCACCTCGATGGGAATCATGACGGGTACGAGGCGGTGCGCCGTGATCTCCAAGGAGCTGGGTTTGATGGACTCGATGGTCAGGTTGGGCGGGACCTTCACCAGGTTCTTGGAAAGCACCACGGTCTGCTCCCCTTCCCGGATGTTGGAAAGGTCCACGGATATCTTCAGCGCGGACGGGTCCAGGAGAGAGAAGGCCTGGCTGGAGCCGGCCAGGTTCACCTTGGCCTCCAGGACCTTGAGGTCCGTCATGACCCACTGGTCCGACAGGTTCCTGTACTCGATGGGAAGCACGAAGTCTCTGCGGATGATCTCCTTTTCCTGCCCGAAGACCACCCAGAGGATCATGGCGAGGATGATGGCCGCAGCCTTCTCCCAGAAGTTCCGCTGGAACCAGTCCTGCATGGGGCGGCGCTTGGAGCCGGGTTCCTTGGCGGCGAAGAACAGGGCCAGGATGTCCCGCAGCTCGTTGGGGTTGGCCAGGCGCTGGATGCTTCCGTCCTTGGCCACGGAGATGTCTCCGGTTTCCTCGGAAACCACCACGCACAGGGCGTCGGTCTTTTCAGCTAGGCCCAGTGCGGCCGTGTGGCGCAAGCCCGTGAGGCCGAACTCCTTGCTGCGGGACGAAAGGGGCAGATGGGCTCCGAACTCCAGCACCTTGCCGTAGTCAATGAGCACTGCCCCGTCATGGCCCGGCGAGTGCTTGTCGAAGAGGCTCTCCAGGAGCGCCTCGCTCAAGGACCCGTAAATGGACACGCCGCCTTCCACGTGGCGGCCGATGGGCTCGCGCCCGCACAGGACCATGAGGGCGCCCATGCGCTTTTCCGACAGGTGGAAGCTCACCTGGCAGATCACCTCGATCTCCTGGGACAGCGTGGAGTAATCGTGGCGGTTGCGGAACTGGCGCCAGGTGGCCAGGCGTTCGAAAAAACGCCGGAGCTCCTCTTGGAAAATCACCACCAGCGCCACCAGCAAGATGGCGAAGAAGCCCTGGAGGACCATAGCGGTGAGATAGAGCTGGAAGGTCTTGGAAAGGATGTAGACAATGCCCAGAAGGGCCACGCCGCCCAGGACGAAACGGGAGGCCGCCTTGGTGAACCAGACCAGAAGCCCGTAGAGAAGCAGGGAGATGATCAGAATGTCCAGGACATCCTGCACCCTGAGGTTGGAAAAAATGGTGTTGATCGTCTCTGACATGGCGAAAAACGGCGCCCCGAACCTTGAAAAACGTTTTCCCCTGCGGCGCCGGCGTGCCGGCGTCCGGACATTCTGTCACTTGTACGCCATACGCACGCCCAATACAAGTGCCGGAAGCACCTCGGCGCTGTGAAATGGAACTAACGGGAAATCCCTGCGCCCGTCCGGGAGCCCGGAGAACAGGCTGAGCCGTTCCCGGACCGAGAACCTGCAGGCCCGATGGCTAAAGACCCGCCTATTCTTTTCCGGGCGCGGATGCCTCCAGCACCTGGATGAAGCTGGGCTTGCGGGAGCGCGGAATGGCCAGCGTCTCGAAAAAGGACTCCGGCCTGTGCACATCCGCCGAGGCAAATCCCGCGAGCAAAAGGGCCTGCCGGGCCTGCACCGGCCGCTGGAAGTGGAGAAAGGTCCTGCCCCGGGCCGCCAGCTCCACCATGCGTTTGGCCGGACGGATGAGACGGCGCCCCGCCCATGTGGAAAGCTCAGGCATGTTGTCGGCCAGATAGGTCCCCCCGCCGGAAAGCGAGAGCGTTTCGGCGATGCGCCGCCAGAAGGCCAGGACCGTGGGAAGGGGGAAGTAGTTGATGATGCCCTCGGTGACCACCACCGTGCGTGTATCAGGGGAAAGATACCGGGCAAAAACCGACTCCATGCTCTCGGGGCCGCTTGCGGCCAGCAGGTTGACCGTCGCGATGCTATGGCCGGGACGCAGGAGGCCGTTTTGCTCCATGACCCGCCTTTTCCGGGCGGCCATGGCGGGAAGGTCTGCCTCCACGTAGGTGAGGCCCCGGCCCTCGTGCCGTGCGCAAAAGCGCATACCCCGGGGCGACAGCCCGGAGGCCATCTCCAGAACCTGGATTTTCCCGTACCGGGAAACCTCCCGGTCCATCAAATGGTCCAGGATCAGGTGGCGCTGCACGAGGTAGGTTTCGATGTCGCTCACGCCCAAGAGCAGCCTGCCCGCCCGCATGAAGGGGTTCAGGCCGTGATAGAGGAGCCCCCCCAGGGAGGTGGTGAGAGCCCGATGGGAAAGCCCGTGGGCGTACCAGGTGTATCCGGTGTGATGGGCCGTTATGCTGATGCGCGAGGTGTCCGGCGCCTTTTCCTCCATGTCTGCGCTCCTTCTGGGTTTGCATGGACCGCAATGCGGTGGTACAAGCATTTTCGTTTTCCTGAGGCCGAGAGCGGCTTCAAGTGACCCCGGAGGGCGGAAAAAGACTTTCACCCCAGAGAAAACATCGCTCTTGGCAAGAATACGGGAGCGATGGGCATTGGCCCCTTTAAGGAAAAAGTCCATCACGAATTCAGGTTTTTTTCATCCGCAGCGACTTTCGTCAAGGAGACGCCCCATGAAACGCGCCATAGTGTTGGCAACGGTATTCGTCCTCCTCGCCTGCCCGGCCTGGGCCGGCATGAAGGATACGGTCAAGGAGTTTTCCGCGGAGCAGGTGACCACCATACCCGGCCTCGGGGAGCACGTCTCCAAAATATACCGGGGAAACAACATGACGCGCATGGAATACGGAAGCAACGTCACTATCATCCGCGATGATAAAAAGACCTCCTATCGCCTGAACACGGCAGCCAAGACATACAGCGAGACACCCCACAACCCGACGGAAAAGGCCGGCCCAGCGGGAGACTGCAAAACCACCGTGGGCTTCAAGGAAATGGGCAAAGAAAGGATGGAAGGCTACCAGTGTACCAAGTACCAGATCCGGATAAAGCCCCAGGCCATGGCCGGCATGGCGGGAAGCCAAGACCCGCAGATGGCGGCCATGATGGCCGGAATGGGCGATATCGTCAGCACGGCGTGGGTGGCGGACAAGCTGGGCATCCCGGTGAAGACCCAGAGCAGCACCGGGGTCACGGCCGTCATGCGGAACATCAAGGTGGGGCCGCAACCGGAAAAGCTCTTCACCGTGCCCGCGGGCTTCACCAAGGTGGACATGGCGCCCATGCCCCAGGGAATGCAGATGCCGGAAGGAATGCAGATGCCCGAAGGCATGCAGTTGCCCGAGGGTATGCAGATGCCGGAAGGATTCACCATGCCCGGCATGCCCGCCAAGAAGTAGCCGGGGCAACAACGGCTCGAAATAAAGGCGGGAAGGTCAGGCTTTTTTTGTGCCGGTCATCAGGAAGACGGTGAAGGTCCTCTTCCTGCCGTCCGCGCCCGGCTTCACAATCTCCGCAGCGGTCCGGACGGTCACGTCCGCAAATCCCTCCCCGGTAAAGGCTTCTGCCAGGGCATGCCGGTTGAAGCCTTCGTGGAAGACGCCGGTGGCGTCCTCGTGGAACAGCCCCCCCTCTTCGTCCAGGTCGGCCAGGGCCAGCGTTCCGCCCTCACCCAGACACTGATAAAAGGCCGCAAGAAGGACGGAGATGTTCTGGACGTGGTGGGCGGTCATGCTGACGGTGACGAGATCGAAGGGCCCGGGCAGGGTGTCGCCCGCGTCCAGATCCACCCGGAGGGTTCGGACGTTGGTGAGGCCTTGGGCCGCAACCTTTTGCGAGAGCACCTCCAGCATTTTCTTCGAGCTGTCCGCGCCCGTGATCTCCTTAACCAGGGGGGCCAGAGCCAGGGTCAGGAGCCCGGTGCCGCAGCCGAAATCCAGGGCCTTCATGCTCCGGGCGGGTTTCACCTGCTCCCGTATGGCCGCGGCCACGTCGGAGGCGAGCTTCACCCGTGCAGGCTTCTCATCCCAGGTGGCGGCCGCCGAATCGAAGTCGCGTTTATCGGAGCTCATGCTTCCTTCCTTTCACCTGAATCCGTGACGGAGTTTTTCCTTTAAAGGGCCAAAGCCCGTCGTTCGGGCATTCCTGCCGTAAACGATGTTTCCCCTGGGTGAAAGCCTTTTTCCGCCCTTCGGGGCGACCCCATGCGGCCCGTCTGTCGCGTCATGCCGCGGCCGCCGTACATCCAGTACTGTCGGCCGTGGCCTTCCTTGCATCCGAGCCACCTGAGGCCGCTCACGGATTCAGGTTTCATTCAATCGGCTTGTCCGCAGCCTCCGTTTCCTTCTGCTCCTGGATCCGGGACGGATCGAAGTAGATGAGGATCTTCTGGCCGGGGGAAAGGGGTTTATCGGCCGAAAGCCGGTTCCAGATGAGGATGGCGGAGAGCGGAACCCGGTTCTCCCGCGCGATGGAGGCCAGCGTATCCCCGGCCTTCACGGTCACCACCTTGCCGTCCAGAAGGTTCAGCCAGCTGTCGAAGGCTCTGGAGTAGCGCTCGCAAAACCCGGTCCCCTCCCCTGCCGGCACCAGGAGCCTGCCCACGTTCTCGGGAAGGTAGTGGCCCCGGATATCGGGGTTCAGCTCCTTGATGCGCCGGAAGGTGGTGTGGGCGGCCTCCGCCACCAGGGTGACCGGGGCCTCCCGCAGGCAGCGGGCGTCCACCATGTCCACGGAGAGCGGAGGATAAAGGTCCGCGGGGGCGATGTCGAAGCCGAAGCGGGCCGGGTTTTCCATGACCATCTTGATGGCCAGGATCCGGAACAGGTAACGCTGGGTTTCCAGCGGCAGGTAGAGCTGGTAGTAGTCGTGGACCTTCTGGACCGCGATCTCCCCCTCCAGACCTTCCTCGCCCATGTTGTAGCCGGCCGCTGCCAGGGTCCAGGAGCCCAGCCGCTGCTTCAAGTCCGCAAGATAGCGGGCGGCGGCCTCGGTGGACTTCATCAGGCTCCTGCGCTCGTCCATCTTCTCGTCCACCCGCAGGCCGTACTTCTTGGCCGTGGGCTTGATGAACTGCCAGTAGCCCATGGCGCCCTTGGGCGAGCCTGCGTGGGCCATGAGGGAGCTTTCGGCCACGGCAACGTATTTGAGGTCGGCCGGAAGCCCCTGGCGATAGAGCATGTCGGTGATCACCGGGAAGCAGCGCCCGGACCGCTTGAGCCACATGATGACCTGGGGCCGGTCCCAGACGATCATGACAAGCTCGCGCTCCAGCATCTCCCGCACCGCAGGCTGGTCCAGAGGCACGGTCTCCCCGCAGAAGCTCTCCGTACGCTTCTCCCGAAGCACGGCGGTGAGCGAGGGCGCGGCCTCGGGCGGGTATGCCGCAGACGGGCCGATAGACGGCGTCGGCGTTTCCTGCACATGGACGCAGGCGGCCAGGAAAACAAGCAGCAGAGGCAAGAGGCGTTTCATGGGTTTTGCGGTTTCTTGGCGGGAAAGGGAGGGTTTGCCATAATTCCTGCCGGACTGCGCCGGCCCTGAAACCACCGGCTCCAAGCGTCCGTGAAGACCAATCCGGACGGACAGCATGCGCCGCATTATCGAAGGATGCGTGATTCCGGTTTATTCCCGCTTGCTCCGGACACGGGCCAGGATCTCGCTGCCCATTCTCTCCTGCTTGGCGGTCTCCGCGTTTTTGGCGATCTCGGAGCTCTTCCGGAGATCCTGGGTGATCAGGTAAAGCTCGCTCTCCTTGTCCAGGCTAGACTCCCCCAGCAGGCGGTTCACCAGGGACTGCACGTCGCGAGAGATGAACCGGGCCGCCAGGGAGAGCTGCTCGGCCTTGGGGGAACGGAAGTCCTGGTCCAGGAGGTCCGCCGCTTCGAAGGCCATGGTCCGTAGCGTGGCGACCAGGCATGCGAAGAGCCCCAGCGCACGAACCATATCCAGGGTGGGCGGCTCCTTCTTGCCGGCCATGATCTCGGTGAGCAGCGAGAGCTGGAGGTCCATTCCCCCGGCCGCGGCTGCCATCATGAGGACGTCCTCCACGGTGCGGAAGGGCTTGATGAGGTCCTCCCAGGCAGTGCCCGGGGTACCCAGAAGATAGCCCTCGGGCACGCGGCAGCCGTCCAGGGTGATGGGTCCGTGGGGCGAGGGGCGGAGAAAGTCGAGCCCCATGTCCGCGCCCACAGTTAGGCCGGGGGTGCGGCGGGGGAGCAGGAAGGCCGAAATCTGCTTGCGACCTTTTTCCTCCCCGGTTACGGCGGCCACCACGAACAGGCCCGCCACGGGACCATTGGTGAGGTAGGCTTTTTCCCCGTCCAGGACGAAAAAGCCTTCCTCGCGGCGGGCCTGGGTGCGCATGCGGCCGGGATGGGCCCCGGTCTTGGGCTCGGACATGGCCAGGCAGGCAATGGAGCTTCCATCGGCAATGGCGGGCAGAAAATCTGCCTTTTGATCCTCGGTTCCCAGGCGGTCAATGGCGAAAAGGGCCACCAGGTTGTTCAGCATGAGGCTGGCCGCGATCCCGAGGTTCTTGCCGGAAAAGACCAGGGCGTCCAGGCTGCGGGCCAGCAAGCCGTACCCGGCCCCGGCCCCGCCGAAGCGCTCGGGCACGGCCATGGCGCAAAGCCCGAGCTCCCCCATCCTTGTCCACAGATCATGGGGGAAGCGGTCCCACAGGGCCAGGTCGCCCCGGTGCGCCAGGTGCTCCGAGGCGAAGGCCCGGACCCGGGCGACCAGGGAATGGGAATCTTGGTTTGCCATCATGGGCCCTTTGCTTGCTGCCGGGCTCTATAAAACCTCGTAAAATCCCTTTTTCCGGTTCTGGAAAAAGGCGCGGTCATAGACCTTGCGGGGGGTCTTGTCCGCCCACTCGGCGGCCTGCTTCTCGCAGGACGGGCAGGCGTTTTTGGGCAGGTGGATGCACAGCGCCCGCCACCCCTTGCTGGAGGTGGAGTCAATCCAGAGGCTGCCCGCGCAGTCGCGGCACCTGCGGATTTTTTCCACCTGGGTCTCGTGGATCATGTCCGTATCGTAGAAGATGCTGCGCCTGCGCTCCAGGATCTTCCCGTTGCGGTTGATGTCCTCCTTGGGGGTCTGGGCCACGAACTGGTGGTGGAGCGCGGTTACGAGCTGCTCGATGTAGCGGGTGATGTCAGGGGTCTGCTCCTGGTAGTCGGTGTCGTAGTTGGGCTCCTTGACGGTGGTGGTGTTCATGCCCGCCATGGCCATGATGATCCCCACGTTCATGTAGGGGAGCGCCTTCTCCACCGAGTAGCCGCCCTCCAGCACGGCCAGGTGGGGCTTCAAAATGGCGTTCAGCTGCGCATAGCCCCGGGCCGAGAAGTTCATGTGGGTAATGGGGTCCTCGAAGTGGTTGTCCTGGCCCGCGGAGTTCACGATGATCTCGGGCTGGAACTTTTCCAGGAGCGGCATGACCAGCTCGGAGATGGTGTAGAGGAAGCCCTTCTCCCCGGTGCGTGGGGGAAGCGGGATGTTCACCGTGCTCCCGATGGCGTTGGGGCCGCCCATCTCGTTGGAGAAGCCGCTGCCCGGATACAAGGTGCGGCCGTCCTGGTGGATGGAGATGAAGAGCGTGTCCGGATCGTGCCAGTAAATGTCCTGGGTGCCGTCGCCGTGGTGGCAGTCGGTGTCCACTATGGCCACCTTCCGGACCCCGTAGGTGTCCCGGATGTGCTCGATCATCACGGCTTCGATGTTGATGTTGCAAAAGCCCCGGTTCCCGTGGACCACGCGCATGGCATGGTGGCCGGGGGGGCGGACCAGGGCGAATGCGGACTCCACCTCGCGCTTCATGACCGCGTCGGCCGCAACCAGGCAGCCTCCTGCGGACACGAAGTGGGATTCCGTGGTGACCGCGGCCTCGTCCGGCACGCAGAAGTGCACCCGGCGGATGTCGGCGTAGGCTGCCGGCCGCACGCGGTACTCCACGATTCCGTCCACATCCAGAAGCCCCTCCTCCATGACCTGGTCCTGGGTGTAGAGGAGCCGCTCCTCCCGCTCGGGATGGGTGGGCGAGATGGCCCAGTCGTAAGCGGGAAAAAATACCAGGCCTGTTTTTCGCGCGGCCGATATCATGGTGTGTTCCTGACGAGAATGAAAACGGGTGTTCCTGCCCTTCCGCCCCCGGCTATCCCTGGAACTTCCATTCCGGGATGATGCCGGGCACGACGGAGATCTTCACGCGAATGTTCTTTCCGGCGCGCATGCCGCCCCGGATCATGTTGAACTCTTCCTTTTCGGTCACCGCGAAGGAGATCCCGTCGGTCTGGGCGCCCTCCTCGAAGGCCCGGTCCGTGAGGGCGTCCTTGGCCATGGCCAGGGCCTGGTCCATGGAGAAGTCGCGGCGCACGGGGTACTCCTTGCCCAGCTCGGGGATCACGGCCGTGCCACGTTGGGTGTCGGCCTGGAGGCTCACCTCCGCCGTCACCCGCGCCGCGGCCGCACCCACGGCGTTGGCCACCTCGGCGTGGGCCGGCACCCGCACGGGAAGCCCGAAGGCCTTCTCCAGGTAGGGAGCCAGCACGGCCGCAGGCCCGCCGATGACCACCACCGAGTCGGGACGGACGCGAACGCCTTCCAGGACCTCGTAAATGGTGTAGACCGGCCGGCAGTTGACGGAGAAGATGAAGGCCTCGGCGGAGAGGGCGATGGTTTCCGCCATGTGGCACAGGACCTGGTCGGCGGCCTGGCGGGAGTCCAGGGAAAGCGCGCCCGCGATCTCCGCCATGGCGGCGTCCGCGGCGGCCTTTTCTCCCACGGGAAGCAGGCCCAGGTGCACCATGGCGTCGGTGGGTGTCGGATAGGGCCCGCCAAGCGCCCGGGGGCTTCCTTCCCGGAGCGGCCCCGCCCGGAGCTTTCCCCGGTCGTCCACACGCACCCGGCTGTCGCCGCCCATGCCGATGCTTTTGGTGAGCAGCGAACGGATGGAGGTGCTGTAGGCGCCCAGGGTGATGCCCCGGGGCTCCACCAGGGGCACGCCGTGGAAGGTAAGCGCCATGTCCGTAGTGGTGCCGCCGATGTCCAGGATCAGGGTCACGCCCTTGCAGCCGTCCAGCGCCAGCGCCCCCATGACCGATGCCGCCGGGCCGCTCTGAGCGGTCTGGGCGGGGAAACGATGGCTCTTTCCCAGCCGCACCGTTCCTCCGTCCGGCTTCATGAGGTAGCGGGGAGCCGTGAGCCCGCGGCCGTCCAGGGACTTCTGCAGGGTGGTGACGAACTCCGAGTGGATGGGCTGGAGCGCCGCGTTCAGATAGGCCGTGCTGATGCGCCGGGGGAAGTTGAGGTTGCCGGAGAAGATGTGGCCCATGGCCACGTAAGAGAAATCGTCCTGGACCCACTGGGCCATTTGGGTTTCATGCAGGGCGTTGCGGACCGAGAACTTGCCGGCCACGCCCGCCACCCCGATGCCCCGGTCCCGGATGGCCCTGGCGGCCGCCCGAACCGCTTCCCGGTCCACGGGAACCACTTCCATGCCCCGGTGGTCCATGCAGCCGGGGACCACGTGGTAGCTGGGACCCACGGCAAAGGCACATGGGTCCATGCCCGGACCGGCGGAGACGATCATGCCGGCCGGAGTCAAGTCGTCCGCCACGATGGCGTTGGTGGCCATTGTGGTGGAGAAGACCATGCGCCGGATGCTTTCCGCCGGTATGTCCGCGAGGATTTCCGAGAGGGCTTCGGCCAGCGTGTCCAGAAGCTCGGGCCTGTTTGCGGTCTTGACCTGTGCCAGCACGCGCCCGTCCTTGATGAGGACGGCGTCGGTCTGGGTGCCTCCCACGTCGAGTCCCAGAATCATTCGGCACCTGCAGGGTTGATGCTACGGTTGTCTTCGAATCGAAGGAATCCGTCAAAGCGCCGGGGTGCAAGCTCGGCCGCGCCACTTTTCAGCCGGGTTCGCAGGAAATGTCCCCTCCCGGGGTCATTTTCTTCTGCAGGCAGCACGCGCCCGGGGCGTCGGATATAGTCGGACGGCGTCCGCAAAACCAAGTGGGCAGACCATACATAAAGCCTATCCGCTTGTAAAGAGCGCTGTCCGCGCAAGGAGCAGCCCGGCAAGGGTTTTGGCGTCCGTGATCTCGCCCGTGGCCGCCATTTCGTAGACCTTGGAAATGGGGGTGGCGTGGACGGTCAGGACCTCGTCGTGGTCCAGATCGCCGGTCCGGGGCACAAGCCCCGTGGCCAGGAACAGGTGGATGACCTCGGAGGAGTAGCCCGGCACCGGGGTGATGGAGGAAAGACGCTCGAGCCGTTCCGCGGCGAAGCCGGTTTCCTCGACAAGCTCGCGGGCGGCGCACTCCTCCGGGGTTTCGCCGGGATCCATGGTCCCCGCGGGGATCTCCCAGATGTAGCCGCCGACCGCGTGGCGATACTGGCGCAGGAGGAGGACGTCCCCGGCGTCGGTGACGGGGACCATCGCGGCCGCGCCCGGATGCCGGATTATGTCCATTCGGGTGACTCTTCCCCCGGGAAGGGTCACCGCCTCCCGCATGAGGGAAAAAACCCGGCCCTTGTAAAGAAGCTCCCTGCCTTCCTCCATCTCTGCTTCCTTCCTCCGAATAGAGAGTATGCAAAAGCTTTCCACAGGCGGCCGCGGGCGGGACAAGCCCGCGCCAGGCGAGCCGGCGGCCCTCGATTTGCCAAGCCCTCTCATACGCTGCCGGGGCGGTAAAGAAAAGGAAAACCCGTTTAAAATCCGGACGGCGGGCGCTTGACAAAGCGTCAGTGCGCTGGTATATCCTTACTGAACGAGCGCTCAGTCAAAGGAGCCCCCATGGCCGCCAAAATCAACGCCAAACCCGTCATCGAAACCCAGGTCAAGGACCCCGACCTCGTTTCGCGCCGGCGCCGCCAGATCATAGACGGAGCCGTGGCCCTGTTCTTCGAAAAGGGCTACCACCGCACCACCACCCGCGAGATCGCCAAGGCCGTGGGCTTCTCCATCGGGCTATTGTACGAGTATTTGAGCTCCAAGGAGGACATCCTGGCGCTCGTCTGCGAGAACATCCACGAGGAGATGGAGAACGGCGTGCGCCAGGCCGTGGCCGGCACCGAAAATGAGGCCGCCCGCCTCTCCCACATGATCCGCGAGTACTTCCTGGTCTGCGACCGCATGTCCGACCACATCTTGCTCATCTACCAGGAGACCAAATCCCTGACCGAGAGCTGGCGGCGAGTGGTCCTGGACAACGAGGTGCGCATGGCCCGGATCTTCCACGAGGCGCTAAGCCCCCTGGAGCGCGATGGCCTGCTGCCTCCCATGGACGACCGCACCCGGATGCTGCTGGCCCACGACATCGTGGTCTGGGGCCACACCTGGGCGCTGCGGCGCTGGTTCCTGGCCCGGAGATACACTCTGGAGGAGTACACGAGATACAAAGTCTCGCTCATTTTGAAAAACGAAGCCGCTCCCGGCCTTCCCGGCCGGAACACCCGCAAGGCGGCAAAACCCTAAGACGCGCCCGCCCCGTTGGGGGCGGAACACCCCGCGTTTAGAAAAAGAGAAGGAGAAGGTCATGAGCAAAGAAGGAGTCACGGGAGTCGGGGAGGATACCCGGCAGGCACGCCCGGAACGTTCCCCCGCCGATACCCAGGAGCACGAAATATACCGCCCCCGGAACCACGTGCGCGTGGTGACGGCCACGTCCCTGTTCGACGGGCACGACGCGTCCATCAACATCATGCGCCGCATGCTCATGGCCAACGGCGTGGAGGTGATCCACCTGGGACATAACCGCTCCGTGGCCGAGATCGCGGACGCCGCGGTCCAGGAGGATGTCCAGGGCGTTGCCGTTTCCTCCTACCAGGGCGGCCACATGGAGTTCTTCAAGTACCTGGTGGACCTTCTCAAGAAACGCGGCGCGGGCCACGTGAAGGTCTTCGGAGGCGGCGGCGGCGTGATCGTGCCCGACGAGATCCGGGAGCTCCACTCCTACGGAGTCGCGCATATCTACTCCCCGGCCGACGGAGCCCAGATGGGCCTCCAAGGCATCATCAACCACATGGTCCGCCTGCTGGACTTTGCTCTGGACACTCCTCCGGACGAGGGCCTTGCCGGGCTCGACCCGGAACATCCGCTGGTCATTGCCCGGCTCATCACCTGCCAGGAGGAAGGCTTCCTCCTGCCGTCGGGGATGGCCTCCGAGATCAAGGAAAAGGCCGCCTCCTCCCGCGCGCCCGTCATCGGCATCACGGGGTCGGGGGGCGCGGGCAAAAGCTCGCTCACCGACGAGCTCATCCTGCGGTTCCTGCACGACATCCCCCGAGCCCGGGTGGCCGTGATCTCCACCGACCCCTCCCGCAAGAAGACCGGGGGCGCGCTCCTGGGCGACCGCATCCGCATGAACTCCATTGACAACCCGCGGGTCTACATGCGCAGCCTGGCCACGCGCAAGTCTGCCACCGAGCTCTCCTCGGCCCTTTCCGAAGCCATATCCGTGGTCAAGGCCGCAGGCTTCGACCTGGTCATCGCAGAGACCGCGGGGATCGGCCAGGGCGACACGGCCGTGGTGGACCTCTCCGACGTGTCGGTCTACGTAATGACGGCCGAGTTCGGCGCCGCGAGCCAGCTGGAAAAGATAGACATGCTGGACTTCGCGGACCTGGTGGTGGTGAACAAGTTCGAAAAGCGGGGAAGCGCGGACGCCGTGAAGCTGGTGGCCAAGCAGGTGCAGAGAAACCGCGCGGCCTTTTCCCAGGACCCGGAGGAGATGCCGGTATACGGCACCTCGGCCTCCCGCTTCAACGACGACGGGGTGACGGCGCTCTACCACGGCTTGCTCGACGCCGTGGCCGAAAAGACCGGCGTCCTGTTCCAGTCCGGCGTCCCCCGGGTGTCCACCAAGGTCTCCACATCCCGCTCCGTCATCATTCCCGGAGAAAGGGTGCGCTACCTCTCCGAGATCGCGGATACCATCCGGGGGTACCACCGGGAAACACGCGAGCAGCAAAGCGCCCTGCGGGACGCCTGGCACCTGGCCCGGACTTCGGAGCTTTGCCAGGACGAGGGCGACAGCGACGTCGCCTCCTCTCTGTCCGCACGGCAAAAGGAAGCTGAGGCGCGGGTCCTTCCCGAGACCCGGGAGATCCTCGGTTCCTGGGAGGAGACGCGGAAGAGCTACTCCGGAGCCGAGTACGTCTACTCCGTGCGCGGACGGAATTTCCATGTGCCGCTCACCACCGAGTCCTTGTCCCGCTCGCCCATTCCCAAGATCGCCCTGCCCCGCTTCACGGACCCGGCCGAGATCTATCGCTTCCTGCGGGAGGAGAACGTTCCCGGGTGCTTTCCCTACACCGCGGGCGTCTACCCCTTCAAGCGAATGGACGAGGACCCCACCCGCATGTTCGCGGGCGAAGGCGATCCCTTCCGCACCAACAGGCGCTTCAAGATGATCGCCGAGAACTACCCGGCCAAGAGGCTCTCCACGGCCTTCGACTCGGTGACGCTGTATGGGTGCGACCCGGAGGAGCGGCCGGACATCTACGGCAAGGTTGGCAACTCCGGTGTGTCGGTCTGCACCGTGGAGGACGTGGCCGTTCTCTACGACGGCTTCGACCTTTGCGCGCCCAACACTTCGGTGTCCATGACCATCAACGGCCCGGCCCCCATCATGTTGGCCATGTTCCTCAACACCGCCATCAACCAGAAGGTCAAGGCCTTTGCCGACCAGAACGGTCGGCAGCCCGACGAGGACGAGTACGCGAAGATCAAGGCGGACGCCTTGAGCTCGGTGCGGGGGACGGTCCAGGCGGACATTTTGAAGGAGGACCAGGGCCAGAACACCTGCATCTTCTCCACGGAGTTCGCCCTGAAGATCATGGGCGACATCCAGGAGTACTTTGTTCAGAACAACGTGCGCAACTTCTACTCCGTGTCCATCTCCGGCTACCACATCGCCGAAGCCGGGGCCAACCCCATCTCCCAGCTGGCCTTCACCCTGGCCAACGGCTTTACCTACGTGGAGTACTACCTTTCCCGAGGCATGCACATTGACAGCTTCGCCCCCAACTTCTCCTTCTTCTTCTCCAATGGCATGGACCCCGAGTACACGGTCATCGGCCGGGTGGCGAGGCGCATCTGGGCCGTGGCCATGCGGGAGAAATACCACGCCGGGCCGCGGAGCCAGATGCTCAAGTACCACGTCCAGACCTCGGGCCGCAGCCTGCACAGCATGGATATCCAGTTCAACGACATCCGCACCACGCTCCAGGGCCTGTGCGCCATCTACGACAACTGCAACAGCCTGCACACCAACGCCTTTGACGAGGCCATCACCACCCCCACCCGCGAGTCGGTCCGGCGAGCGTTGGCCATCCAGCTCATCATCAACCGGGAGTGGGGCCTGGCCAAAAACGAGAACCCCCTCCAGGGGAGCTTCATCGTGGACGAGCTCACGGACCTGGTGGAGGAGGCGGTGCTGTCCGAGTTCGACCGCATCACCTCCCGCGGAGGCGTGCTGGGTGCCATGGAGCTTGGCTACCAGCGGGGCAAGATCCAGGACGAGTCCACGGTCTACGAAGTGCGGAAGCACTCCGGCGAGCTTCCCATCATCGGCGTGAACACCTTCATGGACCCGGACGGAAACGAGGAGTACGCCATCGAGCTGGCCCGGTCCTCGGAGGCCGAGAAGAAATCCCAGCTCAACCGCGTGACAGAGTTTGTCCGCAGGAACGCGGAAAAATCGCCCGCAGCCCTGCGGCGCCTGCAGGAGGTGGCCCTTTCCGGAGGGAACATCTTCGCGGAAATGATGGAGACGGTGAAGACCTGCAGCCTGGGTCAGATATCCCGTGCGCTGTACGAGGTGGGCGGCAAGTACCGCCGGAACATGTAATCACGCCCCGGACCAGTCCTGTTTTACAAGACAAACCTCCCCTCCCCGCAACTTGGCCATGTCCTGCACCGCAGGACATGGCCAAGTTTTTATTATTACAGTTAATATTGTCATTCCGAGCCCGAAGGAAATCTTCGCGGCCGGAAGCCCTCTTGACTGAACCGCTCCCCTTCATCCGACTTTTTCTCCGTAGAACCCCAGACTTTCGCTGCAAATTTCCCAAAGGACCCGCGCCACGCTTCGGGAACCGAAGGCGCCGCCTTTCTATGTCACTGTTTCTACAAAAGGAATCGTTTATCGTTTGGGAAACGCTCCGGCATTGGGCATCCAATTGCGACTCTGGAAGTCCTCTGGCCTCTCCCCTTGGTGGCAGATTTTTCCCGATTTTGTATTCGTAGAATATTTATCTATTATTTCTTAATGTTAACAAAAAGCGTTTCGTGACAAGGCCTCATTCCAGCAATTCCGGACTGCTTCCACCCGCCTTTCGCTATTATTATAACAATATGATTTTATAATATTTTTGTACAAACCATCCCGGAAAAGAATTCTTCTTGGCACGCTCGTTGCTAAATCAGAGGCAGCAGAAACAAAATGAAGAATCATCGTCTTTATAAAAACGGGTGAAAAACGAAGCAACAAACAAGAATATATAAAACCGAACAGTAATCATAAGGCAATTTATTCATAGGAAGAAGTTAACTGATCGATGTGGAAGAGGATTTCCGGGTAAATCGCATAAGCACAAAAACTTTGGTGCTGATTGGAGGACACAATGAAAAAGATCAACAGAAAGCTGATGCTGTCTCTCATCCTTGGTTCTTTACTCTTGGCTCCAGGCTGGGCCTTTGCATCCGATTGGACGTGGTCGCACCCACTCCCTCAGGGAAACCACTTGCAGTCCGTGTGGGCAGCTTCCGGCACCCAGGTTTTCGGAGTGGGGCTGACCGGAACCATCGTTCAGTACGATGGAGTGGCCTGGACGGGACAGAGCAACCAGCTGGGAACGGCCAACCTCACCGGCGTCTGGGGCTCCTCCGCGAGCAACGTATACGCCGTGTCCGGCAACGGAGAGCTCTGGCATTACAACGGAACGGCCTGGTCCGTGATCTCCCGCTGCAGCTTCATTCCCGGTGTCAAGGGAATCTGGGGCTCTTCCGCCTCCGATATTTATGTAGTGGGCGCGCAGGGCTGTATCTACAATTACAACGGCAGCACCTGGTCGAAGGTTGACCACGGCCTGGGCGAGCTCCAGTTCACCGGCATCTGGGGATCTTCTTCCACGGATATCTACGCGATCGGCCTGAACGGCACCATCGTCCACTACGATGGCTCCTCCTGGTCCCTGGTCGCCCACGCGCTGGGATCGGGCGCGCTGTACGCGGTGGGCGGGTCCGGGTCCAATGACGTGTTCATCGTGGGAATCAACGGGCTCATCTGGCACTTCGACGGCAGCTCCTGGTCCGATACCAGCCTGGGAGTCGGCGCGCCCACGCTTCTGAGCCTCTATGCCGCATCCGCTTCCGACGCGTTCGCGGTGGGAATCGGCGGAGCCATCTGGCACTATGACGGCAGTTCCTGGTCCGTCATGGCCCATGAGCTGGGAGTTATTGATCTCGCGGGCGTGTCCGGTTCGTCGGCTTCCGACGTCTGGGCGGTGGGTTTTTCCGGGGCTCTCTG
>JBFMHL010000108.1:0-2509 GCA_040753055.1 Thermodesulfobacteriota bacterium | reverse complement strand
CCCGCTTGTTTTTCCCCCCCTGGCCTATCAACAATCCCGCCTGACCCGCAGGCTTTACGGGTTCACCTGGAGGGTGTAATTCCCTGGCCCATCCGGCTTCCGGCAAACGGCCAGGTAATAGGTCCCCTGGGGTGCCTGCCAGGCGATGCGGTCCGTGCCGTCCACCAGGGGTGAGACCAGGTTTGCGTCGAAGAGGCGGAGTCGGTAGCCGCCCGCGCCGTTTGCAACGCTGAAAACAAGGCCGGCCCCCGGCGCGGGCGCGTCGAAGCGGTACCAGTCCACCTTGTGGAAGTCCACCTGCCCGTTGACCACGTCCCCGGTAAACACACGGGGTACCTGGTCTATGGGAAAGGCCTCGTAGCCCACGAACCAGAGCTTCTCCCCCGCCCCGTCGTTTATGGCGCGAACGCTGGACCCGTTCCGGTTGGCGATTCCCCCGACAAAGGCCAGGGCGTCGTTTTCCGGGAAAAGCACCTGGTGGTTCTCCCCCTGATGCACCATCAGCTCACCGCCCGCCTGGTCCAGCAACAGAAAGGGAAGATCCCAGTCCAAGCCATTCCACGAGATGTTGTCAATGAGCCAGGTCTGCCCCACCCGCGCCAGCCACGCAGGGGAGATGGCCGGTATGGGCAGCTTCTCTCCCAAAGCCAGGACCACGTAGCCCCCCAGGATGCTCTCGTTTACCACCGAGCCGTCGGAGCCCTTCTGGATCATGAGGAAGCGATCCGCGCCCATGTAGCTCACATTCTGGAAAACGAGGCGCATGGAGGCTCCGGCCGCGCCCCAGGAGCCCTGGCCATAGGCGAGGGTTTCCATCAAAGGGGTGAGGGAGTGGGCGTTCCTCACCCAGGTGAGGGTTCCATCGCCGTTATTGTCCATGCGGTCGAAACCATTCTTTTTCACGTAGGTTCCGGCAATGAGGGCGGGGTCCGTCTCGCAGGGAAGGTCCGGGTAGGCGGGAAGCGAGGGGGGGAGCCCCAGTTTCTCCCGGACGGCGTTTTTCAGACATTCCCGGGCCACTGCGTAGACGGCGAACTGGGCCGTGTCGGAGTTGGCCAGCACGATGACCCCCAGGTTCGCGTCGGGGAGCATCTCCATGAAGGAGTTGAAGTGCCCTGTGGAACCGTTCTTGGTCCAAGCACGCCCCGCGTAGCGCAGCACGGGATCGTCCATGGTGTCCAGCCCCAGGCCGGGGGTGGAGTAGGAGTTGAAATCGAGCGGCGTCTTCTCGCTTTGGCCCATCCGGTTCACGCTTTCCGGCGAGAGGGTCCTCGCTTCGGACCAGGGGGCTTTGCCCTCATTCGTCATCATGGAGAGGAAGCGGCTTATATCCAGAACCGTAGTCACGGCCCCTCCCGTGGCGCCGAAGGTGCAGTTGGACTCGATGGCACCGGCGGGCTGGCCCCCGATATAGCCCTTGGCCATGCCGGGCGTGGCGCGGAAAGAGGTGCTGTACATCTTCAAGGGCTTAAACAGCCGGCGGATCATGCAGTCGTTATAGCCCTCGCCCGGGAGCCCGCCCTGGCGCCGGACGATCTCTCCGGCCAGCACAAAGCCGGTGTTGCAGTAGACCGCCAGCTCGCCGGGCGCGTAACTGGGATACTCGCCGGCGAGATAACCCAGGAGCCAGTCCATATAGAGGCCGCAGCCCCAGTGGTTCCAGGCCTCCTCCACGAACCCGCCGTTGTAGATGTCTCCGGGGATTCCCGAGTGGTGGTTCAAAAGCCTCGCTACGGTGATGCCGGCCATCTGGCCCGGAAAACGGGGAGCCAAGGCGAACTCGGGCAGATAATCGGCAGCGGGTTTGTCCAGGGACACCAGCCCCTGGTCCACCAGCTGCATTAAAGCCGCGGTGGTGAGGGTCTTGGAGCCGGAGCCCAGCATGTAGAGGGTTTCGGCCGTGGCCTTGACCCGGTTTTCCTTGTCCGCCCAGCCGAAGCCCTGGGCCCAGACCAGGCGCCCGTCGGATACCAGGGCGATGGACAGACCCACCAGGTTGTTCCGGGCCATCTCCTGGTTGATGAAGGCTGTGGTCTGCCGGATGGTCCGGACAAAGCCCGACGGGCTGTCACCGTCGCTGCAACCCGACCACGCAAGAGCCAAAAGGAAAATCACAGCAACCCGGATTGCGCGTCGTCCCGCCCTCTTCCCCATGATCTCCCCCTCCGGTCTGGTCCTGCGGATGTTTCCCTGGGTTTTCCATAGCGATCACAACCTCACGGCTTTACTCGTTGGTCAAATTTTTATTCTACTCCATATTTTAACTTTTTTCTGGTTTCCGTCGGTGCTTTGCTTCATGTGCCATCTTTCTAAAGGTTGAGCCCCGAGGTTGCCAATCGCCGGAGAATGAAACAAGAAAAGCCCCTCCCGGGGCCTAAGCAACTCCTCAAACTTGGTATGCTGCCCCCACCCCGCACGCAACAAGAGCTCCCACACATCCCGAGGCCCTGCTTCAAGGGACCGCAAAAAAAAAGGGGAGCCGGGCCCGGGGCGGTACAGCCACCCCGGA
>JBFMHL010000107.1:0-10292 GCA_040753055.1 Thermodesulfobacteriota bacterium | reverse complement strand
CTTTCAGGCCGCCCTGCGCCCCGCCCGGACCGATCCGGGGGGCGAGATCTTTGGTATTGCTCATTTTTGGGCATCCCTCCCGGCCGGGCCGACTTTCTTTTCTATGGGTTATAGAGAAGCTAACGTACGAATAAAACGAAAGGCATTTTGCGGGGCAGCGGTGAAAACCCCTTTTGAAAAAGCTGAATTTTCCCCCTCCACCGTTCCCCCTTTTATGCAAAACTTTCCGATCCGATTGGATGGATCGCCCTTCCAGGCCCATCCATTACGCTTCTCTTCGAGAAAAAAATCCATCTGCCCCAAAGAAAGAGAATTTCAACCAGACCCCTGAACCGGCTTTTGCTGCGCCTTCCTACACCGCCGACGGCGGGCATACCGCCTATAGCGACCGAAAAGCCGTTTTGCAATCCGGAACCTGAATCCGTGAGCGGCCTCGGGTGGCCCGCCTGCAAGGGGCCGCCCCGAAGGGCGGAAAAGGACTTTCACCCGAGGGAAAACATCGTTCTTGGCAAGTAGGCCCAGGCAAAGGGCTTTGGCCTCTTCAAGGAAAAGCTCCCTCACGGGTTCAGGGGAAAACAATGGAAAAGGGGAGCCCGAGCCGCACGGCTCAAGCCCCCCTTTCGTTTTTACATAGCGGCTTCGCGCCGGCGCATCAGGCCAGAAGCGGCGCGATGAACTTGAAGACGTCGGTGCCGGTGTTCAGGACCTCGGCCTTGTCCAGGTTGTTGATGGAGGCGAAGTTGTCGCGGATCTCCTCCACGGTTACGTCGCGCTTGGTGTCGCCCAGGCAGACGCCCGGGGCGCAGACCAGGGCGGTGCGTGCGTACCAGCCCGCTCCCATGACATAGGCGTTGCCGGAAACCGGGCATTCCTCGGAGCAGAGGTACATGACCAGGGGCACGTTGAACTTGGGCTGCATCTTCTCGCCCACCGAAGGCGGCATGATGTCCTCGGTCATGCGGGAGAAGGCCGTGGGAGCGATGGCGTTCACCTTGACGTTGTTCTTGGCCAGCTCCAGCTTGAGCGTGTTCATGAAGCCCACCAAGCCCAGCTTGGCGGCGCCGTAGTTGGTCTGGCCGAAGTTGCCGTAAAGCCCGGAGGTGGATGTGGTCATGATGATGCGGCCGTAGTTCTGGTCCTTCATGACCCGGGAGGCGGGCTGGGTGACGCAGAAAGCGCCTTTCAAGTGCACGGCGATGACCGCATCCCACATGGCCTCTTCCATTTTCACGAAGGACTTGTCCCGCAGGATGCCGGCGTTGTTGATGAGGATGTCCACCCTGCCGAAGGTGTCCACGGCGGTCTTCACGATGGCCTCGCCGCCGGCAACGGTGGCCACGTTGTCGTAATTGGGGGCCGCCTGGCCGCCCGCGGCCTTGATCTCGTCCACCACCTTGTCCGCCGCGGCCTGGCTTGTCCCGGAGCCGTCCCTTGCGCTTCCCAGGTCGTTGACCACCACCTTGGCTCCCCTGCGCGCCAGCTCCAGAGCATACTCCCTTCCGATGCCGGCGCCTGCGCCGGTGACGATGGCCACGCGCCCGTCGAACCTGATGTCAGCCATGTTTCCTCCTTGTGGATGGGTTTTGCCGGTCCTGTGGCCGGCATGCAGGGCGGCGCTTGACGCGCCGGTTGTCTTCTGCGGCCCGGACGCGAAAGCATTTTCGCCGGTCGGGGGGACATCCGCAACACGAAGATAGACTGACATATCAGTCTATACTGTTGCGTGTACCCCTCCCCCGGAACAATGTCAAGCATCCATTTGGGAATCTTAAACCACAGGAATCCGGAGGCAGGTCTACGGCAAGGGCGCGAACCAGAGGGCAGGCGCCCTTTTCGGCCGCGGCCCGCAGCATGGCGATTCCTGCAAAAAGGACCAACGGCTACCCTGAATCCTGCGGGACAAAACTTTGCCGCAGGGATAGAAACGCCTTGTAAGCTTCTGTGCCTGCGGCCCCGAGTGCGCTCGCCCCGCCCGGTCTTCCTGCGTCCCCCAAGGTATGGGCGTTTCCGGCGCATCTCCCCCCGTATGCAGGGGGCCGCACATTCCCCGGTTCCTATCTCTTTTTCCTGGCATCGCGCTTGCAATGGCCCCTCCTGCAAATCCGGACCGCAGAACCCCGTGCGCGGCCCGGAGACCGGAAGCAGCTCCGCAAGCACCCGTGATTATCATGCGCCCGGGCAAAGCCCGCGCGCCCGCATTCCCAACCCATAGGGCGCGGCCCCGCGCCCGCAGACAAAGGAGGAAACCATGTTCAAAGTGTTGGAAAACGGCCAGGGGAACTTTCTAGCGGCGGAAGTCATTGACGAGTACACCAAGGAGGACTTCGAGGCTTTCCGCAAAGCCTTCGAGGAAAAGATTTCGCAGGGCAACAAGCGCGTGAACATCCTGCTAAAGATTGACAAGCTGGATATGAAGAAGATCCATCTGGGCGCTTTCATAGCCGACGCGTCTTACTCCCTCAAGCACCTTCGCCAGCTCCGCCACCTTGCCGTGGTGGGCAGCAGCGCCTTCGAGAAGAAGCTGGTGGCTTTGGACGGAAAGCTCTTCAACCGGCCGGAAAAGGAGCTCATCGAGAAGTACTTCGACGTAGCGGACCTGGACAAGGCAATGGCCTGGGCCAAAAGCTGATGGCGGGCCACCATCTTTCCCCGGCCGATTGGCGGGGAAGTCCTGCTGCGCAGAAGGAGGTTTCCCCTTCTGCGCAGCGGCTTTCCCCCTCCGGACCGTAATAAGGCCAGGAGCCTCGCGGCCCTCGCCTTATTATTTTGAAAAGGAAAACCGTATGGGCAATATCCTCCCTCCTTCCGTCCAGGAATCCGGAAAAGGCCTGTCCGCCCCCACGCGTCTGGCCGCCTTCCTCCTATCCATGCTCCTGCTGGTTTTTCCGGTTGCCTGCAAGAAAAGCTCCGGCTCCCGGCCCTCTCCGCCCGCGCCCCCCTACCGGGACATGGCCGGCGCAGGGAACGCCCACAACCTGGGGCTGGCGGCTTCGGACGGAACGTGGACGTATTATGCTTTCATGGTCTTCGATATCCAACAGCCGCAGGGAGACCTGATGGGAATCTACCGGACCAGGGCCGACGGCACTGGATCGCCGGTCAAGATCCGCGCGGACTTGGGCCTGGACCTCCACCTGATCGGCGGGAAGCTCTACTTCACCTCGGTGGATGCGGACAATCAATCCGCGCTTTTCCTCATGAACCCCGACGGTACGGGCGAGGAAAAGCTCCTGAGCCTTGAGGGCGTGTTCAAGGACCTCACCTACTGCGAAGGATTCTTCTACTACATCGAAAACATGGCGGACATAGACGAGTTCGACCACGGCCTGATCTATCGCTTGCCCATAGGCGGGGGACCCCCGGAGCAGATCTCCGCCGTCGAGGCCTATGCCATGGGAGCGGGCCAGGACTAAGTGTTCTTCCGGGACGCGGATCAGGACCATTTTTTCCGGATGAACCCGGACGGCACCGGGCTGATGCAGATCAGCGACCACCCAGTGGACTGCATCGTTCCCCACGGAGGAATGCTATACTACATAGACCGCGACGAGAATGCGGTGATGCGGGCGAACCTGGACGGAGGCAACCCGGTTCTCATGGTCCGGGGCGACGTGGCCTCCATAGACCGCATCAACGTGGCGGACGACTACGTCTACTTCTCCCGGTGGAACTTCAAACGCCTCAAAGACTCCGGGCTTTACCGGATGCGCAAGGGCACGCTCGCGCTGGAACCCCTGCTGGCGGGCTGGGACGATTTCAACTGGCCCTATCTCTCCATCGCCGGAGGCAAAATCTACTGCGTGAACCTGGTCCCGTTCGTCATCGGACAGATACCGGTGAGCTATTACCGTGTGAACTTGAACGGTACGTGTTTCCAGCTCCTCTGGGAGGCATCCTCCTGACCCTGCCGCGGAGGATATGCCGCCAAAGCTTTGCAGAGCAAACCGGATTCCTTGAGCGGCCTCCCGCCACCCCGAAGGGCGAAACAAGAGACTTTACCCCCGGGGGAAGACATCGTCCTGGGCGACAATGCCAAAGCGAGGGGCGTCAGGCGCCTTTAAGGAAAAGCTCCCTCTCGGATTCCGGCGTAAAGACGTAAAGAAAGGACGGCCTCCCCCCGGGAGGAGCCGTCCTTTCTTTTTTCCTCCTCGCATGAGCCCGGCCGCCTGCAACAGAAGGCGGCACCCCTTACTGATTCTCCTGCTTGAAATACGCCCTTGCCATTAGCGCCCCTCTGGCTATATTATAGTTAAGGGATTGATATTATTGATTTTTACTTAATTTTGCCGGGGTATTGTTAGTACTACTGTCCCGGATCTCCCCCCGGCCTTCCCCGCAATGCCATCCAACCCCTTCCAAAGGAGGCCCCCCATGAAGAACATCACTCTGACCCTCAGCGACACCAACAGCACCAAGCGCGCCACCGCCAGCCTCACCCTTTCCGGCGAGCAGGCCCGCGCCCTGGAGACCCTGCTGGCGGAAGCCAAAAACGGTCTCTACTCCGAGCACGCCGCCGTCCTGGGTATCGAAGGCCTGGGAAAAGCGACCGTGACCCTGAACGTAGCCGATCTCTCCTGAGAACCAGCCCCTTCTCTTCCCGCCGGCAGCGCCTGGCCGGCGGGAGGGACGCCGTTCTTTTTCTTCCATCCAGCTTTAAGTAAATCATTTATTTTCAAATCCTTACCAGAGAAAGAAGAATTTGCTTGACAATTTACTTCGTATCAATAATATTCGTATCAAGTTTTTATGGATAAATTTAATATTGATCGGTTTTATACGGCACCAAATTAACCAAGGGAAAAACGCATGGACATTTTCACCAAGCCCGAAGAGTGCCCCTACTACCTCCTCTCCCGGGCCTCCCTCACGGCCACGGCAGCCCTGCGCCGGGGATTCTCCTCCGCGGGGGTGGAAAACGTCCGGCCCGCCTACATGGGCGTCCTTCTGGCCCTGTGGCTGGAGGACGGCCTCAAGGTCCTGGACCTCTCCCGCCGCGCGGGCCTGGAGCCCTCCACCATGACCGGGCTCCTGGACCGCATGGAGCGGGACGGCCTCCTCACCCGCACCCCGGACCCCGACGACCGCCGGGCCCAGCGCATCTGCCTCACCCCCGACGGCCTGTCCGCCCGAGACCCCATCATGAAAGCCGTGGATGAAACCCTTGCCAGAATCATGGCGGGACTGAGCGACGAAGAGGTGGAAACCATGAAGCGCCTCTTGCGGATCATCATTTCCAACACGGGAGAACGCACATGAACGGTCCCCAGCTAAAGCTCGCGGGCTTTGCCTGCGCCTATACCCCGCTTGCCCTCCTGGACGCCGCGGGAATGACCCCCTTCCGGGTGCTACCCGTGGGGGGAGATTGGCCGGACCAGGCCGGGACGCTCCTGCACGACAACATCTGCCCCCATGTCAAGCGCGTGCTCAACCGCGCCATGGCCGGCGACGTCCCGGAGCTCTCCGTCATGGTATTCATGAACTCCTGCGACGCCATGCGCAGGCTCTACGACGCCTGGCGGGCCATCCGTCCCCAGGACCGCACCTTCTTCGTGGAGCTTCCTCCCACCGCCGACGAGAACGCGGTGCCCTACTTCGTGAACGCCCTGAAAAGGCTCGCGGGCGAGCTGGCCGAAGCGGGCGGCGATCCCATTGACCAAGCAAGGCTCCTAAACAGCCTGGTGGCCTGGAAGACCATCGCAAACCTCCAGGACGAACTGCGGGCCCGCGTTCGCCGCGGCAGCTTCCCCGGAGGCCCGGCCCGGCTCCAGGAGATCTACAACCAGTGCGCCTCCCGGCCCTTCTCCGACACCCTGGCCGCCCTGGACGCCCTGGTCCGGGCTCCCGAGGAAGCTGCCGGCAACAAGGGCCTCGTTCCGGTGCTCCTTTTCGGTAACGTGCTGCCCGACCCCGAGGCCATCGCCCTGTTCGAGCAGTGCGGCGCCAAGATAGCCGACGAGGACCTCTGCACCGGCTCCCGGCTCTTTGCCGCGGGCGATCCCGGCACGGACCCCGACCCCTTCCGGCAGCTCGCCTCCATGATCCTGGGAAAGCCGCCCTGCGCCCGCACTTTCGACAGCTCGGCCCCCCTGTCCTTCGCCCGGAACGTGCTCTCCCGCGCGCGCCAGGCGGAAGCGGCCGGGGTCATCGCCCACGTGGTCAAGTTCTGCGACCCCTACTTGGCCCGGCTCCCGGCCGTGCGGGAAACCCTGCGCCAGCAGCAGATCCCCTTCCTGCTCCTGGAAGGCGACTGCACCCTGGGCTCCCTGGGCCAGGCCCGCACGCGCATCGAGGCCTTCATGGAAATGCTCCGCTAATCGGCCCGGAATGGAGCCCCGGCAGGCCGCGGGAAGCAATGCGGCAAAAACTTCACACAGGGAGGCGCAAGCCATGATGTTCCAGTACTTCGACACCCTGGTCACCGGCATAGAAAACGTTTTGGAAAACGACCCGTCCCAGAAGAGCCACCGCAAGCTCTACGCGCTGGAGGTGGCCCGCCTGGGGCGCCGCCTCTACTCCGGCACCGACCGCCTGGCCTGGTGCGGCGTGGTGGCCCCCTTCGACCTCCTGGCCGCGATGGGCGTCACCTCCTGCTTCGTCGAGTTCATCGGAGCCATGCTGGCTGCCACCGGAGCCTCCTCCGAGTTTCTCAAGGAAGCCGAGGACGCAGGCTTCGCCCCGGACACCTGCGCTTACCACCGCGCGGTCCTAGGCGCGGGCCGCAAGGGCATGATGCCCGAGCCCGACTTCTTCATCGCCACCTCGGCCCCCTGCACGGGCGGCATCGGCGTCATGGAGAACATGGCCGCCATGTTCAAGAAGGACCTCTTCGTCCTGAACATCCCCCAGAACGACGACCCGGCCTCCGTGGCCTACCTGGCCGACCAGATGCGCTCCCTGGCCGACTTCGTCTCCCGCCACACGGGCCAGCCGCTGTCCATGAACCGCCTGGCCGAGGCCGTCACCTACTCCAACCGCGCCGCCGCCGTCATGTCCGAGGTCTACCGCCTGGCAGAGCACGTGCCCTCCCCGGTCTGCGCCAAGGACCTCCGCAACTTCGGCATCGTCGCCGCCCTGCTCCTGGGCACGCCCCAGGCCGTCACCGTGGCCGAAGCCTTCCGCGACGCCTTCGCCGCCCGCATCGCCAACAACACCCCCGGCGTGCCCGGCGAAAAGATCCGGCTCCTCTGGATCCAGAACCGCGTCCAGTTCAAGAACAACCTGGAAGACCTCCTGGAAAACGAGTTCCACGCCTGTATCGTGGCCGACGAGCTGAACGACGTCACCTGGGACCCCATTGACCCGGCCGACCCCTTCCCGGGCATGGCCAAACGCGCCATCTCCATCCCCCTGAACGGCCCCGTGGAACGCCGCGTAAAACACCTGGCCGACATGGCCCGGCGCTACAAGATCCACGGCGCCATCAACCCCTGCCACTTCGGATGCCGCCAGGGAACCGGCGCCCGCGGCCTGGTGGCCCTGGGGCTCAAGCAGGTGAACGTCCCGGTCCTGAACCTGGAGGTGGACTGCGTGGATACCCGCAACTACGCCCCCGGCCAGATGCACACGCGCATCGCCGCCTTCATCGAGATGCTGGAAAACCGCGGAAACCCCTGGGGGTAACGACAAAGATCAAGGCGGGAAAGAACGCCGGGGGGATTTCATAAAAGCATAAGCCACCGGAAACGCATCAACATGCCGAGGAGAGCCAAATGTACTTCATGGGCATAGACATCGGAAGCCTTTCCTGCGACGCCGTCATCATCGACCGCGAAGGCGAGCTCCTCGCCTCCTCCGTCGTCCCCACCGGCGCACGCAACCAGGAGGCCATAGCCCGCGTCAGCAGCGAGGTCTTCGCCGCCTCCGGGCTCGCCCAGGACGACATCACCTCCGTCGTCTCCACCGGCTACGGGCGCGACCGCGTCCACAACCGCTCCGGCGCCGTCACCGAGATCACCTGCCACGCCCGCGGCATCCAGGCCCTGCTCCCCGGCACGCGCCTCCTCGTGGACATCGGCGGCCAGGACTCCAAGGCCATCTTCATGGACCAAAAAGGCCGCGTCATAGACTTCGCCATGAACGACAAGTGCGCCGCCGGCACCGGACGCTTCCTGGAAGCCATGGCCCGCGCCCTGCAAGTGGACATTGACGAGCTGGCCCGCCTGGACCGCGGCTCCACCGGCAACCTGATGCTCAGCTCCATGTGCACCGTCTTCGCCGAGTCGGAAGTCGTCTCCCTCATCGCCGAAGGGAAAGAGGTCTGCGAAATCGTCGCGGGCCTAAACCGCGCCATCGCCTCCCGCACCGCAGCCCTGGTCAAACGCGTGGCCCCCGATCACAACCAAGACATGCCCGTGGCCATGTCCGGCGGCGTGGCCCGCAACCACGGCGTGGTCCGCGCCCTGTCGGCCACCCTCACCGCCCCCGTCAACGTCCCCGACAAACCCGACATCGTCGGCGCCCTGGGCGCCGCCTTGATCGCCCGGGAACGCGCGCTGCAAACGGCGTAAAAGATAAACAGCGAAAAGATTAACGGCACAAAAAATCTTGGGGAGACCTTTTCTTTATGGGGAAAGAAAAGGTCCCCCCAAACCCCCTCCAAAAGAAACCATAGTTTGGGACTCCGACATCGGAAAACATCCCGCTCCCGATGAAATGAACCGCCGGACCGAGGTAGGTTGACACCAAGAGGCCCGGCCTCAAGCTTGCCTCCGCCACCATCCCCGATCCGAGCTTCGCGGCCCGACACCTCCCGGCCAGAGCGCGGAAATGCTATGATGAATTCCAGGCCTGAGGCGCGACAAAACAAAAGCATTCCAAAACCCGGAGCCTTTCATGACCACCAAACAGGCCATCATCGAAAAAGCCCGCGAGCTGGGGTTTGCCGACATCGGCATGACCGACGCCGCCCCCTTCATCGCCCACCGGGAGCTTCTGGAAGCCCGCAAGGAAGAGTACGCCTGGGCCCAGGACATCGGCCTGGACCTCGCCGGAGGCACCGACCCCGCGACCATCCTCCCCGGCGCCCGAACCATCATCGTGCTTCTCGAGGTCTACTTCCGCCACTCCTTCCCCCGTAGCATGGAAAGCCATTTCGGCCGCTGCTACTTAGACGACGACCGCGTCACCCGCGACAGTCTCGTCCCGCGCATCCAGGCCTTCCGCTCCTTCCTGCGCGACTGCGGCATCAAGTCCAAGGTGCCCTTCCACCTTCCCCACCGCGTGGCCGCCGCCCGCGCGGGCCTGGGCACCTTCGGCAAGAACTGCCTGCTCTACGCCAACCGCGTGGGCCGGAAGTCCTCCTTCAACCTCCCCATCGCCGTGGTGGTGGACCAGGCCTTTGCCCCGGACCAGCCCACGCTGGCCGTGGGCTGCCCGGACTGGTGCCGCAACGCGTGCATCGCCGCCTGCCCCACCAAAGCCCTCAAGGGAAACTGCCGGATAGACCCGCGCCTCTGCGTCTCCTGGCTCACCTACCACGGCCCGGGCCTGACGCCCCTCGAGCTGCGCGAACCAATGGGCCTGTATGTCTACGGCTGCGACCGCTGCCAGAACGTCTGCCCCCGCAACCAGCCCTGGCTGGCCGCCGACCTGCCCCCCAACGAACGCGTGATCGCCAAGGCCCCGGACTTCGAGCTTCCCAAGCTCCTCCACATGGACCGCGCCTACTTCGAGCAAAAAATATGGCCCCATATGTTCTACATGTCCTGGGCCGATGCCTGGCGCTGGAAGATGAACACAGCCCGCGTCATGGGAAACACCCTGGACCCCCGCTACGTGCCCGACCTCGCCCGCGCCTTCACCGAGAACACGGACGACCGCGTACGCTCCATGGCCGCCTGGGCCCTGGGCCGCATCGCCACACCCGAGGCCAAAACCGCCCTGGAGTCCTTCCTGAACCAAAGCCAAGGAATCGTTTTAGAGGAAGTACGGATGGCGCTGGGGAACTGCTGAACGGCAAATGCGAAAAGAAAAAAGACAAAGGATTCTTGGGGGGACCTTTTCTTTATGGGGAAAGAAAAGGTCCCCCCAAACCCCCTCCAAAAGAAACCATAGTATAGGCTCCATAGCATCGGACATTCTATAAATATTTTTAATTACAGGAAAAAACAGTCGTAGCTTCTGCTTTTTCCGCGCCGCCGAATGCTTCCCCCTCCCCTGCTGGTCTTTAGACGCACCAACTACAAGAGTTTTTTGACAACGCGCCGAATGGAATGGTAGCTGTTTCAGGATGTCCTGCCCATGCCCTGCTTTTCTTGGGTCACCGATTTCCCAGGCGTTGGTGCGTCCATACT
>JBFMHL010000106.1:0-3834 GCA_040753055.1 Thermodesulfobacteriota bacterium | reverse complement strand
GGGGTAAACCCCTTTTGAAAAGAATGGCTTCCCCCTCCTCCCCCGCACCCCTCCCCCCTTTGAGGCAAAACTTTTGGATGCCAAGGGGGGCGCCTGGAAATCGTAATCAAAGAAAACGTAAAAGCGACCATTTGCTCCGGAAAGGGTCAAGCGGGAAAGGCCTCCGCCGCTCCGTCCTCCCAGAGTAAAAAACAAAACCTGTCCGGCCGCTGGCCCGGGTTGCAGGCCCATACCCTGCCGAAAGGCTCGCAGGCCTTGCCCGAAACCTCGGGCGACTCGTGGATATGTCCGTGGAAAGAGGCCAGGAGCCGGCCGTCCTGCGCCCAATGCTCGATGAACCTCCGGACGGCCACGCTCCCCACATGATCCCGGCTCTGCAGCATGTCCAGGGCCGTGCCGTTGGGCGGGCTGTGGGACACGAAAATAAAGGGACCGGTCACCTGTTTGGAAAGCCGCGCCAGGTCCTCCGAAATGGGAACGCCGCTTTGAGGCGAAAGGCGCACATCCTCGCGCACGCCCTTCCCCGTCACGTACCCGTCCCAGCGCACGCGAAGCTCCGGCCGGGCCAGCGGTCTTTCCCTCGTGTCCGGTCGCTCCCAGTCCTTCAGAGCAAAAGGGGTAAACGGCACGCACATGTAACCCAGGATGTCCAGCTCCGGCGAAAGCGCATGCTTCCGCCCGTGGAGCAGGCAAAAGAGCGCGCCGTCGTGCTCCTCCAGCACGCTCCGGCCCGCCAGCAGGTCGTCGTTCCCCAGGTCCAGATACAGGGGAGTCCCATCTTCCCGCCGGAACTCCCGGATGCGCGGAACGAACGTCTCGCACAGGTACTTCCTGTGGGACTCGATGAAGGAAAGCCCCGTGTGGCCCAGGCGGTGGGGCACGATGTCCCCGCCGATCACCGCCGCATCCGGCCTCCGCGCCCGTATTTCGGCAAGAAATGCTTCCAGATGATCGGGGCTTACGTGGATGTCGGCGCAGAAAAGAATGCGCACAAAAAAACCTCCCTACTCCTTTCGGCCCTAAGGCTGCGGCAGCCCCATAAGGCGGTTCAGGGCCTCGTTCCAGGCTTCGGCCCGGGCTTCGGGCAAAACAAAAAGCGGCAGCGCGCTTCCCGGAGCCTCCACTTCCAGCACCACGGCCCTGCGATACTTGCGGGCCCGCGCGTGCCCGGTGCTCCGGCTGCTCTCCAGGGTGAACCCCCGGATTCCGCTCAAGGGTGTTTTCCCGCGGCAATCCATGACCAGGGACCTGTGCACCAGATGGGTCCGGGAGAGCGCCAGCACGCCGGGGACCCGGCTATAGCCCGAAATGATTCCACAGCCGGAGATGAGGACCAAGGCCCCGCCCAGTTCCCTGCGCATCTCTGCCTCCAGGACCCTGCCCTTTTTCCGGATGCGCCCCCAGAGGAGCATGGGCACCCCGAAGCACAGCAGCAGGAGGAAAAGGGCGAGCCCCGTCCAAATCATCGGTCCCCGCGAAGGCTAGGGTTTGCGGGCTTTCCGGTACGCGGCCAGGTTCTGCTGGACCTGGTCCAGGAGGCTGCGAGGGTACAGGACGCCGGAGGCCCGGTCGTAAAGGGTTTTGGCAATGGCCGAGAACTGGGCCATGTTCTTCTCGTCCATGCGGACCTCCTTGATGCCGTACGCGATCATGGCCTGGAGGCACTTCTCCGAGTCGGCGCGGGAGTAGGAGATGAACTCCCGGCTCACGGAGTCGCGCAGGGAGAAGAACTTTTCCATGAGGTCCGGGGGAAGGCTGGCCACGGCCTTGGGCGACATGACCACCACCGCCGGGGAGTAGCGGATTTTGCACGGCAGAACGTACTTGACCATGGAAAAGACCTGGGAGCCCAGCACCCACATGGCCGGGGCGATGGCCGCATCCGCAGAGCCCTCGCTGATGACCGAAGGGACCTCCGGCACGCGGGCCGGAACCGACTGCACCCCCAGGGTCATGAAGAGGAGCTTTTCCAGGTCGCCGTACCAGCGCAGGAACTCGCACCTGCGGAACTCCTCCAGGGAAACCGGAGGGAAGCGGGTGGAGTAGACCTGATCGAAGTCCTGGTCCACCCACAGGAACATGCGGAATCCGCGGGACTGCATGAATTGGTCGAAAACCGGGAACATCGTGTCCCGGATGTGGTCCACCTCGTCCCAGCCGTTGAAAAGAAAGGGAAGGGAAAGCACCGCGAACTCCGGGCAGGCCAGGATGGTGCCGTAGCCGGAAAGCGCCGCGCCGTCCATTTGGCCCGCCCGCATCTGTGCCAGGATCTCCCCGTCGTCGCCCTTCACACCTCCCCAGTAGATCTTCAGAGCGATGCGGTCGCCGGCCATCTCGGCCATCTTGGGGATCAAGATCTCCTTGGCCCGCTTGGTCCAGCCCATGCCTCCGGGGATGATGGTGGCCACCCGGATCACCAGGGGCTTCGGGGTGTCCGCCCCCTCCTGGGCCGAGGCGGGACCGCAAAGAAACAACAGCAGCGAGCACAAAAGGGCGGCGATGAAAAAGCGGGTCCGCATAAAGGGTCTTCCCTCCCTATGCCTGGAAATGGTTTCGGAATCCAGGCCTCGGGCTTCGCGGCGGCCTTGCGGCCTCCTCATACCCGTCCGGGCCCGGACCCATGTTTCGCAGCCACGGCCCCCATCCGGCAGCGGCTGGCGAAGATCCAATTTATGATTATAAATGAACGTGTGTCAAAATTCCAGGCGGACCGGCAGGGTTTACCTTGGGTATAGGGGCTGTTTAAAAAAATTCTATTGCGATGGGCTGCAAACGCCAAAGACGGCGTCATCCGGTGGAAAAAGGCCTCGACGTGGCGACACCACGCCTGCGTCCTTTTTCCACCTGCTTCCTTGCCCTTGGCGTTTTCGCCTCATCTCATAACGATTTTTTTGGAAACAGCCCCTATGACTTTTTCAGAGTTTTTCCGTCGTGCCAGGCGCGGCCGATGGAAGGCCCCAGGGACCAGTAGCGGTTGTCCGGCATGGTGAGCATAAAGGGCTCGGCGCGCTCCGGGTCCACGGCGCCGTCCTTGATGCAGTCCTCGTCGCAGTAAGCGTTTACGATCTCGGCGATGAAGAAGGTGTTGGTGGGAAGTGGGACGGCCTGGGTGAGACGGCACTCCATGGCGTAGGGGGCGTCCTTTATCATGGGAGCGTTTTTCAGCTCGCCGTGGAAGACCTCGAAAAGCGCGGACTTGTCCGTGTGCGCCCCGGACACCAGGCCTGCATAATCGGTCTCCACCAGCTGGGAGCGGCGGGGAAAGCTCAGTGAAAACTCCCCGGTCTCCTCGATGGCCCGGTGGGTCCGGTGGGACTGTCCCACGCCGATTCCGATGAGCGGCGGCTTGAAGTTCACCCGCGTAAGCCAGCCCAACGCCATGAAGTTGGGTTTGCCGTTCACCACGGTTCCCAGAAGGCTTACGGCCATGGGAAGCACGAAGGCCTGGGGGCCGATGTTCTGTTTGGACATCGAAAGGCTCCTTAGCTTGATGGGGAGGATTGTTTTGCCCCTGAATCCGTGACGGAGTTTTTTATGGGGGCCAAAGCCCATCGCTTCGGCATTCCTGCCAGAAACGATGTTTTTCCCGGGATAAAAATCTCTTTCCGCCCTTCTGGGCGGCCACCTGAGGCCGCCCACGGATTCAGGTGGCCGACAGTACGCATAAATGTCTTCCGGGGGAAACACTTTCTTGCAAGAGGCCCAGCCGCGTTCCGTTCCGCGGGCGGTCCCTGCCGGGATCTGCATTGACGCCAAGGACCGCGGGACCGCTCCGACCCATTGCATCAAAAGGTTTTAGGGAAAGGGGGGAGGGGGTGCGGGGGGGCGGGGGGG
>JBFMHL010000105.1:0-16973 GCA_040753055.1 Thermodesulfobacteriota bacterium | reverse complement strand
TGATGGCTTCCCGCAGCGTGTCCTCCCGAACGTCCGGGCCGCTGGCTATGAGCTGTACCCCTCCCGGAAGGTCGGTGACGGGCGCGGCCAGGGAGGGCGCGGGCAGGGCCTCCCCGGATGCGAAGCGCCAGTCGGAGCGGAAGATGTCGGAGATCTGGCTGGCGGCCGGGCCTTCCACGCGAAGCGAGAGGTCCCTCCAGCGGTCCCGGCCGGGCCGGTAGGGCCCCATGTACTCCCAGGCCATGTTCATGCCGCCCATGATGGCCGAGCGGTTGTCCGCGATCAGCGACTTGCGGTGGATGCGCAGGTTGGCGCGCCCCCGGAGCGGCAAATGCACCATGGGCATGAAGAAGGCGCTTTTGCCGCCCGCACGGTGGAACTCGGAAAGGAACTTGCCCCGCACCTTCATGGAGCCCACCGCGTCCAGCAGCAGGCGCACGTTGAGCCCCTGGCCCGCCTTTTTCGTCAGTGCGGAAACAATGGCCTGCCCGGTCTCGTCGTTTCCCAGGATGAAGGTGGCGCAGTAGATGGTTTCGCGGGCGGTCTCGATGAGCGCCAGGCATTCGTCGAAGGCCTGCTCCCCCTCGGGAAGCAGCACCACCCGGTTTCCCCGGGTCGCCGGATACACGCCGTGGTGCCGGGGGGGAATGAGCATGGGGCAGAAAACGTCATACACCGACTCGTTCCCTCTCGTTGCGGCCGGGCTTCCCGCACGCTCGGCCTCGGTGACCGGCCCGTCCTCCGGCAGCATGGGCTTGACGTTCTGCAGGAACTTGATCTTGCGGCCCCCGATGATGATGTACATGGGAACGGCAACGTACGGAATGAAGATCACCGCCAGGAGCCAAGCCATGGTGGAGGCCGGCGAGCGGCGCTCGGTAAGGATCCGGGATAGCAGAACGAGCGCCAGCAGGAAACCGAGGCTGGGCAGGAAATGGACAAACAGGATCTCGCGGTAGTCCGTCATGGGGCTTTCCGTTTCCTGAGTGGGTTGCAGGGGCCGAGAAAAAGGAGTGAAGCTATCTTACATTAAAAAAAGTATTTCGCGGGGGAGGGGGGAAAACCCCTTTTGAAAAAGCTGGTTTTTTCCCCCTCCCTCCGCACCCCCTTTCCCTTTTCCGCAAAACTTTCTGAAGTCGTTGGGGGTTTGTCACGCCTCTCTTTTTTTTGCGACGCAGGATATCGTATTGCAGTTAAAGCGTATAGTTTACTCCAAAGGCTTGTGGTCGGAGCCTCGTAGCGATTGACTGTAAAACGCCTGCGATGGGATCGGCATTCCCTTCCTCCCCAAGCAGGGGCTAAGCTGCGAGGGCTCTCCCCCCTCCTCCCGTGAGGCAAGATTATCTGATGCAAACGGCCTGCCATAACGACCGGCAGCGGAAGAGGGAAGGGCGATCTTCTTGAATACGAGCAAAGGCGAAGCCGGGGCTGCACGGGCCGCCTGCCATGTACTGCAACAGGAGGAAATCGGAAGGAATTCTAACAGGAAGGGGGTTTTGGGGCAATGCTTTTAAAGCTGTTCGCAGCACTCTTTCTATGCGGCGTATTCAATCTTTGAATATTGTATTCTATCCACGGGAGAGAACTTTTAGCCATCATCGCGGGCCGTGAGTCGCCAGCGGCATTTGGGGGGCTTGGTTTAAAAAAGCTTTGCCTCAAAGGGGGAGGGGGAAGGGGGGGGAAAGGGATGCTGCGGGCGGCGGAGCCGCCTCGGGGTCAGGATAAGCTGCTTTTCCCCCAAGCGGTTTCCCCCCGCAAATGCCTTTACTTTTCAATTCCCACGCGGGCCTGGACGCCCTTTTGGTAGTAGTGCTTGATCTCGCGCATCTCGGTTACCAGGTCGGCCGCCTCCATCACCTCCGGCGCGGCGTTCCGGCCCGTGATCACCAGTTCCACTCCCTCGGGTTTCTTTGCCATGAGCGAAAGGAGCCCGGAAACCGGGAACAGCCCGAAGTAGGCTGCCACGTTGGCTTCCTCCAGGACCACCACGTCATAGGCGCCGGAGAGGAGCGCCTGCTCCGCTTCCGCAAGGCCCCGGCGGCCGGAGGCCACCTCCTCCTCGGTGGGCTTGCCTTTCACGAAGCGGCCCATGCCGTACTGCTTGATCGTCACGAGCTCGGAGAAACGGGCCAGGGCCTTGATCTCCGAGTAGTCGCCGGATTTCAGGAACTGGGCCACGAACACGCGCATCCCGGCGCCCGCCGCCCGCAGGCACAAGCCCAGGGCGGCCGTGGTCTTGCCCTTGCCGTTTCCCGTGTAAACCTGGACGTAGCCTTTTTCCATGAAGATCATTCCTGCGCGGGGAGGGAAAAGAAAGGGCGGCGGGGGAGAAGGTTCGCCCCCAGCCGCCCCTGGTATTTTGCACGATCCGGCTTCGGCGTTAGGCCATTTTCTTCCAGCCGTCCGTCGCGGTCTTGCGGCCGTCGCGGGTGATGACCAGGCACTCGGTGCCGGGCACCGTGTCCACGAACTCTTTTCCCCTCTTGGCGCCCATGACGAACACGGCCGTAGAGAGGGCGTCGGCCTGGGTCGTGTTGGGAGCGGCCACGGAGACGCTGGTGGCCTGGTAGGGGGAAACCCCGGTCTGGGGGTTGATGATGTGATGGAAGAGCTTCTCCCGGTCGAAGTAGACTTCGTAGTTGCCCGAGGTGGCGACGGCGCCGTCGGTCATGGTGATCTTGTCCGCGTAGTTGGGGCCGTCGGGGTTCCGCACCGCGATGGTCCAGCCCCGTCCCTGCTCCTTGCCGCCGATGGCCCGGATGTCGCCGCCGGCGTCCACCAGAAGGTGCTGGATGCCCTGGCGCCGGAGGGTCGCCGCGCCCACGTCAATGATGTAGCCCTTGGCGATACCGTCCAGGGTCACGCCCATGCCGGGCTTTGCCAGGCGGGCGTCCCGGCCGTTTACCAACACACCGTTCCCGTTCACCAGCTCCATGGCCTTTTGCAGGTCCCGGTCCGACGGAGGCTGGCCCGCCTTGGAGAAGCTCTGCTGGTAGAGGTCCACCACGGGCTTTACCGTAATGTCGAACTCGCCGCGGGAGAGGGTGTGGAAGTAGTTGGAGCGGGCGAGCACGTCCGCCACCTCTTCGGGCAGGCCGGACAGCGCCCCGTCCCGGTTGAGCACCGAGACCGGGGAAGCGGAGTCGAAGCGGTCCATGAGCTTGGTGACGCGCTTCATCTCGGCGAATGCCTTTTCGATGGCGTCGTCAGCCTGGGCCACCGAGGGGGCCAGCACCGTGATGGTGACATAGGTGCTCATGGCCTCGGTGCTGCGGGTGACCTTGGTGAGTTCTCGGTCGAACGCCAGCACCTCGGAAAGGGGCGCAGCCGCTGCCGCGGCCGCAGCCACGGAAAGAAGGCCGGTTTGCTTCAGAAACTGCCGCCGGTTAACGCTCGTTTTCTCGAACATCTCCGCCTCCCGCATCCTTAGAAATGCCGGGTTAGTACTCCTTGGGAACCTTGTTCAGCTGGTCCAGGGTGAAGACCGGACCGTCCTTGCAGACGAACTCCTTGCCGATGTTGCACCTGCCGCACATGCCGATGCCGCACTTCATGCGGTTTTCCAGGCTCATGATGATATGGTCGTGCTTGTAGCCCAGCTTGTCCAGGACCGGCTGGGTGAACTTGATCATGATGGGCGGGCCGCAGATGATGGCGTAAGTGTCGTCGCCGGCCGGAGGGGCCTTCTGCTCGGTGATGGCCGGCACGAAGCCCACGTTGTACTTCCAGTTGGGGTCGTCGGTGCGGTCCACCGTGATGTGCATGTTGATGTCGTCGCGCGCCTCCCAGGCGGCCAGCTCCTCGCGGTAGAGAAGCATGCCCGGGGAGCGCGCTCCGTAGATGACGTGGATATCCTTGAACTTCTTCCGGTTCTCCGGGTCCAGCATCATGACGATGGAGCTTCGGAGCGTGGTGAAGGCGAACCCGCCTCCGATGATGACCACGTTCTTTCCCTCCATGATCTCCCAGGGGTACCAGTTGCCCAGGGGCCCCCGCACGCCCATGATGTCGCCTTCCTTCATGTTGTGGAGCGCGGTGGAGACGAGCCCCACCTTGTTCACCGTGAACATGAGGAAGCCCTTCTCCGTGGGCGAGCTGGCGATGCCGATGGGGATCTCGCCCTTGCCCGTGACGGAGAGCTCGCCGAACTGCCCGGCCTTGTACTGGAACTTCTGCTCGTCGTCGGGGTTTACATAGACGAACTTGAAGGTCTTGAGATTCCTGTCCTCGGTCTCCACCACGACCTTGTCAATTCGGACCGGTATGGGCATGTAGGGATTTGCCACTTGCTCTCTCCGTTTTTTTTATTCGTTCGCAAAAAGGGCCCGCTGCCGGAGATGCGCCGGGGCGTTTTCACGAAGTTGCCGGAGCGCCCGTCACGGCCGCCGTCTTTGTTCAATCCGGCGGAAGCTGGAACGGTCGCCCTATATCTCGCATTTCTCCGCGGTTTGGTACTCGTTCATGAGCCCCGCCACACGGCGGATATCTATGTTCACCGGGCACTGCCGGATGCAGCGGCCGCAGCCCACGCACATGATCCCCTGGTCGTACTTGTCCAGGAAGTACTTGAGCTTGTGCAGGAAGCGCTGGCGCACGCGGTGCAGCTTGGTCCCGCGGGGGTTGTGGCCCGAACCGTGGATCGTGAACAGCGGGAACATGCAGGAGTCCCAGTTCTTGTAACGGACGCACTCGGTTCCGCAGGTCTCGTCCTGGATGTCGAAGCACCAGCAGGTGGGGCACAGGAAGGTGCAGGTGCCGCAGTTGATGCAGGAAAAGGACACGTCCTCCCAGAAGGGAGCCTCGTAGAGTGGCAGGGTGACCTTGCTGGCCAGCTTGTCGGTGGTGATGGTGGCGGTCACCTTGGACTCGGCTTCCTTTGCCAGGGCGGCCAGCTTGTCCTCGACACCCTCCTCCGCCTCCTTGGCCCAGCCGGCGGCGGCCGCCAGCTTCTCGCCCTTCTCCGTGAGAACCCGGGCCAGGTACCCGCCGTCCGCAGGCACCAGCAGGACGTCCAGACCCCGGGTGTCGTGGGGGCCCGACCCGGTCGAGGTGCAGAAGCAGCTGGGGCAGGGATTGGTACAGGCAAGCCCCACCTGGGTCAGGGCCGCATAGGAGTTCACCCAGTAGGGGTCCTGGTAGGAGGGGTTGTCGAAGTTCAGGTTGACCAGCATCAGGGCCTTGGCGTCGCAAGGCCGGACCCCCACCAGGGCACGGGGCGAGTAATCCTTGGCCTCGTCCTTATAGACGTGGTGGTCTTCCTTGGCCGGGTCCAGGTTTGCGCGGAACATCTTTTCCGACTGGGGATAGACCACGCCCTTGGCCGAGAGCCGAGTGTTGGAGAATGACAGCTCCGGCGCCTGACCCTTCTTTAACGGCGCGAAGTTTACTTGGTCGCGCTCCTTGACCGGGCCGAAGAGCTTGTAGGAATCGGCAAGCTTGGCGAGGCCGGAGGTAAGTTCGCTTTGGGAAATGGCAAGCACGCGCATAATCGGTCCCTATTGTTTTTGGCTTCAAAAAGCTCCTGCCGGATCTCCCCGGGAAGGCGGGCGCCCGGATGCTTCCGGGAGGTCCGGTGACCGGGGCCGCGGCTTCGCGGCGAGTATGGTTGCCCGGGGCGGACCCCCGGGGTTGCCAAGCCTTTACTTGATGAAGTCCTGCGGGTCGTCGGGCCGGTAGGTGTCCAGCGGCGGCCGGACGTTTTCCAGCATCCCCGCTTCCCAACCATACAGCTCCTTGCAGTCCTTCTCCAGCTTCTTGGTGAACTGCCGCACCTTGATTCCCATGGGGCAGGCCCGCTCGCAGGCGCCGCAGTCCGTGCAGCGGCCCGCGCAGTGGTAGGCGCGCAGGAAATGGAAGGTACGGGTGTCGGTCTTGTCAATGCTCTTTCCCACCCACTGGGGCTGGGACTCGTCCACGAAGCAGGTGGGGCAGTAGCACAAGGGACAGGCGTTCCGGCAGGCATAGCAGCGGATGCAGCCTTCCAGGAGCTTGTCGAAATAGTCCCACCGTTCTTCCGGACCCATGGCCTCCACCGCGCGCACGTCCGGGTAGCGGTCCACGCCAGCCTGCTCGGGAACCTTCTCGCCGGCCAGCACGTCCGCGATGACCGGGTTGCGGTGTACGCAGATGGCGCAGTTGTCCTGCAAAAGCTCCGCGCGGGCCAGGGACTTCTCCTGGCCGCCCGGGCCGGACGCCTTGATGGTATCGCCCTCCTCGGAAACCGAGGCGATATCGAAGCCGGCCTGGGACGCCACCTTGCGGCGGTCCACCATGCCGGAGCAGGGCACGCCGATGATGACGAGCTGCTCGCGCTTGATCTGGTTTTCCGCGATGTGGGTCACGATGTTGCGGCTGTCGCAGCCCTTGGCCACGATGCCGATCTTTTCCTTGCGCTTGGGCAGGTAGTTGGCCAGGTTCACTCCGCAGAAGGAGTTCATCACAAGCTCGTCCGCCTGCTCCGCGGTCTTGGCGAAGCACGGCTCGGAGATCATGGGGATGGTGCCGGCGCGGAAGCCGATCACCATGTCCACCTTCTGCTCGGCCAGAAGCTTTTTGGCTATCTCGCGTATCTTTTCGCTTGCATCGCCCATCGTTACGCCACCTCTGCCTCTTTTTTGATGAAGTGCTTAGCGGGCCCCAGGGCTTTGACGGACTCGGTCACCTTCTTGACCACGTCCACGAACTTCGTGCTCTCGGCCGAGGAGATCCAGGAAAAATGGAGCCTTCCGGGCTCGATGCCCATGTGCTCGAGAAGGTCCTTGAACAACGCGAATTTCCGGCGGGCGTAGAAATTACCTTCCAGGTAATGGCAGTCGCCCGGATGTCACCCGGAAACCCAGACGCCGTCGGCTCCCCGGCGGAAGGCGGCGAGGATGAACTTGGGGCTTACGCGGCCCGTGCAGGGCAACCTCACCACGCGGATGTTGGGGGGATATGACAGCCGGCTCACTCCGGCAAGGTCCGCGGCTCCGTATGTGCACCAGTTGCACAGGAAAGCCACGATTTTGGGCTCCCAGTTCTCCATGGGCGCTTCTCCTTTCGGATCAATCATGCATCGGGCCGGGTTTTCCCCCGACGCCGTGAATTTACAAAACAGGCGCCAAAAGTCAAAGGCTTTGCAGACCTCCCCGTTTGCCGAAAACACGGCAAGCGCCCTCTATACCACCTTTTTTCCCTTTTCCGTCAAGAGTTTTTTGGCGTACAACCGGTAGGAAAAAGGTTCCGGACCCGGACCTTTGCTGCGGCGGGCGTTGCGGAAAGCGGAGAATATATGGCGGAAAGAGGCAGCGGTAAAAGGGAGATGCCGGCGCGGATCACGGAACATGCATGGGCGCTGGGAACCGACGAGCACCTTTGCTACCTCGTTGCCGGATCGCGGGAGAGCGTCCTGGTGGAGGGAGGGGTCAGCGCGGTCGTACCCGTGGTGTTCCGGCAGATGGCGGGCGTTCCGGGGGCGCCCCCGCTCAGGCGGCTCATCGCCACCCACAGCCATGCGGACCACTCCACGGGCCTTCTGGCCATGAAGAAGGAAAACCCGGGCCTCCTTTTGTGCGCCACGGAAGAGACGGGCCGGGTGCTCGCAAACGACAAGATCCGCGCGCGGCTCCTGGCCGAGGACGAGTTCTACAGCGAGCTGCTTTTAGCCAGGGGGGAGATCGCCGCGCACCCCGGCCCCCTGTCGGTTTCCTCGGTGCGGCTGGACCGGACGTTGCACGACGGGGAGGTCCTGGACCTGGGCGGGGCCTCTGTCATTATGGTAGAAACGCCGGGGCATGCGCCCGGTGCGCTTTCCGCCTGGGTGCTGCCGGACCGGCTCTTGCTTCTCTCCGACTCGGCCGGGTTCTCCGACGACGGCAAACGCATCTATCCCATGTTTTTCCAGGATCTGGGGCTCTACCTCTCCTCGCTGGAGCGGCTAGCGTCCCTGGCCCCCGAGGCTTTGGGCTTGGGGCATCATCTGATTGTGGAAGGACGGGGGGCCTGCGCTTCCTTTTTAAAGGCCGCAGGGGCCGAGGCCCTGAAAATGGCGCGGGACATGAAGTCTCGCGAGGACGCGGGGGAGGACAGGGACGCGGTGGCCAAGGCCTGGGCCGACCGCCTGAGGGAGTATCCCTTCTTTGCAGAGTTTCCAGAGGATTCCCTCATGAGCTACGCCCGGCTTTTGTGCCGCAGGTCCGTGGAGGAGGCGGTCGGATTGCCTGCCTACTGAATCCGGGGAGGGTTCAGGTGGATGTCCTGCCTTTCAACCGCCCCCTTCGGCGGGCGGTTGAAAGGCTCGTGCATGATGGCTTCACCTGCCGGGGAAGGTGCCGGGCAAACCGGGCCGGAAAGCCTTCCAGCTTTTTAGAAAGGCCGCGGCAAGCCCGTTGTGGCCGAGCAGGTTCCCCAGGAAGCAGGCCTCGGGCGAGATGGTTCCGTACAAAATAGCGCCCAAGGAGCCTCCCACGTAAAGGTTTTCCTCCGAAGACGGCCACAGGGCGAACAGATGGTTGATGGAGGATATGTTCTGCTTGGTCCAGGAGTAGCCGTCGTAATGGAGCACCTGGCCGTAGCTCCCCACCGCCGTGATGTTGGTTCCGGACGTGCCCGCCACGTAGTACAGCGCGTTCATTCCCAAACCGTGCTCCATCTTCGAGATGGAGGTCCCGTTGAAATGCCAGATGGAGCCCCCGCCGCCCACGATATAGACGTCGTTGGCACCGCTTCCCCATATTCCGTACAAGTGGTCGGTTCCCAGCCCGCCGGGGTAGCTGCCCCATGTGCCGGCGCCGTTCATGTACAGGGCTCCGTTTTCTCCCACCAAGGCGACCAGGGTTTCGCCCACTCCCCACACGCCCCGCAGGTTCGCGGTTCCCATTCCGTGGGCGACGTTTTCCCAGTCCGTGCCGTCATAGTGCCAGATGACGCCCCCGTCGCCGCAGACATAGATGTTGTCTCCCGAAGAGCCCCAGACACCGAAGAGGTTCGCCGTGTCCCCCAGGCCGTGGGCGATGGCTTCCCAGGCGGTCCCGTTGTAGTGCCAGACAGCCCCTCCGTCCCCCACGACGTAGATGCTGCTTTCGTTCTCCACCCACATGCGCTTCAAGTTGTTGCTTCCCAGCCCGTGGTCCACGGCCGCCCAGGAAGTGCCGTCGTAGTGCCAGATGGCGCCCCCGTCACCCGTGGCGTAGACGTCGGACTCGGAGAAGCCCGCCAGTCCGTATATGGCGTTGATTCCCAGTATGTTGCCGGCCTTGGCCCATTCCGAGCCGTTGAAGTGCAGGATGGCGCCCGCGAAGCCCACCGCGGTCACATCGCTCCCGGAGGACCCGGAGACCGCGAAAAGATCGGTCGTTCCCAGGCCGTGGTCCACGGCCGCCCAGGAGCCGTCGTAATGCCATACCGTGCCCCCGGCCCCGACGGCCCAGACGTCAAGGGCGCCGGAAGCCCACACGCTCTGCAGGCGCGGGCCCACCTCATGGGGCCCGCAGAGGCCGCGGGCCACGGAGACCCACCGGCTTCCGTTGAAGCGCCATACGCTGCCCGCATCCCCCACGGCGTAAATATCGGAGGCGGAGGTGCCGAAAATGCCAAAGAGATTGGCGGTCCCCAGGCTGTGGGCCACCTGTGCCCAGGCGGAACCGTCGTAGTGGAGGATGACGCCGTTCCTGCCCACCGCGTAAACGTTCGAGGAGGAGGAGCCCCAGACGGCGTTAAGCGGCAGCTCTCCCAGTCCGTGGGCAAAGGGGGCCCATGTGCTCCCGTTGTAATGCAGGATGGTTCCGGCGGAGCCCACGGCCCAGATGTCGGAGGCGGAGGCGCCCCAGAGGCCGGTCAGGGTGTTGGAGGAGAGATTCTTGAGGACAACGGTCCAGGCGGTTCCGTTGTAATGCCAGATGGTGCATTTTTCGCCGGCCGCCCACACGTCGGTTTCGGAAAAGCCCCAAACCGTGTTGAGCGAGACTGGATCGAGCGAATGGTCAACGGCGGTCCATGCGGTGCCGTCCCAGGTTACAACTGCCCCCGACATGCCCACTGCGAAGACCCGGGAGGCGGAGGCTGCCCAGGCGGCCATCAAGGCGTTGCCCTGGGGAAAGGGGTGGGACCACGTCCAGTCCGCGCCTTGCGCGATTCCCGGAACGAGGAAGAGGATGGCTCCGAGGAGCCACCAGTTGGGTTTTCTCCTTTTGCGGATCATAGGTCACCTCCAGGTCATGGCATTTCCTCCCTTTCTATTTTTCCCCCGCGCGAAGCGGCGCCGTGTTTTCCAGGCGACAGTCCGGTTTTGTCGGTTTTCCGCGGATGCCTTTGGCGCGGGCCACGGCGAGCCTGCACCGGTTCAGGGTGGCAGTCCCGCGGATCAGGACATGGACATGTGACGACAAACTCCAAGGTAAAGACAGATATAAATCTGATATAAGATGTAATTATGTATGATTTTCCCCATGTCAATACGTCATGGCGGAATAATATAACTATTGTAAAGTATTAGTAATAGTTTTCATTGTCGGGATTCCTGACAGGGATAGGCCCGGCGGCTGTTTCCGTGAGCCCGGCGGGCGGCTGTTCCCCAATAAAAAAAGGCCGCCCGCAGATGCGGGCGGCCTTTTGGGGGCCTGGAAGCTTGGTCGGGCGGATTAGTGTGCGTAAATCTGGATGGGGGTGCTGTTGAAGTTGATGGAGCCCTTGATCTGGTGCATGAAGATGTCGTTTCCCACATTGGAGGCGTTGGCCGTCCGGGTGGTGAACTCCAGGGTCATGGGCATGTCGGGAACCGAGAGCGCCAGGCGGGAGGTCGCGCCGGTGCCCGCCTGCAAAACAACGGGAAAAGCGACAAAGGCGTTGGCGGTGGTCCGGTCCCAAAGGTGGATATTGTGCACGTAAAAATGCCCCTCGGTGCTGATTGCGCTTCCGGTGGGCCCCAGAACGCTGCTGCCGTTGCTGTCCCCGAAGTGGATGTCCCAGTCGTAAATCCGCATTCCCAGGTACATCCTGATACCGTTGGGGTCGCCGGCTGCGGTGTTGCCGCTCAGCCCCAGGAGGAGGTAGGTGTTCAGGTTGTCCCAGTCCACGGAGCACAAGCTGGGGCCGCCTCCGTTGGTGGAGCTGGTTCCCATCTGGATGGAGGTGAAGCCGAAGTCCTGGAGCTCAAAGGTCGGGTCGTAGAAAGTGAGGAAGGTTCCGATGCCGGCCCCGGTTCCCACGTCAATGGCCAGGCTGGTGTTGACCATGTCCATGTGGAAGCCGTTGAAGGCCGCATAGCGGCCCGCGTAGCTGCTGAAACCGTTGTCGTCCTGGAACACGAGGTTTCCGGTGTTGAAGCCGATGTCCGTGTCCATGGTCACGCCGCCGTCGCCGTTGGCCCGCAACGTGAACAGGTTGTCCTGGGAGAGGCTCAGGTCCCAGATGTTTGCCAGGAAAAGGGTGTTTGTGTTGTTCAGGACGGTGCCGACTGCGCTGGTAACGCCGATGCGGCCGAACTCGATGTTCCGGTTGTCGTTGATGGCTCCGTCCATCCAGGTGAAGCGGACGTAGGAGTTCGCCCCGGACCTGCCTGCGTCCAGCCGGCCGTACAATGTGGTGTAAAAGTTGTAAAACTTGAAGGTGCTGGTTTTCAAGTAGGCGTTGCCGCTATACCCCGTGTACCCGTCGTCCATCCAGTAGATGTAGCTCGCCTCCCATTTCCCTCCGATCCAGATTCCCATCGAAGTGCCTGTCCCGTCTATGGTAAACAGCTCTAAATCGTTGGTGTATCCGGGGGTGATGGGAGGAGGAGTGGGGTTGGGAGGGATATCCATCCAGTTCAGGCCGACGATGCCGAAGCGGCCCGCGCCCCTGTTGGTTTCCACTCCGTTGGGGTCCACGAAGGTAAGGTTCGCCTCGAAGCGTTTGTTGAGTATCTGGGGAGGGTCTATCACCAGCCAGCCGTCGTTTCCCGTGGCGGTCACGTCCAGTGTCACCGGGCTCCACTCCCAGCTGTTGTCCATGGTGATGCTGCTGAGCGTGATTCGGCCTGCGGTGAGGCCGAGGGCCGCGCTGCCGTCGTTGTCGGTGTAGGAGAGGCCGGTGAAGGAGAGCCCCACCCTGTTGTCCCCCAGGGCTCCGTTTTTGATGAAGGTGAAGGTGAGCCCCTGGTTTCCCTGGACTTCTGCCATCTCCTCCTCCGCCATGGTGGTCAGGGCAAAGCCCGCGGCCGGCAATAGGAGCAGAAAAAGGGCAAGAACAACCAGGAGCTTTTTCATGAAACACCTCGCAAGCCTCGGGCGATCCGTCGCTCCGGACGCGCCCGAAAAGGGCGGGCTCGAGGTTCGCGGCGAATCCCGGACCGGGTAGTAATCATGGGAGACAGGGGTGCATACTAAGGCTTCAAACTATCTTTTACTTCATTATGCCAAGGCGCGCAACCTATATTTTTCAGGCCGACATCCTGGCCGCCAGCTGCCCGCAGGCGGCCAGGATGTCGGCCCCCTTGCTCTTGCGCAGCATGGCCGTGAAGTTGCGGTCCGTCAGGACCTTTTGGAAGGCCAGCACGCGGTCCTCGTCGGGCCGGGCAAAGGGGCTTTCCGGGTGGGGGTTGTAGGCGATGAGGTTGATCTTGGCGGGGATGTGGGAAAGGAGCCGCGCCAGGTTCCGGGCGTCGCGCTCCGAGTCGTTTAAGTCCTTTAGTAACACGTACTCGAAGGTGATGCGCCGGCCCGGCCGCAGGAAGAAGTCATGGCAGGCCGCTAAGAGGGCGGCCAGGGGATAGGTCCGGTTCACGGGCATGATGCGCTGCCGGGTCTCGTCGTCCGCGGCGTTGACGGAGACCGCCAGGTTGGCGGGGGTGTCCCGGGAGAGGTCCGGGATCCGGTTGGCCAGGCCCACGGTGGAAACCGTCACGTGGCGGGAGCCGAAGCCCATGCCCCACTCGTTCCCGGTGAGGATGTTCACGGCGCGGACCAGGTTGGCGTAGTTGGCCAGCGGCTCGCCCATGCCCATGAACACCAGGTTGGTGAGCGTCTCCGGCTTCTCCATCATCCTGCGGACCGCCCGCACCTGGCCGATGATCTCCGAGGCGGCCAGGTTGCGGGTGAGCCCCAGGGAGCCGGTGCGGCAGAAGGCGCAGCCCATGGCGCAGCCCACCTGGCTGGAAACGCACAGGGTGCAGTGCCCCCGCTCGGGGATGAGCACGGACTCGATGCGGCGGCCGTCCCGGAGCGAAAACGCGTACTTGACGGTTCCGTCCTCGGAGACGGCCTTGCCGGCCTCCTCCGGCTCCGGGATGACGAAGCTTTCCGCCAGGGTCTCCCGGAGGCCCTTGGCGATGTCCGTCATCTCCGAGAAGGAGCGGGCGTTCCGGCGGTGGAGCCAGCGCATTACCTGGTCCGCCCGCCAGGCGGGCTCGTTTTTCTCTGCGAACCAGGCTGTCAGATCGTCCCGGGAAAGCCCCAGGATGTCTGTGCCTTGCGTTTTTTCAAGGTCCATGATAACCGTTTAAGCTGTACTAACAGGGCGATTGCCTTTGCGGCCGGGGGATCCCCGACCGATGCCGGGGCGTCTCCGGCGCCGATAAATGTCCTTGACATAGCATTTGCCCAAGACTACTTTCAACAATTTCCTGGCCCAGGGGGCCGGGGTGTTTCCGCTTTTGGGGGCGGAAAAACCTTTTGGGTGAGGCGACAAGGTGTTCGAGAGCCTAAGCGACAGGCTTTCAGCCACATTCCGCAAGCTCAAGGGCCAGGGCAGGCTCACGGAGAAGAACATCGAGGAGGGCCTGAAGGAGGTTCGCCTCGCCCTGCTGGAGGCCGACGTCCACTACAAGGTGGTCAAGTCGCTCATCGCCTCCATCAAGGAACGGGCCGTGGGCCAGGAGGTGATGGAAAGCCTCACCCCCGGCCAGCAGGTGGTGAAGATCGTCCACGAGGAGCTCAAACGCCTCATGGGCGACGGCCATACCGACGTGGACCTGTCCGGTCCGGCCCCGGCCGCCGTCATGCTGGTGGGCCTCCAGGGCTCGGGCAAGACCACCACGGCGGGCAAGCTGGCCCGGCACCTCCGCAGCCAGGGGCGCAAGGTCTACCTGGTGCCTGCGGACGTGGCCCGGCCCGCGGCCATAGACCAGCTCGTGAAGATCGCCGGAGAGATCAACGTTCCGGTGTATCCGACCAAGCCCGGGGACGACCCCGTGGAGGTGGCGCGGGCCGCCCGGATGGAGGCGGCGAAGAACGGCCTGGACACCGTCATCGTGGATACGGCGGGCCGGCTGCACATAGACGACGCCCTGATGGACGAGCTGGGGCGCATCAAGGCCGCGGTTTCGCCATCGGACATTCTGTTCGTGGCGGACGCCATGACCGGCCAGGACGCGGTCAACCAGGCCCAGAGCTTTCACCAGGCGCTGGGTCTGGGCGGCGTGATCCTCACCAAGATGGACGGCGACGCCCGGGGCGGAGCGGCCCTTTCCGTGCGTTCGGTCACCGGAACGCCCATCAAGTTCGTGGGCGTGGGGGAAAAGCTCTCGGCCTTCGAGCCTTTCCACCCGGACCGCATGGCCAACCGGGTCCTGGGCATGGGGGACGTTCTCACCCTCATCGAGAAGGCCCAGAGCGCCATTGACGAAAAAAAGGCCGTGGAGCTCACGAAGAAGCTCCGCAAGAACCAGTTCACGCTGGAGGACTTCCGGGATCAGCTGACGCAGGTGCGGAAGATGGGGAGCATAGAGGAGATCCTCTCCATGATCCCGGGGTTTTCGCGCAACAAGCACATGAAGGGCCTTTCCGTGGACGAGAAGGAGTTCGTCCGCATCGAGGCCATCATCGGCTCCATGACGAAGAAGGAGAGGGCGAACCACCAGCTCATCAACGGAAGCCGCAAGAAGCGCATCGCGTCCGGCTCGGGAACCAGCGTGCAGGACGTGAACCGGCTTTTGAAGAACTACACCCAGGTGATGAAGGTGATGAAGCACATCAACAAGGGTGGCATGAAGGGGCTGGGACGCCTGTTTTCTTGATTTGCCCGGTTTTTATAAGGATGGAGTTTTAAAGGCACAAGAGGTCATCAACAAGGAGAGTAACAAGATGGTGAAGATCCGACTGGCCCGCTACGGCGCCAAGAAAAATCCCTTCTACCGCATCGTGGTGGCGGAGAACGACTGCCCCCGGGACGGCCGTTTCCTGGAGATCGTGGGCACTTACAACCCGCTTTCCGAGCCCGCCACGGTGAACGTGAGCGACGAGCGCGTCGCCTACTGGATGGAGAAAGGGGCACAGCCCACCTCCACGGTGAAGAGCCTTCTGCGCAAGAAGGGCCTTCTGGCGGCGAAACCGGCCGCCCCGGCGGCCTAGCAACGAGGAGCGCGCGCAACCTCGGCGTCCTTGAGGTGAAGGAAGAGCACCGGCATGAGGGCTTGCCCCGCGCCGGGGTTTTTACGCGATTCATTACGGGCATTTCCCGAGCGAACCTGGCTTCGAAACCGCGACCTATAATCCTGCAAGGAGATGCGCCATGAAAGAGCTGATCCGGTACATCGCGGAAGCCCTGGTAGACCAACCGGACAAGGTGGAAGTCTCGGAGGTGGAGGGGGAGCAGACGTCCGTAATCGAGCTCAAGGTGGCCAAGGAGGACCTGGGCAAGGTCATCGGCAAGCAGGGAAGGACCGCCCGGGCCATGCGCACCATCCTCTCGGCAGCCTCGGCCAAGGTGAAGAAGCGCAGCGTTCTGGAGATCATCGAGTGAAGGCGGACGGAACCGCTTCGCCTTTCTCCGCTCACGGACGCTTCCGCAGCAGGGGTATGAAGATATGACGGATCGGCGCGTCGTGGTGGGGGCAGTCTCCTCCGCCCACGGGGTCCGCGGCGAGGTGCTGGTTACGACCTTCACCGAGTCGGACGAGTTCTTTGCGCCGGGACGGGTTCTCCTGCTGAACGGCCCGGCGGGTTCGCCGGCCGCCCTCACGGTGGAGAGGAGCCGGCCCCATAAGAAAGGCTTCCTCATCGCCTTCCGGGGCCTGACCGACCGCGATGTGGCCCGCAGCTATTCCGGCTGCGAGCTTTCCGTGCCCCGGGAGGATCTCCCGGACACGGAGCCGGGAGAGTACTACTGGGTGGACCTGGTGGGCCTGGAGGTCTTCTCGCAGCAAGGGGAGCCCCTGGGCCGGCTTTCGTCCATCATGGACACCGGGGCCAACGGCGTCCTGGTGATCTCCGATCCGGGCACGGGCCAGGAAACCCTCCTGCCGGCCATAGATTCGGTCATCCTGGACGTTGACCTGGCCGCCGGCCGGATGACCGTGGAGGTTCCGGAAGGACTGTAGAGCCCCCACCGGCGGAACAAACGTGGATTTTGCGGCGATCACCATTTTCCCGGAGTTCTTCTCCGGGTTCTTTTCCTGCGGGATGGTCCGCAAGGCCATCGAGGAGAGGCTCATCTCCTGCCGCGCCGTGGACATCCGGGACTTTGCCGAGGGCAGGCACCGGGTGACGGACGACCGGCCCTTCGGCGGCGGGTCGGGGATGGTGATGATACCCGGGCCGCTCACCCGGGCCATAGACGAGGTGAAGAAGGAGCTTCCCGAAGCCCCGGTGGTTTTTCTGGGGCCCCAGGGAAGGGTCTTCGATCAGAAGACGGCGCTTTCGCTTTCCCGGCTTCCCGCCCTCATCCTGGTGTGCGGGCGATACGAGGCCATGGACGAGCGGGTGCTGGAAAGCCGTTGCGACCTGGAGATCTCCATCGGCGACTTCGTGCTCTCCGGCGGGGAGCCGGCGGCCATGGTGGTCATGGACGCCATCGTGCGGCTGCTTCCGGGGGTGCTGGGCAACGCGGACTCGGCCGTGACCGAATCGTTCATGGAGGGGCTGCTGGACTACCCCCACTTCACCCGGCCCCGGGACTTCGAAGGCGAGCCCGTTCCCGACGAGCTTTTGTCCGGGAACCACAAGGAGATCGAGGCCTGGCGCCGGGAAACGGCGCTCCTAAAGACCCTGGTTCGCAGGCCGGACCTTTTTTCCGGCTTAGAT
>JBFMHL010000104.1:0-6332 GCA_040753055.1 Thermodesulfobacteriota bacterium | reverse complement strand
AGGGGTTTTCCCCCCTCCCCCGCAAAATGCCTTTCTTTATTATTTTTTTTGAGATAGCTTCTAGCAAAAAAAGCTTGACAGGAAAAGCTCCGGGGAAGTAATGGTCCCCACAAGGACATAGGAGAGCTTTTATGCACCGCAATTCTTCCGGCAGACTGTTTTATTTTTATTACTATTATTTTACCGCCGGTCTGCCGGGCGGTGCGGAGGGATAACACCCTGAAATAACGCACATAACGCCGTGGCAGACCGAAAGGTGCCACGGCGCTTCCGCTTCAAGGGGCCGTGGCAAGGAAAAAGCCGCGGCCCCTTTTTTTTGCCGCGGCTCCACGGCGCACCCCGCAACACAAAGGAGAGCGGCAATGGACATGGGAGAGTACACCACAGGGCAGGACGCATTGGCACTCGCCGCCGCGGCGGGAACGCAGGAAGCTATCGAAAGCCGCTCCCAACGATTTTTCGCAAAGGGCGCGGAAGACTCCGCGCGCGGGTTTAATAAGGGTTCGGAAGAGTCGGTTCAAACCACCATCCGCAGGCTGAAAAGGGAGGCCAAAATGAGCATCGTGGGCAAGCAGATCCGCATCGAGCGCATCATCAACCGCGAAAGCAAACGCACGGTCATCGTACCCATGGACCACGGTATCTCGGTGGGCCCCATTCCAGGCCTCATTGACATGAAGAAGGCCGTGGATGCCGTGGCCCGCGGCGGCGCCAACGCCGTGGTGGAGCACAAGGGCCTGGTGGGTGCCGGCCACCGGGGCGCGGGCCCGGACATCGGGCTCATCATCCACCTCTCCGCCTCCACCAGCCTCTCCCCCTTCCCCAACGCCAAGACGCTCGTATGCAGCATCGAGGAAGCCATCCGGCTGGGTGCGGACGCGGTCTCCATCCACGTGAACCTGGGCGACGGCATGGAAAAGGAGATGCTGAAAGATTTCGGCATGATCTCCCGCGAGGCCCGCTACTGGGGCATGCCGCTCCTGGCCATGATCTACCCCCGGGGCGAGAAGATAAAGGACGAGTACGACGTGAAGTACATCAAGCACGCTGCCCGGCTGGGTCATGAGATGGGCGCGGACATCGTGAAGGTGCCCTACACCGGGTCGGTGGAAACCTTCCAGGAAGTCACCGCCGGCTGCGGCGTCCCCGTGGTCATCGCAGGCGGGCCCAAGATGGAGTCGGACCGCGACATACTGGAGATGGTACGTGGAGCCATGGACGCCGGCGCCCAGGGCATCTCCATCGGCCGCAACGCCTTCCAGCACGAAAATCCGGAGAAGATGGTCAAGGCCATGGCCTCCATCGTCCACAAGAACGCCAGCGTGAACGAAGCCCTCGCCATCCTGGGGCCGGCCAAGACCGCGAAACGGGGGAAGGCGAAATGAAAACCGTCTGGGTGAAGGTGGACCCCTGGGACAAGAAGCTGGTGACAACCGCCCTGGAGGGCGGCGCGGACGCGGTCATGACCGCCGCCGGCGACGCCCCCCGCGTGCGAGAGCTCTCCCGCATCCCCGTGGTAGCGCCGGACGGCGACATCGTGCCGGACCGCGACGTGTTCTTCGTCACCGTGAAGAGCCAGGACGACGAGCCGGCCGTGGTCGAGGCCGGCCGCCGGGGCCGGGTGGTGGTGGAAACGCCCGATTGGAGCATTATCCCGCTGGAGAACCTCATCGCCCGGGGGGCCGAGGTCATGGCCCGGGTCGGCACCCTGGAGGAGGCGGCCACGGCCTGCGGCGTCCTGGAGCACGGGGTGTGGGGCGTGCTGGTAGAAACCCGCGATGCGGGCCTATTGAAGAAGATCCTGGCGGCCGTGAAGGGAGCCGGGGACGAGGTCCCGCTCGTCTCCGCCCGAATCCTCGAGATCAAGTCCCTGGGCATGGGCGACCGGGTCTGCGTGGACACCTGCACCAAGATGGGCATGGGCGAGGGCATGCTGGTGGGCAACTCCTCGGGCGCGCTTTTCCTGGTCCACGCCGAGTCCGTGGAAAACCCCTACGTGGCGCCCCGGCCCTTCCGTGTGAACGCGGGGGCCGTGCACGCCTACACGCGGGTGCCCGGGGGCAAGACCCGCTACCTCTCCGAGCTCTCCGCCGGCGACTCGGTCATGGTGGTGAACCACCAGGGCCGCGCGATTCAGGCAGTGGTGGGCCGGGTCAAGATCGAGAAGCGGCCGCTCCTCTACGTGTCGGCCGAAGCCGAGGGCAAGGCTTTCTCCGTTATCTTGCAGAACGCCGAGACCATCAGGCTCACCGCCGTTGACGGGAGCCCCGTGTCCGTGGTGAAGCTCTCCCCGGGCGATATGGTCCTGGCGGCGCTGGAGCAGGGCGCGCGCCACTTCGGCATGAAGATCTCGGAAACCATCGAGGAAAAATAACGGCAGGCAGCATGCGGCGGAATCGCGCCCGCAACGCACCGGAGGGAAGGACTCATGGGGGAAGAGACGAGGAAAAGCACGGTGGACCCCGAGCTGGAGGGGCTCCGCCGGGAGATTGACGCTGTGGACGAGCAGATCGTCGCGCTGATCAACCGGCGGCTCACCGTCGTCCAGCAGATCGGCGCCATCAAGAAGGCACGCGGCATCCAGGTAGTGGACTTCTCCCGGGAACGGGAGGTACTGAACCGCCTGGCCCGGATCAACCGGGGGCCCCTGCCGCCCGAGACCCTGCGGACAGTATACGCCGAGGTCATGGCCGCGGCCCGCAAGATCCAGAAACCCGTGCGGGTGGCCTACTTCGGCCCCGAGGCAACCTTCACCCACATGGCCGCCATGAACCACTTCGGCCACACCACCGCGCTTTCGCCTTTTTCCTCCATCGCCGACGTCTTCGACGAGGTGGAGAAGAAAAGCTGCGAGTACGGCGTGGTTCCGGTGGAGAACTCCATCGAGGGTGCGGTAAACCACACCCTGGACCTCTTCTCCGAGTCCGAGCTTCGCATCTGCGGCGAGATTTACACACCCGTGGAGCACTCGCTGCTCTCCAAGGAGACCCGGGCCGAGGATGTGAAGATCATCTACTCGCATCCCCAGGCGCTGGCCCAGTGCCGGTCCTGGCTGCGCAAGCACCTGCCCGACGTGAACCAGGTGCAGGTGGCCTCCACCTCCGAGGCGGCCCGCATGGCGCGGGATACCCAGGGCGCAGCCGCCGTGGCGAGCCCTCTGGCGGCCGTCGTCTACGACCTGGTGGTCCTGGCCTCCCATATCCAGGACAAGGCCCACAACGTCACCCGCTTCCTGGTCATCGGCCACGACCAGGTGGAGCGCACCGGCAGCGACAAGACCTCGCTTCTGTTCGCCACGCCCCACGTGCCCGGCGCCCTGTATAAGGTGCTGGCGCCCATCGCCGAGGCCGGCGTCAACATGGTGAAGCTGGAGTCGCGGCCCGCCAAGGGCAAGTCCTGGACCTACCTCTTCTTCGTGGATGTGATGGGCCACATGGAAGACAAGGTCATCAACGAGGTCTATGCCAACATGCAGAAGGTCTGCGCCTTCGTCAAATGGCTGGGGTCCTATCCCCAAGGCGACGGCGCCTGAGACCGGGGCGGTGAAAAACGCGATCTGCGGCGTTGCACTTCGCGGCCGGAGAGGGTCACGTACAAGCGGTACGCTCCCCCCTCCGGTCGCTCGCGCACCTTGCAGCTCATCGTTTTTCACGGCCCTGGAAGATGGAGGGGGAAGGGATCTGAACCGACCTGCCCCATGGCCTCAGGGCCGAGACTTGTTTTTCTTGAAACTCCTGTAGGAGAGCTTTTGAAATAATCCAAAAAGTTTTTCGGAAAAGGGGGAGAGGGCGCGGGGCAGGGGGACAAAACCTCTTTTTCAAAAGCGGTTTTTCCCCTTCCCCCGCGAAAAGCATTTTTCCCCTTGATCTGTGGTACGGACCGCGAAGGAGCGGGCTTTGGGGGAGGCCCGGGACATATCCGCCGCAAAATCCTTGCGGCGGGTATGTCCCTTGCTTTACAGGAAGGCAAAGGTCCGGGTTTTGCCCCAGGAAAGGAAACCTTGATGAACATCAACGCCCAAACCGCGCTTTACTGCGTCATGGGAAACCCCGTGGGCCACAGCCTTTCGCCGGCCATGCACAACGCCGCCTTCGCGCACCTGGGGCTCAACGCGGTCTACCTGGCCTTCCGCATCGAAGACGTGAAACAAGCCATGAACGCCATGCGCACCCTCCCCATTCTGGGCGCGTCCGTCACCATCCCCCACAAGCTCGGCGTCATGGAGCACCTGGACCACGTGGACGAGATCGCGTCCCGCATGGGCGCGGTCAACACCATCCTCAACCGCGACGGAAAGCTCTACGGAACCAATACCGACGGCCCCGGCGCAGCAATGGCCCTGGAAGCCGCCACCCCCCTTGCCGGCAAACGGGTGCTGGTGCTGGGAAGCGGCGGCGTGGCGCGGGCCATCGCCCTCTCCGTGGCCGACCGGGGCTCTTCCGTCACCGTGGCTCACCGCCCCGAAGACAAGGCCGAAGCCGAGCGCCTGGCCCGGGACCTGGGTTGCAGTCTGGCGCTCCTGCTCGACGCTTCCGGCATCGCCTGCGACGTTGCGGTGAACGCCACCCCCGTGGGCATGCACCCCGACGTGGACGCAAGCCCCGTCCCCGCGAGCTTTTTCAAGCCCGGCATGACGGCCATGGACGCCGTCTACAACCCGCTTGCGACCCGTTTCCTCAAGGACGCCGCCGCCGCGGGCTGCGTCACCGTGGGCGGCGCGGAGATGTTCATCTACCAGGGCGCGGCCCAGCTCAGCCTCTGGACCGGCCGGGAAGCCCCCGTGGACCTCATGCGGGGAATCGTGCTCACGGCTTTAAAGCAAAGACAGGGGAAATGACTTTTGCCCTAGGATGCCGGTTGCGTTTTTAAGAAATAAATTCCAATAGTTTATCTTATGCAAACCCGCCACCGGCTTTCCAGGCGACGGCATCAAGAAGTTTTGCGGAAAGGGGTTTTCCTCCTTTCCCCGCAAAAATTTTTCTTTCTTTTAAAAGGTCTTTCACATGGAAACCAAGGTCATCCATCCCCGGGGGAAGGACGCCGTGCAGGTGAGCGTGCCGGGTTCCAAGAGCATCACCCACCGCATGCTCATCGCCGCGGCGCTGGCGCAAGGCGATTCCGTCATCGAGAACGGCCTCGTGGCCGAGGACACGCTCCTCACCATGGAAGGCCTGTGCATGATGGGCGCCAGGATCTCCCGCGAGGCCGACGTCTTCTCCGTGTCGGGCACGGGCGGGAAGCTCGTTGCTCCGGCCGAGGCCGTCTCTTTGGGCAACTCCGGCACCTCCATCCGGCTCTTGACCGCCGTGGCCGCGCTGGCGCAGGGCGAGACGACGCTCACGGGCACGGAGCGCCTGCGGTCCCGGCCCATCGGCGAGCTGGTGGCGGCCCTGAACGAGCTGGACGTCGCCTGCAGGACCGGGAGCCCCGGCGGCACCCCGCCCGTCACGGTCGCGGGGGCGCCGATAGAAAAGACGCGCGTCTCCATTGATTGCCGCAAATCCAGCCAGTACCTTTCGGGGCTTCTCCTCATAGCGCCCTTCGCCCGAAACGGCCTCCGCATCGAGGTGACGGGCGGGCTCGTGTCCAAGCCTTACGTGGATGTCACCATCTCCGCGATGCAGGAGTTCGGCGTCACGGTGGAGCGCCGGGGATACGAGAGCTTCACCGTGACGCCCGGCCAGAGCTATGCGGCGGGCCGCTATGCCGTGGAGCCTGACGCGTCGTCGGCCAGCTACTTCTTCGCAGCAGGGGCCGTTACCAAAAAGCCCGTCACGGTTTCCGGCATCCGCCGCAGCTCGTCCCAGGGCGATGCGCGGCTGGTGGCCGTCCTGGAAAGCATGGGCTGCCGCGTGGCCGACTCGGGCCAGGGCCTCACCGTGTGCGGCGGCGATCTTTCCCCGGTCACCGTGGACATGGGCGACATGCCGGACATGGTGCCGACGCTTGCGGTGGTCGCGGCATTCGCCAAAGGCAGGACCGTGATCGAAAACGTCGCCCACCTGGCCCAGAAGGAGTCCGACCGCCTTGCAACGGTGTGCTCCGAGCTTTCGCGCCTGGGCGTTTCGGCCTCTCATGACGGCACGAACCTGACCGTGAACGGAACCGGGCAGATCACACGCGGCGCCAGCATAGAAACCCACAACGACCACCGCATCGCAATGGCATTTGCCGTGGCCGGCCTGGTCACCCCGGGCGTGGTGATCGAAAACCCGGCCTGCGTGGCCAAGTCGTTTCCGGGATTTTGGGAGATATGGGGGAAATTATACTGAAAAGATTTGTGGGGGGGGGGGGGGGGGGGGGGGGGGGGGGGGGGGGGGGGGGGGGGGGGG
>JBFMHL010000103.1:0-19168 GCA_040753055.1 Thermodesulfobacteriota bacterium | reverse complement strand
CTTGAAGCAAAGAGGCCCCCCCCCCGGGGGGGGTGGCGGCCTCTTTGCTTCAAGGAAAGGGGGAGAGGGGCAACTTTTCTTTTCGAAAAGGGTTTTCCCCCCTCCCCCGCGAAATGCCTTCCTTCTTAATTTTGAGATAGCGTTAACTACTTTCCCGGGTTGGCGGCCCGGAACTGCTTGAGGTGGCCCAGGATCTCGTCCAGGAGCTCCTTGGGGTAGAGCTTGTTGGCCATCCGGTCCCATATGGGGATGGAGCGGGCTTTGAGCTCCTCTAGGAACTCCGGCGAGTTTTTCACTTCCACGATGCCGTACTTGAGCATGGCTTCCACGCTTTTTATATTATCCTTCCGCACTTCCTTGGTGAAGCGGCCCATGAGCGGCCCGCGGAGCTCGTAGTACTTTTTCTGGTAATCCTCGGGAAGCGCCTTGAAGGTGGGCAGGGTCACCACGATGACCGCGGGGCTGTATCGGATCTTCACGCGGTTCATGTACTTGACCACCGAGTACATCTGTGCGCCCACGATCCACAGGCCGGGGCCGATGGCGGTATCCGCCACGCCCGAGCGGATGGAGGCGGACACCTCGGGCACGTTCACCGGAACGGGGTTTGCGCCCAGGCTCTTCAGGAGATCCTCCTCCAGGGTCCCGTACCAGGTGAGGAAGCGGGCCTTTTTGAAGTCCTCGAAGTTGTTCATGGGGTACTTGGAGGAGTAAATCTGGTCGAAGTCCTGATCCACCCAGGCCAGCAGGAAGTAGTCGTGCTTGGCGAAGAGCTTGTCGAAGGTGGCGGTCATCTTTTCCTTAACGTAGTCCACCTCCTCGTAGTTGTTGAACAAGAAGGGCAGCTCCACCACCTGCATCTCCGGGCAGAGCATGTTTGCGCCCTGGGCCGCCAGGCCCGCTCCGCTGAGCTGGCCGATGGCCATTTTCTTGATGACGTCCTCCTCGTCCCCCATGATCCCTCCCCAGTAGACCTTGATGGAGAGATCTCCGTTGGTCACCTTCTCGATTTCGGGAAACACGATGGACTTCATCTGGCGGGCCCAGCCCACGCCGTCCGGGGCGAGGGTTGCGGTCTTCCAGTAATACTTGGGCTCCTTGCCGAAGGCGGAGGGGCAAGAGGCCAGCAGGAACAACAAAAGTACGGCCAACGGCAGAATCAAGGCACGGCTTTTTTTCATGGGGGGCTCCGTTTGTCTGGGGTTTAGACGTTCAACCGCTCGGGTCGTTACGCCGTAATCGTCCGACGCACTCGGGCTTGCGGGCCAGGGAGGTCCAAGGGTTCGATGCCGGCGAAATGTCGCATCAGGATCGGGCTAAAATAGCACAAACTGCCATCGCTCCGAAACAGGCAATTTTTCGAGGGGAAAGGAGGGCTTTCCGGGCCATCCCGCAAATGGCGGGTGCGGGTTAGGCCTGGCGGGTGCTTTTCGGAAGCCTTCCGGCCCTGAGTAGGAGGCTTTTCTTCAGGTCGCCCAGGGAAAGCCCGTCCAGCTCCATCATGAGGGCCAGGGGGCTGAACTCCGAATGGGCGCCTTTGCGCGGGATGTCGAAGAGGTCGCAGGTATTCTTTACTAGGCCGCCGTAGGTGGAGAACAAGGCCTTGAAGCCCGCGGTTTTAACCGCGATCCGCGCCTGCTCGCAGAGGTCGGAGCGCTTTCCGAAGGGGTAGGAGAAGAAGTCCACCGGCTTTCCCAAAAGCTTTTCCAGGTCCGCCTTGCTCTGCCGGATCTCCTCCGAGGCCGGGCCCGCTTCCAGGCTGCCCAGGTTCACGTGGTTTACCGTATGCGCGCCGATGGCAAATCCGGCCGCTGCCAGGCCCCGTACTTCTTCCTCGGAGAGGTTCTCAAACGATACAGGGTACTTCTCGATGTCGTGGGCGAACCGACGCTTTGTGCCGACGAATCCGGAAGCGATGAAGGCCGCGGCCGGGAGGCCCGCCGCGGTCAGCAGCGGGGCGGCATTTGCGTAAACGTCCCGGTAGCAGTCGTCGAAGTGGATGACCGCGGCTCCCTGGGGGATGCTCTTTTTATTTGTTAAAATGTCGAAGAGTTGTTGCGTGGAAAGAGGGGTGAAGTACTTTTGCAGCACAAGCAGATGCCCGGCGAACTCGGCCAAACCCGTAGTAAGGGTGTCGCAGGAGAGATCGTTTACCCTGTGGTAGAGAAGCACGCAGCCCGGGTACGAGCCCTTTTTCCTGCGTAGCAGGCGCGCCAGACGGTTGATGCGGGCATGGTAGAAAAGAAGATAGAGAAGGACCTTGGCGAGGCCGTAAGGCGTGTGGCCTGGCGGGACGGCTCCGGGCCTGCGCTGGTTGAGCTCCCGGATTTGCCTGCGGGTGGGGTTGGTGTGCGATTTACTGGCGGAATCGGGTTGCTTTTCCCGCGTTGCTCTGCCGGCGGCCAGGTCCGCAACCGTGCGGGCCAGAAGCTCCGCGCCCGAGAGGTCCAGCTTCTTTTGCAGGGAGTCCAGAGTCTCCTTTTCGTGGATCGCAACGTCTTGGGTCGCCACCACGTCGCCCGTGTCCAACCCGTCGTCAATGAAATGCACGGTCACGGAGGCGGAGGGGGCTCCTTCATGGAGCTCCCAGAACCCGGGCGGCTGGCCCCGGAACTCGGGCAGCCTTCCTTTGTGCAGATTGATGCATCCCAGGCGAGGAACGCCGAAGGTGGAGCGTTTGAGCAACCGCCCGCCCAGCACCACCCCCAGGTCGGCGCCCAGGTCCCGCAGGACGGAAGCGGCTTTCTCCGAGTTGAGGCTGCCTGGCTCGATGACGGGAAAACCGTACTTCCTCCCGATGTCGGCGAGGGAAAGGCAACGCTCGGGGAAGGCCTTCCGGAGCAAAGCGTCCCGCTCCTCCCGGGGAGCGAGCCCCTGGGCGGACCGATCCAGGCGATCGCCCAGAAGCTCCATGCTCCGGAAAAGGACGTAGGAAAGCCCTTCCCGGCGGACGTTTCTCTTGAGGTTTTTCAGCCTGGCCGGAAAGGACGGGCGTTCGGTGTCCAACAGAACCGCCGCCACCTCGACTCCGGAGAGCCGGCAAACGGTTTCGATGGACAGGCGCGTGGAGGCCCTGTCCGCGCCTGCCAGGAACACGATCTTCATGAAAAGCGCCCCTGTTCCTGGCTGGCGTCCCTTTCCGAAGCCTTGCCGCTTCCGGAGGCGCGTCTGCCGTCCCGGCTTCGCATCATCCTTCCGCGTCCCCGTTTTTCAAGGCGCCGCTCTGGCGGGAGTAGAACGCGTAAAGGAAAAAGATCCCGCAGGCGAGATTGGCAAGGCCAGCGAACACGAAAAGGACCTTGCCCGGCCCGGTCATGTCGGTGGCGAACACGAGGCAGGACCAGTCCGTGAACACGTCGGAGAACCGCACGCCCGCCACCACGGCCAGCATCTCGGGCCTCTTCTTCCACAAGAGCAACGCGGCCAGCTGGATGAGGAGGAAGGCCAGGAAGCTCCCGGCCGCCCGCTGCAAGAGCCCCTGGGGGTCCGTGTAGGGGGCACCGTGGAAGATCCAGAACCATACGCCGGGTAACGCGTAGGCGATGATTGCCAGAACCGCGTCCAGGCCGATCAGGAACTTCAGGGCCAGGTCCACATAGCGGCTTTCCAGATGCAGGCGCGCAGGGCTCATAGGGCTCCTTTTTCCCGCAGCGAAGCGATCTCCGCCGGGCCGTAGCCCAGCTCGGCCAGGATCTTGTCCGTGCTCTCGCCGAAGGAGACCGGGGGCGTGCGCACGCCGCCGGGCGTGAGGCTGAGCTTCACCGGGACGCCGATGGCGGAGATGTCCTTGCCGTCCTTTCCCTTGACCGTCACGGACATGCCCCGCTCCAGGAACAGGGGGCTCTGCATCACCTCGGCCATGTCCCGCACCGGCCCGAAACACACGTCCTCCCGGCCCAGGATCGTCTCCCACTCGGCCAGGGTCTTGGTCTTGAAGATGTCCCGCAGGCTCTGGTGGATCTCCTCCCTGCGGTTGTCGTCGTACTGGAGGAAAATGTACTCCTCGGGAAGCCCCAGGACCTGGATGAGCCTTTTCCAGAAGCGGTTCTCCACCGCCCCGATGGAAAGGTGGCGGCCGTCCTTGGCTTCGTAGGTGGAGTAACAGGCATAGCGATGGGAGAGCATGGAGTCGGAGCGGGCCGGGCTCTGGCCGAAAAGCTGGTAGAACATGAGCGACACCGGAAGGAAGCTCACCATGCTGTCGGTCATGGAGATGTCCACGTACTGGCCCTTTCCCGTGTGCTGCCGGGCAAGAAGAGCCAGCAGGATGCCAAGGGCCGCGTACATGCCGCCGCCGGCGATGTCGGCGATCTGCACGCCCGGGATGCAGGGCGGCGCATCCTTGGGACCGATGCCGTTCAGCACTCCCGCGTAGCTCAGGTAGTTGGCGTCGTGGCCCGCCACGTCCCGCATGGGGCCGTCCTGGCCGTAACCGGAGATGGAGCAGTAGACGATTCCCGGATTCACCGCGGAAACATCCTTGTAGCCCACGCCCAGCTTGTCCGTGACGCCGGGCCGGAAACCCTCCAGCAGAACGTCCGCGTCCGACACCAGCTTGTAAAAGATCTCCTTGCCCTCCGGGGTTTTGAGGTCCAACGTCATGTGCTCCTTGTTGCGATAGACGGTGGAGAGAAAAAGCCCGTCCGCAAGGAAACGCTTGTCCTCTATGGCGATGACCCGTGCTCCGTGGTCGGCCAGGATCATGGAGCAGTACGGCCCGGGCAGCAGCCGGGAAAGATCAATGACCTTGATTCCTTTCAACGCGCCGGTGTTTTCCATGCATGCCTCCAAGGGAAAAGCGAGAAAAAAGCAAAAGAAAAGAATTTGCGGGGAAGAGGGGAAACCCCTTTTGAACAAGCGGCTATTCTAACCCCGAGGCGGCTTTATTGCCCGGGGCCCCCATTTCCCCCTCCCCCGCACCCCCTCCCCCTTCCCCGTAAAAATTGTTCAATGCGCTGTATTGCGGGGGAAAAGGCCGCCCTTCATGCGGACATTCCGCAATCCGGGGGAGTTCTCCTATCTTCGGCGACCTTCCTAATTTACATAACCCATACTACGGCTTTCTTTGGGAAGGGTTCCCCCAAAGGATTTTGGGCTGTTACGTCGCTTAGCTTTGAAGCTCCGGCAAGTTTTTGAAGAGCTCCAGGGCCTCGGGATTGGAGAGGGCGTCCTTGTTTTTCACTTCCTTGTTTTCGATGACCTTTTTGACGGCCAGCTCCACCTTTTTCATGTTCAGGGTGTAAGGGATGTCGGCCACGGCGATGATCTTGGCCGGCACGTGCCGGGGGGATACGTTGGTGCGGATCGCCGCGACGAGGCGTTTCTTCAAGTCGTCGGTGAGGCTGTGGCCTTCCCTAAGCTTGACGAAGAGGATGACGCGCACGTCGTCGTTGAAATCCTGGCCCACCACGACGGAGTCGGCCACTTCCGGGAAGGTATCCACCACGGCATAGAGCTCGGCCGTGCCCAGGCGGACGCCGCCGGGGTTAAGGGTGGCGTCGGAGCGGCCGTACATGATGATCCCGCCGTGCTCCGTCACCTCGATGAAGTCGCCGTGGCGCCACACGCCGGGGTAGTCGGCGAAGTAGGCGTCGTGGTACTTCCTGCCTTCCGGGTCGTCCCAGAAGTAGAGGGGCATGGAGGGGAAGGCCTTCTTGCAGATGAGCTCCCCGCGCTCGCCGACGACTGGCTTGCCGTTCTCGTCCCAGGCCTCCACGTCCATGCCCAGCCCGATGCACTGGAGCTCGCGGGAGTAGACCGGAAGCATGGGGTTGCCCAGGGCGAAGCAGCCGTTTAAGTCCGTGCCGCCCGCGATGGAGGAAAGGAGCAGGTCGGACTTTACGTTCTCGTAGACCCAGCGGAAGCCCTCGTCGGAAAGGGGCGAGCCCGTGGAGAGCAGGCTTTTGAGCGAGGAGAGGTCGCGGGACTTGCCGGGAAGGAAGCCCGAGGCCATGAGCGCAGCGATGTAGCCGGCCGAGGTTCCGAACACGGTGAAGCGCTCCTGCTCGCAGAGGTCCCACAGGGCCTCCGGGCCGGGATGAAAGGGCTGCCCGTCATAGAGGACCAGGGTGCAGCCCACGGCCAGGGCGGAGACGAGCCAGTTCCACATCATCCAGCCGCAGGTGGTGTAGTAGAACAAAACGTCGTCGCGGCTTAAGTCCGTGTGGAAGAGGTGCTCCTTCTGGTGGTGCAGCAAGATGCCGCCCGCTCCCTGGACCATGCACTTGGGAAGCCCGGTGGTGCCGGACGAGTACATGATGTAGAGGGGCTGGGAGGCCGGGAGCTGGGCGAACTCGATCTCTGCGGCGTCTTTCGCCGCGAAGTCGGTGTAATGCACGGCGCCCGGGATCATGGAGATGTCGGGCCGCTCACGGGTGTAGGAGACCACAACCACCTTCTTGAGCGAGTCCAGGCTCTGGGCCACCTCGGCCACGCGCGCCAGCGAGTCGTGGCTTTTTCCTTTGAAGGCGTACCCGTCAGCGCAGAACAGGACCTTGGGCCGGATCTGGCCGAAGCGGTCCAGCACGCCTTTCTTCCCGAAGTCCGGGGAGCAGGATGACCAGGCTGCGCCCAGGCTCACGGCGGCCAGCATGGCGCAGATGGTTTCGGGCATGTTGGGCATGAACCCGGACACCCGGTCGCCGGGCCCCACGCCCAGCTCCTTCAGCGCGGCGGCCAGGGCCGCCACCTTGCGGTAGAGCTCCGCGTAGGTGATGCGGACCGTGTCCTTGCCTTCACCCTTGAACACCAGGGCCGTGCGGTCGTCCCGGAAGCGGAGGAGGTTCTCGGCGAAGTTCATCTTGGCGCCGGAAAACCACTGGGCCCCCGGCATCTTGCCGGGGTCGTCCACCACTTGCGAAAAGGGCCGGCTGGCGACTACCCCCGACTCCTCCCACACCAGGGTCCAGAATTCGGGGATGTTGGTGACCGACCAGCGGTGCAGCTCGGCATAGGTGGTGAAGCTTTTCCCGAACTTCTCGTTCACCTTCTGCATGAGCTGGTACATGCGGGAGGTTTTGACGCGTTCGGGCGAGGGGGTCCAAAGGGGGGTGTCCATGAAATTCTCCTTACGGTTCCATGAGCTATGGTGAAGTCCTGCAGGTAAAGAGCAATTTATTGTGGGCAAGGATCGCGGCTCTTGAGAACGCCGGTCATCCACCGCTCATCGTCGCGCCTTCACAATTTATTTTTCCCCGATCGCCGTCTTGACCAGGTCTACCAGGAAAACCAGGGGCAGCCCGGCCTTGTCCGCCTCCTCTTTGAGGGAGCCCACACACATGGGGCAGAGGCAGGCCATCACTTCCGCCCCCGCTCCTTTGGCGTCGGCTATGTTCCTTTCCTTCCATTTCCCCATGGCCGCCCGCGCAGGGATGGCGCCGCCGCCGTTTTCGCCGCAGCAAAGCGCCTTTTCCCGGTCGTAGGCCCGGATGGCCCGGGTGGCGCCGATGAGCCCGAAGATCTCGTCCACCAGGTTTTCCTTTTCCGGGGAGAACCGGGAGGCGCAGGGGCGTTGGTAGGCTACGGTCTTGTTCAGGGGGCGGATGCCGCTTCGGTTGGCCGCCAGATAATCCCGCAGATGGGTAAGGATATGAACGGGTTTAAACGGCACCGGGATTTTTGCTTCCAGGGCGAGCTTGACCATGGCATAGCAGTCGTCATGGGCGAACACGATCTCGGGAGCGCCCGTTGCGGCAAGCCTCTGGATGAAGGGGCCGAGCTCCCGCTCGCTGAAGGAGAGCCCGCCCGTGTGCATGTGCAGGAGATGGCAGAAAAAGCCCCTGCCCTTGAGCTGCGGCATGCCGTCGAAGAGCTTTCCCGTAAAGGTGTCGGGAGGAAGCACGCTGTAGATGGTGCAAAGCGACAGGGCCCGGCCCTCCACGGGGGAGGGGGTGAAGCCCGGCTTGGCCGAGAAGTGGGCGTGCATGGCGGAGGTGAGCTCGGGGGGCAGGCAGGCTCCGGCCTGCTCGATCCGTTTGGCCACCAGGAAGAAGGGGTTTGCCCCCTTTTTACAGCGTTCGTTGCAGGAAAAGCAGGTGACGCAGTTTTTCAGCCACTCGGGGGTCTTGCCCGCGGCCAGTTCCTTCACGGCCTCGGCGGCTTCTTGAGGGTCTATGCCGATGTGCCGGCACCCCGCCAGGCACTCTCCGCAGAAGTCGCATTTTTCAGGATGGTAGTCCATGGCTCCTCTTGATTCCGGCCGGTTTAGCGCCCGGCCGTTGCTCCCGCTCTGATCGAGGTGTAAGGAAACGTTGATTGTATGGCATCATGAAGAGCTAAAATCAAGGCGGCGTGCGCTAGGAAAGGAGAAACGGAAATGGATTTTCCTTCCACGATAGATCTTCACCCCATCGGGGTGATCCGCTCCCCATACCAGGAGCCGTCCCGGACGCCCATCCAGCCCGTGGCCGCGCGCAATACGGCCGGGACCGTGGAGGTCTTTCCGGAGTTCGCGGAAGGCCTGCGCGACCTGGAGGGCTTCTCCCACGTGATGCTTCTCTACTACTTCCACAGGAGCCGCAAGTGCTCGCTTCTGGTCACACCCTACCTGGACGACGAGGCGAGGGGCGTCTTCGCGACGCGCGCCCCTTCCCGGCCCAATGCCATCGGGGTCTCCATCGTTCGCCTGGTTTCGGTGGAAGGGAACACGCTGGCAGTGAAGGACCTGGATGTCCTGGACGGGACTCCGCTCCTGGACATCAAGCCGCATGTGGAAGGCTTCCACGTCCACGGAAAGCAGCGCCTGGGCTGGCTGGGCCCGCGCATGGCCGCAGCGCGGGGGAAAAAGGGGGACGAGAGGTTTTCGGGGAAGTAGGGCGGTTATGCGATTGGAGGCATTGATCGCGTCCCTGACGGCCGGATCGAAAAGTTTTGCGGAAAAAAAGGGGAGGGGGAAAAATCCACTTTTTCACAAGGGGTTTGTCTCCCCTCCCCCACAAATCTTTTATCCTTGCTCTTTGCTCTACCGGTGGCGGGCGAGCTCGCGGGAGAGGATGGCTTCGGCCATTTCGTGGCAGTCGTTCAAAAAGGAGCTTCCGGCCGCGTAGGTGATGGAAAATCCAGCGGTGGCGGCCACGGCCTGGCCCAGCAGGGGCACGAACTTTGCAGCCTCCGCGGTGAGGGTACGGCCCAGGAAGCGCTGGAGGAGGGACAGCACGCCCTCGCGGGTGGAGAACTTGACAATGTTTCCGGCCAGCTGGCCCAGGGCGGGAATGCCGAACTCCCGGGCGGTGAGGATGCTCTGGTCGGTAAGCCCGTAGGATGCGCGGATGGCGCGGAAGGTGGAAAGCAGGATGGAGATGTCCACGGCCAGGTCGGCGCCGGGGATGGGGTTAACCGCGTTTGCCGCGGATAAAAAAGCGTTTACCTTCACTTTTTTTTTAGCGATCTCGCGTTTTTTCTCCAGAAATTCCTCTGTGTAGGCCTTTGCGCCTTCGATCCAGCGGCTCTGCTTGGCTCCCTCCAGGTGCACGGCGATGGCCGTGGAGAGCTCTCCCAGGCCGAAGCCGTCGCGGCAGGAGGTGAAGAAGACGGACACGTCGGAGTGGACCTGGAGCTTCACGTCCCGGGCGATCTCGGCCGTGAGCGCGTCCACGCTTTTATGTTCGTCCCACAGGACGTCGCGCTTGTTGCGGACGAAGAGGCAGATCTTTCCCTTTTCGTGCAGAAGCCGGAACATGTCGGCCTCGGCGGCCCCCAGCTTTTCGGAAAAAACGCAGAGAAAGAGGTCGAAGGTGTCCAGGTGGAAGTCGCGCCAGAAGGTTTCTTTGGGAAAGCGGCGGGTGTCCAGGCCGGGAAGGTCCACCAGGTGCACGCCGTTGTACTCGTAGGCCGAGGCCTTTACGGTCTGGTCTGTGGCCACGCCGACGGGGGCGAGGTTCTGGCCCACGAGGCGGTTGATCAAAGACGACTTGCCCGAGCCGGGCTGGCCGAAGAGCGCGATGGTGACCCGGACGGCCTCGTCCTTTTTCATCTGGTCCGAGAGCCGGCGGGCCGCTTCGATGATGGATTCGTTCTTGGCCATGAGCCGTCCGTTTGCGGGCGGAGTTTACTGCTGCTTTGTCTTCCGGTAGTCGGCAAGCTTTTGCTGGATGGTGTCCAGGAGCTCGCGGGGAAAGAGCTTTCCGGTTTCCGCATCGTAGACGGGCTTCGTCTTGGCGACGAAGGCCGCCAGTTCCTCGGCGGTGGGTTCGACCACCTTGACCCCGTACCTCTTCATTCCGGCCAGGCATTTCAGGTTGTCCCGCCGGATGGTGGCGTTCATGGCCTTTTCCACCTCGGCGCGTTTGCCGAGGTAGGTGTCCCGGTACTCCTGGGGAAGAACATCCCAGGCTTTGCTGGTGACCACCACCGTGGCCGGGCAGTAACGCAGATGCATGGGGTTGATGAAGCGGAAGGTGGAGTAAAGCTGCGTGCCCACCACCCAGATGGCCGGGCAGAGGACGGCGGTGGCTTCGCCGCGGTTCACGACACCGGCGATATCTTTCACGGCTACGGGGACCGGGACCGCCCCCAGGGCTTCCAGGACCTTCTTTTCCACTTCGCCGTTCCAGTTGGCCGTACGTACCCCGGCAAAGCTCTCCGGCGTGGAGAGCGGCGCCTTGGAGGAGTAAACCTGATCGAAGTCCTGGTCCAGCCAGAGGCAGAGCGCGAGCCCGGATTTTCCCATCAGCTTGTCGAACTCGGGCCACATGGTGTCGCGGATGTGGTCCACTTCTTCGAAGTCCCGGAAAAGGAAGGGCATGGTGAGGACCCCGAAGGCCTTGCAGGCGGCCACTGTACCGCGGCCGTCGAAGCCGGCCCCTTCCAGTTTCCCTTCCTTGAGCTTGGTCACGACCTCCGGGTCATCTCCCTGGATGCCGCCCCAGAAGATCTTGAGGCCGACCTCGCCGCGGAAGGACTCCTCCATGGCGGGCACGATGATCTTCTCGTACTGGGTCCCCCATCCGATCCCCTTGGGAACGATGGTGGCCAGGTTCCAGATGTATTTGTAGCTTTTTCCCCCGATGGTTTCCTGGGCGAAAACCGTTCCGCCCAGGAGAAGGAGGCAGGAAAGAAGGCAGGGTAAAGCTTTTGCGATGGTTCGCAAAGACACGTAGGCTCCTTTCATTTCGGTGCGGGCCCGGGCAATCTCTTTGCATCCAAAAAAGGCGTAGGGAATCTATTGCTTCATTTGGCGGAAATTTGCAAGCCGCATGAAGCGCATCCTGGCCTAGTAAAAGATTTTCAAAGGGCAGGAGGGAGCGGATCTTGCGGAGAAAGAGGGCGGACCCGAACAGAAATGACTGTGCTTTTCTTTGTTGTGCAGAGTAAACCAACGGAAAATAAAGGATAATATTTATTATGCGTTTGAGAATGGTTCTCTTTCTCTGCCGGGAGAGAGCCTATCGGGAGACCGGACGGGCAAGCTTTCGGGATCTCAACCCCGCGCGCGGGCGGCGAGCTCGATTCTTTCCCGGAATCTCCGGTAGCGCACCATGCCGGCGAGCGCGGCCACAGCCCTCTCCGGGCCCGGGAACACGGGGATGCCCCGCGCCATGAGGGCCTGGGGGAACTGCTCCATGATGCCGCGGAAGGTGAACCCCGCCACGGGTTTCTTGCTCTTTTCCATGAGCGCGGCGATGGCTCCGGCCTGGTTGTCCAGCCAGGAGCGGGCCGCCTCGGCGGCGTCTCCGTCGGAAAGGCCCATGCGTCGGAGCGGGCTCTCCACCATGGCGTTGGGCACCAGGTAGTAGACCAGGAGCATGTGGATGCCGGGATCCGCCAGGAGCGCCTCGGGGATGGCCGAGAAGAAGGACTCCGGATTCTTGGAGTAGGTGATGTCCACGGGGTTGGCCAGGCTTCCGGTGGACGGGACGAACTCGGAGAGCCGCTCGGCCGTCTGTGCCGAGAAATCCGGCACGGAAAGCCCGGCCCGCCCGCAGGCGTCGGCGGCCACCGTGCCGGGGCCCCCGGAGTGGGTCTGGATGGCGATGGCGTTGCCGGCGGGGAGGGGGAGCGAGCAGAAGGCGCGGCAGATGTCGAACATCTCGTCCACGCTGCGCGCGCGCAGGACCCCGGCCTGGCGGAAGATGCCGTCGTAAAGCTTGTCCGGCCCGGCCAGGGTGCCCGTGTGGGAGAGGCTCGCGCGCCTTCCGGTCTTGCTGCCCCCCACGTAGAGGGCCACGATGGGCTTCTTGCGCACCACCTCGCGGCAGAGGGCGACGAACTCCCGGCCGCGGCGTATGCCCTCCACGTACATGCCGATCACTTTGGTGTGGGGGCAGGCGCCCAGGTACTCGATGCAGTCAATCAGGTCCACGTCCGCGGCGTTTCCCACGGAGAAGGCGGTGGAAAAGCCGGTGCCGAAGCGGGCCAGGTAGTTGAACATCTGGGTGACGAAGGATCCGCTCTGGGACGCGAAGCCGATGCCGCCCGGGCTGCCTTCGGCCCGCATGAAGGTGGTGTTGAGCTTGGCGTGCAGGTTGGTGGCGCCGATGCAGTTGGGGCCCAGGAAGCGGATCCCGTACTTCCGGGCCACATCCCAAAGCTTCTTCTCCTCTGCGGCCCCTTCCTCCCCTTTTTCCCGGAACCCGGCGGTGATCACGATGGCGGTCTTTACACCTTTTTTTCCGCACTCCTCCATGGTCTGGATCACCAGGCGCGTGGGAAGGACGATGACGGCCAGGTCCGGCGCCTCGGGCAGGTCCGCCACGCTCTTGTAGGCGGCAAGCCCCCGCACCGTCTCCTCCTTGGGGTGGACGGGGTAGATCCGGCCCGGAAAACCAAGAGCCATGAGGGAGGAGAGCATGTTGGTGCCCATGGCCGCGAAGTTGTTGGAGGCCCCGAAAAAGGCGATGCTTTCCGGGTTCACCATCTTGAAAAGAGGGCTCTCTTCTATTTTTTCGATCATGACTGTTTCCCGGATATCTTTCCCGCCACGGCGGGAGCAGAGCGCTCCAGAACCACCAGGGCGTCTACGGCCACGATTTGGCCGCTCTTGGTGATGATGACGGGGTTTACGTCAATTTCGCTTACCTGGGGGAATGCCTCCGCCACCTTTCCGATGGCGGCGACGACGTCCGCCAGGGCGTCGCGGTCGGCGGCCGCCTGGCCCCGGAAGGCGGAGAGCATGGGGCGGCAGGCCAGGCTGTCCAGCATGTCCTCGATGTCGGGCCTGGCCGTCGGAGCCATGCGGAAGGCGACGTCGTCCAGGACCTCGGTGAGCACTCCGCCCGCGCCGGCCATGACGCAGGGGCCGAACTGGAGATCGCGCACCAGGCCCAGGAGAAGCTCGCGGCTTCCCGACACCATCTCGGCCACGATCACCGAGTCCGCGCCGTCTGCGTCCAGCAGGCGGGCGGCCGCTTCCCGTACCTCGGGTTCGGTTTTCAGGGACAAGGCCACCAGGCTTTGCTCGCTTTTATGCGAGATCTCCGCTCCACAGGCCTTCACCGCCACGGGGAAGCCCAGGGTCGCCGCGGACGCCGCGGCTTCCTCCGGGGTCCGGGCCAGAACCTCCCGGCACACGGGCACGCCGAAGGCGGCCAGGAGCTCTTTGGACTCGTGCTCGGAAAGCCTGTCCCGGCCTTGGGACAGGGCGCGATTGATGATTTCTTCAGGGGTCATGGAGAATCCTTTTTCGTGCTTTCCTGGGGCGAACCAAGGGTACCGGGCTTTTCTTAAAACTTTCCGAGCAAACGTTCAAGAAACATCGTTCTTGTCTATCGTCCCGGACGCGGGCCCGGATCGCCGGCCGGCCCCGGCAAAATTGTTGGACAAGGGGCTTTGGTAGAAAGTATATCAATGAAAAGGGCTGCTTGCCCGCCGGGCCGCGCCCGGAGCTTTTTCATCCGCCCCAAAAACCCGGAGAAAACCATGACGAAAACGCCCGAAGCGGGCCGGACGGGGACCCGAACCGGATTGCTCCTGCTGGTTCTCCTCTGCGTTGGGGCCGCCGTCTACTCCAACAGCCTGGGGGGGCTGTTCCTGTTCGACGACTTCATGAACATCGTGGACAACCCCTCCATCCGCCAATTGTGGCCGCCCTGGCAGGCCCTGGCGGGAAGCTGGGGGAACGGGATCTCGGGCCGCCCCCTGGCCAACTTCTCCTTTGCGGTGAACTACGCCATCGGCGGCCTGGACAGCAGGAGCTACCACCTCTTCAACCTCATATTCCACCTGCTCGCCGGGGCCTTGTTGTTCGGGATCGCGCTCCGGGCCCTTGCCTCCCCCAAGCTCCGGGAGCGCTACAGCGGGAGCAGGAACCTCATCGCCTTCTTCATCGCCCTTTTGTGGCTCTGCCATCCCTTGCAGACCCAGGCCGTCACCTACGTCACCGAGCGCATCGAATCCATGATGAGCTGCTTCTTGCTGGCTTGCCTGTACTTCGCCATCCGGGGCTGGGAAGGAAAGCGCAAGAGCCTCTGGCACCTTTCCGCGGTGGCTGCCTTCTTCGCCGGGGCCGGCGTCAAGGAGGTGATCATCGTGGCGCCTCTGCTGGTCCTTTTGTACGACGTGATCTTCGAGGAGCAGCAGCCGGCCGAAGCGCTCAAGAGCTCACCGGTGCTCTATCTGGGGCTTGCCGCCGGAGTGGTCTTCCTCATCGCCTTGGTCCTGCGGGGCGGAACCGCGTACATGGCCTACAGCGGGGCCCAAAACTTGTATGAGGGCCCACCCAGGACTTGGTATCAATATTTTATGAACCAGCCCCACGCCATAACCACCTATATGAAGCTGGCGGTTTGGCCCCGGTCGCTCCTCATCAACTACGAATGGTCGGAGGTCCCCCTCCCGTTCACATTCGTAGCGGGGGCCGTCCTCATTTCCCTGTTGGCATACACCCTATGGCTCATCTGGAAGAAAAGGCCCGGCGGGTTCGTGGGCGCATGGTTCTTCCTGATCCTGGCGCCTTCCTCGTCCATCATGCCGCTGTGGTGCGACATCGAGGAGCACAGGATGTATCTGCCCCTGGCCGCGCCGGTGGCGCTTTTTACCCTGGCCGCGTTCCGGGCCTCGGCCGCTTTGTCCGCGAAGCATTCCATGATCGCGTTCACCGCCTTCATGGCCGTCGTCTGCGCCCTTATGGGGGGCCTGACGTATCAAAGGAACTTCGATTATGCGGACGGAGTGGCCATCTGGAAGGACGCCGTGGCAAAAAGGCCCCAGAGCGCCTCCGCCCAGCTCCACTTAGGAGTCGCATACATGCGCCTGGGAAGGTACCCGGAAGCGCTTGCCTACTTCAGGTCCTTGGACCGGGACAATGTTGCCAATCCGGCCGTTTTCAACAGCCCCGGCGTTGCGCTCACCATCATGGGAAACAAGGAGGAAGCCGAGGCCGAGTTTCGCGAAGCCATCGCCCACTTTCCCAGATTTACGCCTGCTTATGGAAACCTGGGCATCCTGCTCATGGAGAGGGGCCGGAACGAGGAGGCGGTGCAATACCTCACCGAGGCGGTGCGCCTGAGTCCGCGGGAGTCCAAGTACCGCTACTACCTGGCAAAGGCCCTGGCCGCAAGCGGAAGGCTGGAGGACGCGGTCCGGGAGTATGAGCAGGTACTCGGCACCCCGGGTGCCGACCCGGCATGGCGCCGGGACTTGGAGGAGGTCCGGGCGAAGATGCAGGGCGGCGCTCCCGGAACGGAGGGGGAGCCGGGGGTGCAGGGGAAATGAGCCTGTCGCGCGGCGCCCGCTGAATCCGCCCAAATCCTTGCTTGCGAGCTTATCCGTCGTCCGCTGTGGTTCGCCTTGGCGGGCCAAGCTTCAGCCGGAGCAGAATCATCTCCGGATTCGCATCATCCGGTTTCCGCCCTTCTGGAACTGGTAGTCCACCCCGAGAATCTCCACGGCGTATCCTTGTCTCCGCAGCTCGTTGCAGACGTCCGGGAGGTGGCGGGAGGGTTTGGCCCCCAGCTCCAGCAGGGGGAAGACCCGCGCCTCGGCGGCCGTGCGGCATAGCTCGCGGATGGATGCCAGGTGGAAGGCAATGTCCAAATGCTCGCTATAGAGGAAGAGGAGGTGCGAGCAAAGGGCGAGGTCGAACGAACCGTCCGCAAAGGGCAGGCGGGGAAGCCGGGGGTCCACGTAGCGCCCCTGCGCCAGGCCTTCCGGGTAGTCGGCTAGGAAGTCCTCCATGGCGGCCATGCGCACCCGCCCCAGCTCGTCGGGGTCCCGGATGGAGGTCCAGACGAACTCGGAGGCGTTCTTCCGGGTTTCGGCCACCACGGTGTCGAAGGTTTCCCGGATGCGCCGCCGGATGTCCCCCGCAGAAAAGCCATACAAGGGGTCTACCGAAATCACGCGGCCGCCGTGTTTTGTAAGCGTGGCGTTGAAGGAGGCGGGCCCGTCGCCGCAGCCCAGGATTCGGCCCCGCAGGTCGGTCTCCGTCAGGCCGAACATGGCCGCGTACTCCTTAAAGGAGCGCCCCCAGGGGACGATGCTGTCCAGGGTGAAGGGCATTTCCTATCGCTTTACCTCGGGAAATAAAAGTCCCGCGGTCCCAATCCGCCCTGTCGGGGAAACCATGTCGCCTTTCTATGGTGCTTCGATCATTGCGGCAGGCGCATCCAGCCGGGAACCGCCGGGTTGAGCAGCCACAGGAAGCGCGGGTCCACCCGGGACATAAGGCCCAGCACCGCCGGCACGGCCCTCCGGGGCCCCCAGGGATGCGTGGCCCACAGGAGCCTCCGCACGGCGTAGGCCGACTTCCACCACCGGTTCATGCGTCGGAACTCCCGGGCCGCCCGGTCCCGGTCGGAGACGGCCATGGCCGCGATGCGGCCGGATACCAGAGCCCCGTGCACGCCCAGCACCATGGAGGGGTCCTGCATGCCGGCCAGCGTCCCGGTCAGGATGAGATCGCCGCAGAAGAGCCTGGGGTTGGAGAAGGCCCCGGTGGGGGTGGCGGCGATGGCCTCGATGGTGTTCCAATCGGAAAAGGAGAGGCCTTCGTCCGCTTCGAGCTGCCTGGGAAACCAGCTCATGCTCGCTACCGAAAGGGGTTTGCCCCGCTGGAACAAAACGGCCGCTCCCACGCCGTTGGCCGAGGCATAGTAGGCGTAGTCATGGGTGTGGTCGTCATAGTAGGCCACGCAGAAGGGGCTGCGTCCCTCGGGCGCGGAGCCGCCGGCAAAGTAGCCGAAGGCCGGTGTATGAGGGATGTCCAGCGCCTCGAAGGCGTGCCGGAACATGCCCGTGGCAACGATGGAGCCGGGCGGAAGCCCGCTGAAGTCCTTGCGGGTGCGCAGCGGCGCGCCGAAGGAGAAGCGCACGCCGGAGTCCTTGGCCAGGCGGTAGAGGAAATTGTCCAGGGACGAGTCCCGGGAGCCGCGCTCCACCATTTTCATGTGGACCTCCGCGGGAAGCGGCATGTCCATGACCTTGCCGAAGGTCCGTAGACGAAGGTTCGGCAGGGGATTGCAGAAGGTCGCGGGCTCGAGGGGAAAGCCCAGGTAGCGGCCCAAGGCGGGAAGGTCGAGGGGGGTCATGTCGGCGAAGGAGACCTCGCGCCCGCTGACCGAGGAGGCGTGGAGGGAAGCGCCTCCGATGCTCTTCTTCTGCTCCAGGACGGTGACCTCATGGCCTTCGCGGGCCAGGATGATGGCCGCGGTGAGGCCAGAGATGCCGGCGCCTACGATGGTGATCGCCTTCATGACGGTCTCCGTGGTTGAAGGTTTGGGGCCAAGATTCGGAGTGGGGATGTCATTCTCCCCTTTTTGAACCTTCGGTCAACGCCGGAGAGGCTAGAAGCCATCTCCAAAATAATGTAGAAGCTGTTTCATAACCCCATCTGACGCCCCAGGGCGGCGTTCCGGGCCTTCTCAAAATGCTCACATACAAACTGTATGCTCCGCTTTTTCGTCTTTCCCGCGCCTTGCCCTGAAACGTGATCCGGGGTTATGAAACAGCTTCTAGTCAAAAGCGAAATAATTCTAATCAGTTGAATTATTTTTGAGATAGCTTCTCCTCATATACGATGACGTTGGCCGTGCCCAATATAAATTTTTCAGTTATCTTGCTTCCCATCCCGTCGGAAACGGTCTGGGACCTTTGTTCAAAGGGATTTATGACCACGCCATCCCCTCCCATTTTCTCGGCGTTGGATATCAGCATGTTTTTTGTTTCCTCCCTACAGTCTTGCTTGTGAATGCGCGTATTTTTTATTTTAATATCAGCAATTATTCTATAATTTCTGTTTACTTCACTTAAGGAATGATATACGTCAATTCTCCCCAAGTTGGGCGCTCTAACTACTGAATCATACTGCATGACGCGTATCTGGGGACCACAACCTAATGGGATTAAACAGATAAGAAAAATCAGAAGCAGCATTTTTTTCATAATACCTCCTTGATTGCCTGAAAACATCTTATAAACTTATTTCTGCTGCGATTGGTTTGAAAAACCTGTGTCAGTGTTATCGTTCTCATCGCCCCTCGACGCAGCAAAACTACGCTTACTGACCGATGGGATATGCTTCCTTACCTCTGGCTTTTACGCTCAATCCGGCAACGAAAATACTGTTAAGATGGGTTCATATCATATAAACCATTGTATCTGAGGGCTGTCAAGCGTTTCAACTGTTTTGGCCTGGCCCGTGGTCTCTTGTTGCAGTTGCCATGCACATGCCTGTCTCCGGTCTTCCGGTCACAACCTTAATTCGGGGAGCAGCATTCTTTTCTATTCGCGCAATCCTGCAAGGGGCTCAGAATTTGATGTTCCTTCGGTCGGAGGGTAAGCCCCTGTAAATATTTGCTGACTTCTTTAATAAAAAGATACCATGAAGGATGATGAGTTTCCATGGCTGCCTTATCGGGGGGTAATGCAGGCCGCGGGGGCCTGTTTCCTTGCCCCTGACTTTTACGCGCAATCTCGCGACGAAAATATTTTTAAGATGGGTTCCTATGGGCGGTTTCCAAAAAAACTCTATTGCGATGGGCTGCAAACCCCAATGACGTCGTCATCAGGTAAAAAAGGTTCTCAACGTGGCGACACCAGGCCTGCGTCCCTTTTCCACCTGCTTCCTTGCCCCAGGCGTTTTCGCCTCATCTCATAACGAATTTTTTTGGAAACAGCCCATAGATCTCATCTCAAAATAATTACTCTATGAGGCCTATTAGATTTTTAGATGCTATTTCCGGTCCCAGCGAAAGAGATTTTTGGTGTTATTATGGGCACTAAACCTCGAATGGCT
>JBFMHL010000102.1:0-11229 GCA_040753055.1 Thermodesulfobacteriota bacterium | reverse complement strand
CCAGGGGACGGGAGAACTGCGGATCCAGGATGCCGTCCAGAATCATGCGCGCAATGGGCTTTTTCCGAAGCAGCATGTCCTGGGAAAGGGTGAATAATTTGCGTTCCTCGTCGGAAAAATCCTCCACCATCATGGCCAGGGCCTTGCGGGACCGGGGCTGGTACATCCAGAAGTAAAGCATGTCCAGCGCGTTTAGAATGAATATCTTCTCCAGGTCGCGGGCCTCGGCGTTCGAGGAGAACCTCTCCGGCTTTTCCAGGAAGCTGTTGGCTTGGGCATCGGGGAACATGAGCTCCACCTGCTCATAGAGCCAGGCGAGCTGCCGGAACTTGTCCGCGTAATCCCCCCTCCGGGCCGCCAGGTTCAGGTTGCGGTCCGCCAGGCCTTCGATGATGGCCGCCACGCAGTCCGAAGCGGCCTTGGAGATGATGGCGGCCCATTTCTGCAAGGCGAGCTCCGCCGCGGCGACGCCATAGAAACCCAGGAGCGAAGCCAGCGCCTCGTTGATACCGTAGGCCAACGGGATGGCCAGGATGCTCCGGAACAAGTTCCCGATGACCGCCGCCCGCGGAAGGCCCCGGTATAGGTTGTGGCTGGCCAGGTAGAGGCCGTTGGCCACGGCCAGGACGGCGTACAGGATGAGGGGATGGGTGACGGTAGTGACGGACAACCCTTTTTGCAGGAGCAGGATCTTTACCAGGTACTCGAGAAGGGGAACCGAAAGCCCGGTGAAGAAGAGGGAGTCCGAAATGCGCTCCCAGCTCACCATGTCGTTCCATTTCAGAAGCGGAGAACGCCTGAGCCCTCCGCCCCCCAAAACCGCCTGGACCACGTTGCGCGCGCCGGTGATGAGGAACCAGATGGGCGCGCCCAGGTAGGCCAGCACCCACCAGTCTTTGGTCAGGTAAAAGGTCAGAAAGGCCGGGATGAATCCGGCCACCACCTTGATGAGGTTCCGCAGGACCGTGTTCATCTGGAAGAAGCCCGGCCGCTGACCGGTTTTCTGGGACAGTACGTCCCCGGTGGGCGGTCCCACGCCTCCCAGGCTCACCACGTTCCCGTCGCCCGTGAGCCGGATGCCGTGATCCTCCACCTCGAAGACCTCTTTCACCTTCCGGCACGGCCATCCCCAGGCGGCCCGGGCCTCGCGGCGGCTGCAGAAGGAGCGCAGCCCCGCCCCCAGGTCCACCCGTGGAACGTAGACCTTGTGGCGCAACAAGGTGATCTGCACGGGAGTCACCATGCGCTGGGGCCCGGCGGTCCTTTTCACCACCCGCACCGTACGCGCCGGAAGGGACTGGAGCGCGGCGAAACCCATGCCGGGACGGCGGATGGATCGGCCCGTGCTGTCGCTTCCCATGCGGGCCTTGATGCCGTTCACGGCATACCAGGCCTTGAGGCTGATGATGTCGTGGCTGATCATGTCGAGAGAGTCGAGCCGGTCCTGCTTGTCCGGATACTCGGAGCGGGAAACCGCCTCCATGGCCGACCGGATCACCCCCTGGATGCGCACCAGGTTGGACTCGTTCACCGCGTTCATGAACTCGTTGATGGCGGCGATGTTCCCGGCCTTGTCCTCCAGGTAGTCCTTGAGGTTGAAAATTTCCAGGCGCGTTATAGTCCCCTCGCACTGGTAGAGGATCTCGATGACGTCCTCCAGCGCCAGGTCCGTCAGGTTCAACGTGATGCGGTGTCCGGTGTGCAAGGCGGAAAGCTTCTGGATCACCTGGCGGGGAGCCAGCTGGAGGAACTGGGGGACGTCCGGGCCGTCCAAGGGCACGGATGGATCGGGTACGTCGGGGTTGTCCGCAAAGCGAAGGTACCTGTCTCCGATGGTTTCCGGGTCCGGAACCCGTTCCTGGTCGGGCCCCGACCCTGCAGTGGTGCTGAGGGCCTGGTGGATGAAGCCGGCCAGGTGCAGGAGCGACATCTGGCCTTTTCCCACATAGGCCGCAAACTCCTTTTCGGAAAGCTCGGGGGCGGCGATTCCGTAGTCGCGGGCCAAGGCGTGACGGTGCTTTTCGTTGTAACGGGAAAGCATGGTCAAAACCGGAGCAGCCTGGTAGGCGGAGACCTTCCGTCCCTCTTCCATGAAGGCCATGACCATCGGTTCGGCGAGGAAGCACAAAAAAGCCTGGGAGTCTGCAAAGCCCCGGGGGGTCCAGATGAGCTGGGTGAAGCGGTCGCGGAACCGTGCAGAGAACTCCACGCCGATGCGCACGTCCACGCCCATGATGTTGGCCGCCTCCAGGAGCTCCGCAGCAACCACCGGCTCCACATGGTTGTAGTAGATCACCCGGAGCCTGCGGATGCCCTTGATCCAGGCGTCCATGATGAGGTGAGTGGGGGACTTGCGGCCCTTGGTAAAAGCGTCGTGCACGTGATCGTCGAAGGTGATCTGGTTCCATTCCTCGGGCATTTCCAGGAGGTGGTAGCGCTGGAGCAGGGCCCGTATCACCCTGGGCTTGCCCGAGGCGGCCATGCGGAAATCGTGGGCCAGGGCCAGCTGCCTGCCGTAGTCGCCGCGAACCCGCACCAGGTCCTTCATGATCTGGAGGAGAACCCGGGCCGTATTCTTCACCATGGTCCCGGTTACCGCGTGGCGCGCCTCTTCCACCACCGAGGCGAGCGCCGAGAGCCGGTCCTGCATGCGCCCGGTTTCCAGGCTGTTGATGAGGGAAAAAACGGCAAAGGCGATGCGCAGTCCCCTGGCCTCGGCCATCTCCTTGATTCCGCGGGGGTGCAGGTAGGGATAGAAGGCCTTGCGCGCGTGGTCCGGGGTGATTCCCCCGTCCATGGCCCGGTTCACCATGGAAAGCAGGGCATGGTCCCTCGGGTCGTAGTACAAGGAAAAGGGGATTCGCATAAACCGCCCTGATAAAACGGTGGCTTGCCAACAATTTGCCGGGGTTCTGCCGGGCATTCCCCGGTGCCGCAACCCTTCCCGCGCCGGATTCCTCTCCGGCATTCCACTGGGAATAGGGAATAGTAACAAATTCCAGCATTGTTGAAAACAGAAGGTTATCGGCATGCTGCCGGAAAGCTTTGGAAGAACGCTGTTGCATGGCGCATCCGGGCGGGCGGCAGATGCCGAAAACCGGGCGGGCTTCGAAAGGAAAGGGCCGGAGGGCAGGCGCCGGGCCCGCGGCTTTCCCGGTCGGCTCCGGTTCGGGATCGCATTATAAAAATCTTGTTAAAACAAATCTTTACAAAGTATGGAAGAATGAAGTAGCATTCTTACAAATCGCGGGCATGTGCCTGTTTGCGCGGGCGCCCGGAGCCTGATCGGGGAACGGCCGGGAAAGACCATGAAGTGCTTTGCGGAAAAATATTCGATTCAGATCCTTTCTCTTTTTTTTCTCCTGCTATACCTGCTGCTGCTTTTAGAGTACCTGAGGCTTTCGCCCCTGGCCCGGGTTCCCGTGGTGGACGCGGATTACTATTGGAGGATCGCGGTGGACACGGGCATCCTGGGGAAGCCCCTGCCGCCCATGTTCTTCTCCGCTCCCCTGTACCCGCTGACCCTGACGGCGGCGGTCTTCCTGGTCGGCTACAACCTCGCGGCGGTCTATGTTTTGCAGATGGCGGCGGCCTTTGCCACAGGCCTGCTGGCGGCGTTGTGCGCACGGAATGTTTTCGGCAAAGGCCACGGGTCCGTGGCCTTCGTGCTGGTCATGGCTTACTTCCCTCTGGCCTTTTTCTCCCTCAAGGTACTTCCCGAGGTTTTTTCGCTCTTCTTCCTGGCCTTGTTTCTGGCCCTGGCGAGCCGATACTCGGCGCTTTCCCGACCCCGGGACGCGGCATCTCTGGGCCTTGCCGCCGGAGCCGCGGTGCTGGTTCGCAGCCAGTATACCCTGGTGGTGGCCGTGGTTTTTTTCCTGCTTTTCTTCATCAGGCAGGAGCCCGGCTGGAAGCGCTTCGCAGCAAAGCGGATGCTGGCCGTCTGCGCGGCCGCCCTGGTTCCCGTTCTTTGCTGGGGCTTGATCAACCAGGCCCGGACCGGGACCTTTTTCTTGAGCCCCCCCAACGGCGGGCCCACCTTCTACCAGGGCAACAACCCGTCGGCCCGGGGTCTCTACACCCCCATTCCGGGGCTCACCGACGACATCAACGGCCAGCTGGACGGCATGGTGGCGCTGGCGTCCCGTAACCTGGGCCGGCCCGTCACCGTGACGGAGGCCGACCGGTATTTTTTCCTGCAGGGGCTTTCCTTCATCCGCAACCATCCGGGCGACTGGCTGCGCCTGGAGGCGCGGAAGGCGGTTCTTGCGGTGGGGCCTCGGGAGCCAGGCCTGATCTACAGCATGGCCCTGGAAAAGAAGCACCATCTGAGCCTGCACAGAGCCTTCTTCCTGCCCTGGCCCCTGCTGGTAGCGCTTTTTCTGACGGGGCTCGCGGACATGCTCCTCTTCGAGCGGAAGCTCCTGCGGCCCGCGCTGCCCTGCCTGGGGGCCGCGGCGGCCCTGTTTACCGCCTTGTTGCTTTTCTACGTGACCTCGCGTTACCGGATCCTGCTTCTGTTTCCTGCGGCCGTGGTGGGCTCCCACGGGGTCGCGGCTTTCGTCCGATGGATCTCCCGGCGCAGCATCGCCCCGGTGGTTTGTGCGGCTCTTCTGCTGGGGTTGGCGGTTTATTGGACGGCCCGGTATCCGGAGGAAATTGCACCTGCGGCATGGAACAACATATCCTACGCCCTCATCCGTCAGGAGCGCTTTGCCGAAGCGGAGGAGGCGTCCCGCCGGGTGCTTTCGGCCCATCCCGGAGATCCGGTGGCATTGAGCAACATGGCGTCGGCGCTCCTTTCCCAAAAAAGGCCGCAGGAGGCCGCGCTCTTCATCGAGAAGCTGGCGCAGAATCCGGATTTTGCATCCCGGGCAGAAGGCTATCGGAAGGCTTTGCAGGAAAGCGCGCCCTGAACCGGGGTCGCCGGGGTCAAGGGCCGGTGCGCTCGGCCACGAAGGGGCAGCCGGGGTCGGGGGCCGAGAAGTCCCCGGACACGTGCAGGGCCACGGCACGGCAACCGCCCTTGCAGATCTCCAGGTAGTCGCAGGAACGGCAGGGCTCGGGCGCGTTCTCCGCGAAACGGAGCAGCCGGGCGATTCCGGGGTGACCGTGGAAGCCCGTGCCTAGATCCGCCACCTTGAGGTCCGTCGGGGGAAGGAAGGAGCAGCCGCAGACCGAGCCGTCGGACCGGGCCCCCAGGAGCACGTTCCCCGCCTCGCAGCCATAGGTGGCCATGGAGAGGAGGAGCTCCTTTTCCGGCCTGTGGAAGCAGAGCATGGGCACGAAGGAGCAGTCAATCTTGGCCGGGACGTCGTGGCGGCCGGAAAGCTCCGATAGGGCGGGGATGATCTCGCGGTTCTGCCGGTCCGTGGTGCACTCCTCCCGGTAGCGGGACGCGCCGCGCCCTGAGGGCTTGAAGCGCAGGAACTCGATCTCGTTTGCCGCGGCATCGGCGGCATAGGAAAAAAGCTCCTCCAGTTGGTCCGCGTTGCGCCTCCCCACCACGCAGTTGATCCCCGCGGGCACGCCGGCTTTCACCAGCAGACGCAGGGCCCGGTCCGCTTCCGGGAACATGTTCTTGCCCCGGAACACGGCATATCCTTCGCCCACGCCGTCCATGGACACGTTCACCTGGCCGAAGACGCGCATCCTTTCCGCCAGCTCCGGGGTCAACAGTCTGCCGGAGATGGTGAGGTTGGGGACCAGTCCCTTTTCCCGGGCAAACCGGGCGATGGAGAACAGGTCCGGCCGCTCCAGGGCCTCGCCGCCGCCCAGAGCGATGTGGAAGACCCCCATGTCCGCCAGGCGGGCCAGAGCGGTCCGGAATGCGGGTTCCGAAAGCTCGCCTGCCTCGGCGTTTCCCGATCCCATGTAGCAGTGGGCGCAGCCTGCGCCGCAGCGGTTGGTGAGCGCGAAGTGGACCTCGGTGGGGGCCGAGAGGATCCCCACCGAGCAGTCCTCGCTATCCCACAAAGGCGAAGGGGGCAGATCCAGCTCCCGCATGTAGGCCCTGTCCACGAATGCCAGAAAGGGCGGATCTTCGCTTGCTATGATGCCCCCGAAGTTTTCGTAGCGGTATTTCATGGCTTGGGAAACCTTGACGGGTCCGAGCCCTTTGCCGGGACATTCTTCTGCACCCAGCCGAGGAGCTCCTGATCGGAGATGGCGCTGGTCTTAATGCCCGCGTAGGCCTTGGGGTCGGTGAGAATGTAGGGCTCGGGCTCGTCTAAATCGAAGAAGAAGCAGGTCTTGGCCTGCTCGAAGGCGTTCTTCGTTCCTCGCGGGCCTTCGGTGAAGCTGCGGCCCCGGCAGTCCCGCACGTAGAAGGCGCCCGCGAGGAATCCGAAGCAGAGCCAGGCATAGAGGTAGATGAGGAGCCGGGCGTTGGCCCGGTTTTTAATTGGGGCGCTTCCCACGGCGAAGAGGAAGAGCGCTAAGACTCCGGCGAGCCCGTAGCCCAGAAGGAGCCGCGAGGGCTCGGAGCCGGGGGTGAACATGCCGGTGAGCACGAAGGAGGGCATGGCGTTGGGGTCGGCGGCGAGGATCGCGGCGGGATCGGTGTAACCGTCCAAAAACGCCTGGCCGGCGAAGTAGATGACGGCAAAAGCCACGAGCAAGGCTCCCAGGAGGAGAAGGTGCCTGCCGCCGACCCAGGTCCAGGGCCGGGCGGTGTAGAAAAGGACGGCGGCAGAGAAAAGGAGGGCCAGGAGCCCCAGGCGGACGATCAGGTTGGCCCGGAAAGCGCCTTGCTCGGCCTTGGCGCGAGCGAGAAGCGAGTCCAGGGGAAGGAAGAAGCCCAAGGCCGGGGCCTTGGCTTCGGCGTTGGTAAAGGCGGCCACAGCTTTGGCGGTTTCGCGGCCCTCCAGGAAAAGGTTTCCCAACAGGAACCAGGCCTCGGCCATGCGGTAATAATCCGGGGTGTCGCGGGTGAGCTCTTCCAGGGACGCGATGATGGCGCTTCGGACCGGGGATGAGGGGAGGGCGAGGTCGGCCCGGGCTTTGGCCAGCAGGGCGTCCTGGGGGGCGAATCGCCGGGAGTCGTCCCGTATCCGGGCGAGCAGGGCGGCCGCCTGCCGGCCCTGCGGGTCGTCGGCCTCGGGACCCGGAATCTGCATGAACCTGGACAAGAGCGCCTTCGCGTCATCCATGGCGCAGGCCTTGTTGGCATAGAACTCGGCCAGGCGAAGCAGGGCTTCTCGCTGCGAGGCAGGATCCGCCTGGGAGTCCTTGATGGCCTCCCGGAGAATCGCGACCCCTTCGGAGTACTTGCCCGCCTCCAGGAAGAGCCCGGCCTGGGCCAAAGGCGCGGGGCCTTCGAAAGCCGGGCAGGGCCCGGGCGAAAGCGCCGGCGCAAGGGCCAGGAGGAAGAGCAGGAAAAGGACCGGGCATTTCCGCATCATGGGCCCACCGCCGTGTCGGGGGAGGAGCTTTTGTCCGGCCGGGCGGCGACCTCCTTTTCCACCATGTCCGGAGGCTTTTGGATGAAGCGCGCAAGGATCAGCGCGGAGACGGCGCCGAACCCGACGGTCACCGCCAGAAGCGCGGCGGGCAGGGCGAAGACCAGCGAGCCCATGGAGCTGGAGTTGGGGTTTACGCCCCACTTTACCCGAAGAATCCTGCCTGGGCCGCCTTCCTGCGGTTTTTCCTGGGCGGTGATCTCCATGCGGTCCTCATGCCGGAAGGGAAGGAAAAGAGCGAGAGTCCTGGCGGCGGATCAGGAGGGGCTTTCCGAGGATGCCGGCCAGCCCCTGCCCCGTTCCTATGATCTTCCTTTGCCCCGCCGGGGGCGCTATCTTTTTGTATCACACAACGTTCATGTTGTGCAGCAGAACCCAGCCCATGACCAGGAAGAAAAGAGTGTTGCCCAGCTTCACCAGGGCCGTGGCCCTCCGGCCGCGGGAGGAGACGGCCGAGAGCCTTCCCATGAGGGCGAGGGCGAACACGGCCAGGAGCGGCAGGATGAAGGCCAGGTTGTACAGGAGCAGATAGAAGACGGCCGAGCCCCTTCGGGCCGGCTCGGCGATCATGGCCACGATGGGAACGTAGACCTGCCCCGTGCAGGTGAGCTCCATGGCGGAGATCACCACACCCAGAACAATGGGGGCGCCCACGGCCGCGGCCCGGTTCTCGGCAAAGGAGCGCACCCGCTTCTGGATTCCGTTCCGCAGGCGTTCGGGAAGCTTCAGGGCCATGGCCTCGCGCCGGCCTGAAAGAATCAGGTACAGGTCGCGGGCGGAAAGGATGGCCAGGATTTCAACGATGATGAGCAGAATGCCGTTGATGGCAAACGCAAGCCCCGGATGGGCCAGAACGGATTTCAAGGAGTGGAAAAACGCCAGCCCGATGGCGAAGTAGGTGCAAAAGACCGAAAGCGAGAAAAGAAGGCCTGTTGCCACCACTCGCCGCGTGGAGGCTCCGAAGAGGCTCAGGTAGGAAACCAGGAAGATGATGGTGGCGAAGGCGCAGGGGTTGATGCCGTCCAGAAGGCCAGCGCCGAGCACCATGGGGAGGGTCAGCGCGTCAAAGGCCTTTTCCCCCATGGTCTTGGTGTCGTAGCGCACGGAAAAGGGGGAGAGCGAGGCATCCCGGTACCTTTCCGGGCTTTTCGCGAACTCCTCCATCTGCCGGGGAAGGCCCGTTTCGATCTCGCTTTCGCCTCCCAGCACGCTTTTTCCCGCGAACACGGCGGGAAGGTCGGAGTCCTGGCGGCCGAACCGGGCACCTGCGTTCAGGAAAAGGTCGTAGGAGCCTTCCAGGCCCAGGTCGTAATGAAAGACCCGCAAGGCCACCCCGTTTTTCCGGGCCATTTCCGGAAGCTCGCGGCCCAGAAGCCTCTTGCAGTAAGAGCAGTCGTAGGAGAACAAATGGAGGTCCATGACCGGAAGGCCGGGCCGGGCGTTGATGTTCACCGTGCGGCCCAGCCTCTTGGCAAGGCGCTCGATCTTCTCCGCGGAGTCCGCCGCTTGGCCGCGGGGGGCCAGCGTGATGGAGTCCAGCACCGTTCCGTCGTCGGCCACGGCCCGGATGGTGAGCGAGCCCTGGTTCACGTCCACTCGGCAGAAGTGGTGCCGGGCCGCTTCGGCCTGGGAAGGGAAGGCCGGGTTCTTGTTCATCCACAATATTTCCGCGCCCGCGCCGCCCGTGATGATGTAGGCCACGCCGTTTACGTGCATGCGTTCGTAGAGGTGCCAGGAGGCGAACACCACGTCCACGCGGTACTTTTCAAAAAGCGGCGCCCATACCCGGCGCATGACCTCTGCGGCGCGGCCGCGGGAGATGTAGACCGGGTCGTGCAGGAAGACCACGCGGAAGGCTGCTTCCTGGACATCGGGCTTGGAGAGTTCGGAAACGAGCCAGCGGGTCTGCTGGGAGCCCTCGGAAAGCTCGGCCTGGCTTTGAAGACCGCGGGTGTCCCAGGCGGAAAGCCCGATAAACCGGGTTCCGCCCCAGGCAAAGCTGTAGTAGCCCTTGTCGAGCCATGGGAAAAACCGTGTGGCCAGCCCGCGGCCTTGGGCAATGTCGTTGTCCCCCAGTACGGGGAAGAGGGGCGTTCTCCGCAGCACCGGGTTTTCCACGGCAAAGAAGGCCTCCCACTGGGCCATGTCCGAGCCGTCGTCCACCAGGTCGCCCAGGGCCAGACAGAAGGAAGGGTCGGTGAAGAGCACTTGGGACATCACATCCCGGTGGTGCACATTGGTTCCGGTGTCGCCCGGCCTCGTGTCGCCGTACACGGCAAAGGAGTAGGACTCGCCCCGCAGGCAGGCGGTGCGGATCTCATAGCTGGCGTCGTTTTTCGGCGTTCCGAAACCCGGCCCCGAGGCCTCGTAGCGATATGCAGTCTGGGGCGAAAGGCCGGAAACGGCAATGAAGTGCATGGCCTGCGGTTTTTCCGAGGAAAAATCCCTGGGCCCGTCCGGGAAGAAAACCCGGACCGTGGCGGCCGCGGGCTCCTTCAGCAGGAAGGCCACCACCGCGGAGTCCTGGGTGACCTCCGTGAGGTAGGGCGCGACGAGGAAGCCGAAGGAATCGGCCGCTCGGGTCTGAGCCGGAGGGGCGAGCAGGAAGAGGGCGAGGAGAAGCGCTACGGTGATAGCCCTCGGGAAGGCTCGGGGCGCCCGCAACGCGCCGCGATGCTTGGCGCTCCGGGTTTGCAGGGCAAGCGGCATGGACGTTCCTCTTGGATCGGTTGAAAGCTATCTCAAATCTAACGACTCAATATGACATAAGGAAAAAATTTCGAGATAAGGTCCGGCAAAGTGCGAATCGGGCGATTGCCCGCCATTCTACCAGCATTTTTAAGGCAAAGGGAAGGCCGTGTTTTCGGATGGCCGGAAAGGCTCGGGCGCAGCAAGGGGGTCGGGCGCTATCGTTTCACCCGGCACCCGAGGGCGGGCCCCCTCACCGCGCCGGAGTTTCGGAAAGGAGCTGGGCGAGCTTGTCTTTCACCTGCTTGCTGATGGCAGCATCGTAGCCTATGCGGATCATGGCCGCCTTGCCGTTTTGATCCACGATCACGGTGGAAGGAACCTCGGAAAGGCCCAGGGAGCGAAACAGCTTGGCACCGCGGTCCAGGCACACGGGGAATGGAGGGGAAACGTCCTTCACGATGGCGGCAAGAAGATCGGTGTTCTCCGGGTCTATGCACACGGCCGCCAGCGAAAGCCCTTTGGGGCCGAAGGCGGCCTGGACCTTTTTCAGGGCGATGACTTCCTCCTTGCACCCCAGGCAGGTGGTGGCCCAGAAAACCAGCATGGTGATCCGGCCTTTTTGCTGGTTCAGGTAAAAACGCCCGTGGGAGAAGGTTTCCAGGCGGAAGTCTCCGGGGCTTTCTCCCACCTTGAGCCCCCGGCCCTGGTCGGAGCACGAAAGCACGAGGCTGGCCAGGAGCAGGAAGAAAACAAGCAGGATGGCATTCATACCCCTGGTCATGGTTTACCCGCCCCGCCTGTTTCCGCGGCCTTCTTGTTCTTTTCTTTGAAGTACAGCGCGATCTGAATCCCGGCCATGGCCAGCGCACCCGAAGCGAGGGCAAAGGCGAAGAACTGGGGCAGGGAGCTTCCCACGGAGCTGGAGTTGGGGTTGTAGCCGGTTTTGAGGCGCAGAACTTTGCCGGGGGAATTTTCGTGTTCCATGGCGCAACCTGGGCTTGGGATGGAAAAGAAGGGCCTCGTGAAGCGGATAAGCGGCGGACGGAAGGGCCGGTCCTCGGCCCCTCCGTCCGCCGGG
>JBFMHL010000101.1:0-31256 GCA_040753055.1 Thermodesulfobacteriota bacterium | reverse complement strand
CCCCACCCCCCTTTTCCGTAAAACTTTTTGATCCATTGCGCCAGCAGGCGGTAGCGGCACTCCGGAAGTACCGGGAAATAGGGTTTTTAGTAGGTTGGCGCCAGGAAGCCCGTCCACCGGACCGGACCGCATTCAATACTTCATTCCGGGCTTCGCGGCCCAACGTATGGAAAAGTGGGTCAGGACAGAGGAATGAGATAGAACAATCCCCAGAGCTGGCATCACTCCCCTAAACCCACGCCGCCCGAATATCCGCAGGATTTCCGAGTAGATGATATAGCTTGTTAGGAATTATAATATTAAATAATTTAAATTCATTAAATTATAATAAGTTATGTATCTCTATCTTCTCATGCTTTTATTATTTCTTTCTAGATATTAAAGAAATAAGCGTTAAAAGCTATTCTTGAAGGAATTTTTGCTATCATTAGTCAATTCAAATGAAAATCATCAAATTACTCCTCCCCATCGCCCCTTTCACTATTCTCTGCAGGCCCTCCTGTTGTAATAGCATTGTAACTCCCGTAGCGGCTTATCGATTTTTGAAAAAGGCATTAAAGTGACACAATGTCAGTTATTTCCGCTGGAAATTCGCGAGAAAGTGCGGTAAAAAAATCATAGCCCCGACCGATTGAAGCTGTTTCTGTGCCGCGCTAAGCAATAACGGCAACAGCACCGTGGTCAATCGGCAGGATGCGCTGCCGCAGGAACACCGGAAACCGCCCGATGTGCCTTTATTCCGGCTCTGCGGCACAAGCTTTCCTGCAGCGCCTCTTTGGGGAGAAAGAGGATGCGGGCAGAGCAATAGCTTTGCAGGAATCCGCAAAAACCGGGCCTCATCATCCATTTTCCATCGAATCGTCCGGCCGTGCGGCCGGAGTAGAGGCGTTTCATCCCTGCCCCTGCCGGGGTTTTGGCCCGGAAGTTGCCGGATTATCATCGTTTTTACCAACGGACATTTGCATTGTTTTCTTTTAGTTCCTGCGGCCAGTCGCCTGGGCTCAGCTGCAGGGACAGCCCGCGCATTGCGGGGAGGAGGGCGCATGAAAAAGTTTCGCCGGGGGATTTGGACGGTTTTCATGTTGGCCGTTTTTTGTTGTCTCTCGGCCGCGGCCTTTGCCGCACCCGCCGACGAAAGCGCAGACGGAGTTCTGCGCTGGAAGTTCGCCACGCTTGCGCCCAAGGGCATCGGATGGGCCCGGCACATCGAGTCCATCGTCCTTCCCTTCGTGGACAAGACCACTGAAGGAAACATGAAGGTCAAGGTCTACTGGGGCGGAGTCATGGGCGACGACGAGGACTACATCCGCAAGATGGCCATCGGCCAGATCCAGGGTGCGGGCCTGTCCGGCCAGGGCGTGGTCATGGTGGTGCCGGAGATGGGCGTCCTGGAGCTTCCCTTCATGTTCCGCTCCTGGGAGGAGGTGGACTACATCAAGGAGCAGATGGCCCCCACCTTCGACGGCCTGGCCGCGGAGCGCGGCTACTTCATGGTGGCTTGGGTGGACCAGGACTTCGACCAGCTATATTCCTTCGACCATGCCATCGAAAGGCCCGAAGATCTGAAAGGCATCCGCATGATGATCTGGTACGGGCCGGTGGAGGAGGAGCTGGCCAAGGTCATGAAGTCGGTACCCGTCCCGGTGAACGTTCCCGAGGCTGCCTCGGCCACCCGCCAGAAGATCGTGGACTGCGCCCTGGGGCCCGCCCTTTGGATCGTGGGCGCCCAGGTCTACCAGGTCTACCGCTTCATCAACCCCATGAAGCTCCGCTACTCGCCCGCCGCCATCGTGGTCACCATGGACGCCTGGAATTCGCTTCCCCGAAACTACCGGGACATGATGTTCAAGGAAAGACCGGCCATGATCAAGCAGTTCTGCGAGGAGGTGCGCAAGGACAACCAGAAGTGCCTGAACGCCATGTACTCCTACGGAGTCCAGGAAGCGAAGATGAAGCCCGAGGATCTGGCCGCATTTGAAAAAGCCACCCATCCCGTCTGGAAAAAGCTTTCCGGCACCATGTTTCCCAAGGAGCTTCTGACCGAGCTTACCGACAACCTGGACGATTTCCGCCACCACCGAAAGTCTGCAAAGAGCGCTACCTACGCCTCGGTCATGCAGGCTCCTCCGGCGGCCGAGCCCGCCGCGGCCGCTCCTGCGTCCCAGGTCCAGAAGAGCGAGGCGGCCGCCCCGGCGCCGTCCGTTCCCAAGCCGGAGCCTGCTGCTGCCAGCGCGGGAGTGAAGGTCGACGAGGCCAAGGAAGGCTGGGCCGCTGTTCCGCTGTCGTCCCGTACCCACCGGACCGAGCTGGTGAAAGAGGTCCAGGAAAGGCTTTCCCAGGAAGGCTACTACAACTTGGCCGTGGACGGCGTGTTCGGGCCCCGCACCTTCTGGGGGATTCGCAGCTACCAGAAGGACAAGGGCCTTTCCGTCACCGGCACGCTGGACGACAGCCTTCTTTCTTCGTTGCGGATCTTGTAATACCTAAGGTGCATGCAAACGCATAACAAGGCGGCAAGGATAAGGCATCCCCGAAGGTTGTTGCGGGATTGTTCCGGCAGGAAAGAGACAAAGCCAAGCGCTTGCCAAAACCGGACCGGGCAGCGTTCGGGGAAAGCCAAATAGTGTAACCGCGGGGGGAGGGGGGAAGGGACGGGGCGCGAGCCGCCCCGTCCCTTTTTTATGGTGTCCGCATCTTTATCCGAAAGTGATGACCAGGGAGTCCGCTTCCAGAGTGTTTTCCCCCGGAGAGTAGCCGCCTGAAGCGGAGAGGGCGCGGATGCGGGCTCCCGAGTCCAGCCGGTCTGCGAGCCCCGCGGTCATTTCGCCGAAATCCAGGAACACCAGCCGGAAGCCCGGACCGCGCAGGATATAGATTCCCTTTTCCGCGGGAACGATCCGCGGCGCGCCTTCGGGCGGCACGGGCTTGGCCACGCCTCCACGGATCAGGTGATGAAAGAATCCCGCCGTGGAAAGATTGGGCACCAGCCCGTCGGGCCCCAGCTCCTCCAGAAAGCTTTCGGCTTTCGGAGGCCAGGAGATGGTGAGCGACGCCCGGACGAGGCTTAAGTCGGTGACGGACAGGGCCGTGAAATCCAGGGGCGCGGTCCCGAAGGGAGCGGGGAAGCCCAGCACCTTGACAGGGGCGTCCTCCGGGATTCCCGAGACATCCATTCCGCCTGTGGCGATCTCGTAGTTGTCGGGGTCTGCGTCGTTTTCCGGGCTCGTGCCCGTTCCGGCGAAGGTGTAAGCGGAGGCAGGCCGCAGGTCAATGGAGCCCAGGGACAGGACCAGGGGCCAGCCGCTCCCCGCCGCTGTTCCGAACACAGACGTGACCATCAGGTGGGCGTGTCCGGCGCTGGCGTCCATCTCGCCCTCCTGCATGGTTCCGAACACGCTGATGCGCTGGCCCACGGAGATGTCGGCGATGGAAGCCGGGTCAGGGGAAAGGGCCTTGCTCACCGCGGTGGAGTCCGAGACCGTGACGGCAACGTTCTGCAGAAAGGCCACGGACCCATCCTTGCGAACCATGCTGGCGCCCTGCACCGTGAGCACGTTTCCCGCCCGTGCCGTGACGTTTCCCGTAATCGCGTCCTTGTCTCCGCCGGGCACGGTGGAGCCGGCCCGCACCTCACGGGCAAGGAAGCGCACCGGTCCCCCCAGAAGGTCGCCCAACGCCACGACAGCCGTACCGGCGGGCTTTTGGGCCAGCGCGGCCACCCCATCCTCCCCCTGGTAGGAAATGTCGTCTATCACGAAGACCGTGCCCGGACCCGTGCGGACCGTGAACTTTCCGAAGTCGGGGCCCTGGCCCTTCAACGCGTGGACAAAAGGACGGATGGCCAGCAAAAAGGAGCCGGACTCCGGGTTGACGGATACAAGCGGCCCGCGCACGCGGTGGAGCTTGGGCTTCTCCACGATGACGGACGCGCTGAGCACGGGCGACACGTAGCAGGTGACGGGAGGGCCGAAGTCCACGCGGTTGGTGGACGCCAGGTCGAAGTCCAGGGTCAGGGTAGCCGGAATGCCGGGCGCGATGACCAGGGCCTTGCGGTCCACCAGGTCAACCGTCAAGGTGAGCTGCGTTACGGGGGAGCCTTCGGTATCCAGCACCCGGGTCACTTGCTGGCTCTGGCCGTCGGGGCCTTCGGCCCAGATGTCGGCGCCGGTGTAGTCCAGGGTCAGCTCCGCCGCAACATACAGGCCTGGGCCCACGGAGGCTGCGGTGAGGAACTCGGTCATGTCCGTGTACTGGGCGAAGTCCACCCGAGTCTGTAAGGGCAGGACCGAGACCTTCGCGCCGTCCTGCCGTGTGAGGGTGAGCGAAACCACGTCCACCGCATAGCTCGTGAAGTCGCCCTCGGCATCGGTGAGGCCGACGAGGAGGCTTCCCAGGACGTTGGCCTGTGCGCCGGCAGGTTGGTTGAAGGAAGCGGAGTCGCTTCCTCCCGAGCAGCCGATGAGCCCGCCCAGGACCGTAGCGAGAAGAAGCACGGCCGTCACAGCGGCCGGCAGTCGTTTGCTGGAAAGATTCGGTTTCCGGTGCATGGCTCTCCTCCTATGTGATGGTAAACATGCGGGGCAAACGGAAGGTTTACTGGCTAAGTCGCGCGCAGGGAGGATTTGGTTTACATGCGCACGATTATTTTTCAAAACCTTCGGCCCTGTAAAACAAAAGGAGGATGGGCCCGGTTTTCCCGGATACGATCCCATCCTCCTCGTTTTTTTAGGGGGTGCGGTCCTGATGTGTTTACTTGAAGAAGTACTTGAACCCTCCGGAGAGGATGAAGCCGTCCAGCTTGATGTCGGGGGCGTCGGCAAGTTTTTCCTGCTTGGTCTTGAGGAAGTTGTAACGGCATTCCATGTTGAGGGCCGCGCCCTTGATGAGCTCCTTGTCAATGGGGATGTCTATGCCGGCGCTTAGGTGGGCGCCGAAACCGTCCTCCAGGTTGATGTCTGCGGGCACATAGCCCCGGGGCTGCCATCTGCGGGCGATATACAGAGAGATGTGGTCGAACTCCTGGAAGTAGTACCCGCCGCCCGCACCCACGTAAGGCATGAACCTTCCCCAGATGGTGGGCTGATATCGAAGAGTGAGAAGGAGCCCGATGGTGCTGAGGTCGCCCGCTTCCGGGCCGCCCACGTTGATCTTGGTCCTCTGGAACTCGCCTGCAACCTCCACTCCCAAATTTTTAAGGGGGAAGTACAGGGCGTTTACTCCGAAAACGCCGCAGGGGTCCAAGGTCACTTCCACGTTGTCCACGGTATCGTTGGCGAACCACTGGTAACCCACCCGAGCGCCGACACCCAGGGTGCCCGCATCGGAACCGGCCAGGGCCGGCCGGGAGGAGAAGCAGAGCAAGAGGCACAGCACGGCCAACAGAACGTGATCGCGTTTCATGAAGCATCCTCCTTGTTTCCGACGGTTTTCTCCGCGGAGTGGAACACAAGAGCTACACGGAAATCGGCAGCGGCTTGAGCATGAAGTTGGCGCAGTATAACGTGCCTGCCACGATTCCCGCTGGAAGAGGCCGACCCCGTAAAACCGCCCGGGCGGCGGGCGAGCCAGACGGCGATCATGACAAGCACTAAAAAACCGGTCAGGGGCTAGCAGTATGCTTGGATTCGGAAATTTTTGCAACCTTCTTTGACGAGCCCCGCCGGAGGGTGGCTTTTTCTAGAATATCCCGATAGTTGATGACTCTCTGGACGAACTGCACGGTTTCTCCGCCCCGTGCGTAGCCGTGTTGCAGGTCCTTGTAATACTGCTGTTGGGAAAGCAGGGGAAGCATTTCCTTGATGTCCCTCCACCGGTCGGGATTCTTTCCCATCTTTCTGGCCAGGGCTCGCGCATCGAGCAAATGGCCCAGGCCCACATTGTAGGCGGCCAATGCGAAGCGGATGCGGTTTTCCCTTCCTTCCACCGAGTCGGGAACGGCCTTGATCATCTCCGAAATATACTTCGCGCCACCCATGATGCTCTGCCCCGGATCCAGGGGATCGCAGACCCCCAGGAGCTGGGCGGTGGGGCCGGTGAGCATCATGAGGCCCTGGGCGCCTTTCTCGCTTTGCGCGCACTCGTTCCAGTGGGACTCCTGGTAGGAAAGCGCTGCCAACAGATGCCAGGTCACGTTGTTCTTCCGGGCGGCCTCCTCGAACATGGGGCGCAGAACGGGCAGGTCCGCCTGGATCTTGCCGTGAAAGGAGGTGATGTCTACGTAATCGAAGTCACCGATGTGCCCGAAATGCCGTTCCGTGGCCATGTTGAGGGCGCGGGTTCCCTCCGGCTCGCGGAAAAAGTTGTACACCGCGGAGAGGAGTTCCACGTCGTTTTTTCGCGTTACCCATGCCAGGTTTTGCTTCTCGGAAAGGGAAAAGGCCACCGCCAGCTGGGGATAGTACCGCTGATTGACGGCCGTCAGGTTGGAGTCCGCAACCGTGGCTTCGATCTCACCCTGTGCCACCATCTCCAGCAGCTGGTCTTCGGAGTAGTCGGAGTTGCTCTCCCAGGTCAGGTCGGAAAAACGCTCCTTCAAGCGGGACAGGAGCTTTTCATGGCGCGAGCCCTTGATGACCACCAGGTCTTTTCCCTGAATCCCCTTGATGCTTCGGGGCATGTTGGCCGATCGCCGGCAGACCAGCTGCTCCTCCACGAAGGAGTAGGCCGGACCGAATGCGAAGCGCCTCTCCCGCTCCGGCGTTCGGGCCACGCCTGCCGCGGCGATGTCGCCCTTGCCCTTGGCCAGGGCGTTCAGGATCGCGGGAACGCTTTCCATGACCACGAACTCCGGGACGACCCCCAGGCTCCGGGCGAACGCGGTGGCCAGATCGTACTCGAAGCCCGCCGGACCGAAACGTCCCTCGTAGTAGGTGGTGGGGGAATTGCGGGTGAGAATCACCAGTTTTCCGTTGCGGACGAAGTCCGGAGCCGGCTCCTCCCCTGCGCTGCGGATGACCAGGGTTTCCTTGACCGGAATGCTGACGGGTTTTTCCCGCGTCCACCACAGGAGGAAAAAGAGAATCGAGGCTCCCAGCAGGAGCGGGGGCAGGATGATGTGCAGTCGTATGCGCAGAGTTTTTTTTCCCACGAATCCCCGGATTTTGAAGAGCCCTGCCACAGGGCTTGTTTTTCTTAATATACCGAAACCCGCCCCTGCGTAAACCCCCAATTCCAAGGCTCTGGTGGCCGGAAAGTTCTTGCGGCCCGGGGGGTGTTCTGTTATAAATTCTACTGTAAAGATAGGAATTATGGTTTCTTGCGCGGGTCCGTATCAGAGTTTTTCCTAAACCGGAAAGGTTTCGAAACATTGGAAAGATCGGCTCCGCTGGAACCTGGCCACAATGAGAATGAGCCCGTCTCCGCTTCGCGCATTGCCGGCGCACGGAGGTTTCAAGGAAGGATACATGCCCAAACGCATCCTGATCATAGACGACGAGCCGGACATCTGCGCCTACCTCTGCGCGGCCCTGGAGGATGAAGGATACCAGGCCCGCGCAATGGGCCAGGATGAGGACCTTGCCGGTGCCCTGAATTCGGACATGCCCGACCTCATCGTGCTGGACGTCATGATGCCCGTGCGCTCGGGAGTCTCCTTGTACAAGGAACTTAAAAGCGTGCCCAGGTTTTCGGGCATTCCCGTGATCATCATCTCGGGCATGTCTCCCAAGGCGGAGCTTATCGGGACCGGTTTTACCGCCCTCACCGGCGACCCCTCCATTCCGCCGCCCGAGGCCGTCATGGAGAAGCCCCTGGTCCTGGACGCCTTGTTCAAGCTCATCCGGGATCTCACGGACTAGTGAGCAGCCTTGTAAGAAGGCCTGCCGCGGAAATCTCCGCAAGGTGCAGGTCCGGTGAAAGCGATTGGCCCAAACCTAAGCCCTCTGGAAATGGTCACCCTCATGCCCGATATCCGCGACCTTACCACATGGATCAAGGAAAGCCTTTTCGACGCCGTTCCCATGGGGATCGCCGTGATAGACCAGGACTTCAACCTGGTGCTGGCCAACCCGGCCTTCGAGGAAATGTTCGGCCCCTGGAAGGGACGGAAATGCTACTCGGTTTACAAGGGCAGGGAAACGGAATGTCCCTTGTGCAAGGGCTCCGCCGCCTTCAGCGACGGGAAGCCCCATATCAACGAGGAGGAGGGCTACGATCGCCACGGAAGACTCACCCGCTATATCAAGCACACCATCCCGGTGACGGACCAACAAGGCAAGGTGACCTACCTGGTGGAGATCTCCACGGACATCACGGAGACGGAGCGCATCAAGAAGGAGCGGGAGCTATTGTTCGATCTCGTGCCCTGCGCCATCGTGATCCTAGACCGGAACTTGAACATCGTACGAGCAAATAAACGATTTCGCGAAACATTCGGTGATAGGGAAGGGGGGTTCTGCTTCGAGGCCTTCAAGGATGCCAGGGCCGAGTGCCCGGACTGCCCGGCCCGCCGCACCTTTGCCGACGGGAAAATGCACCAGGCCCACTCCGTGACCCGGGATGTCTTCGGCAACCGGGTGGACCTCCAGGTCACCACCGTGCCCATGGGCATCACCGAAGGCGACTTCGAGCATGTCATGGAGCTTGCGGTGGACATCACCCAGACCCTGATGCTGGAGGACGAGCTCAAGATCGCCCACGCCATCATGGAGGCCATGATCGCCGCCTCCATTGACGGCATCATTGCCGTGGACGAGGCCCACCATGTCACCATCTTCAACCCGGCCGCGCGAGATCTTTTCGGCATTCCCATCACCCATCGGGTTTCCCGGGAGGAGCTTGCCGGAATGCTTCCGGCCGACTTCCTGGAAAAGGTGGCCGGAGAGCCCAACCATGTTTTTCTTCCGGACACCGAGGTGAAAAACCTTTCCGGCGAGACCGTGCCCGTGCGTCTGGTGGGCATGCGCCTGGGCCTGGGCGAACGGCGGTTGGGCATGGCCTTTTCCGTCCAGGACATGCGCGGAATCAAGAAGCTGGAAAAGGAGAAGCTGGACGCCGAGCGCCTCGCAGCGGTGGGGCAGACCGTGGCGGGGCTGGCCCACGGCGTGAAGAACCTCATCACCGGCCTGGAAGGAGGAATGTACATGCTTTCCTCCGGTGTGAAGTCCGGTAAGGTGGACCGGCTGGTCCAGGGCATGGACATGCTGGAGAGAAACATCGCACGCATCTCCCTTTTCGTCCGCGAGTTCCTTGCCTTTTCCAAGGGCCGGGAGATCCGGGTTGCGCCCGGCGATCCCGTGTCCGTGGCCCGGGAGGTGGTGGAGCTTTACGCGGAGAAGGCACGGCAGGAGAACATCGAGCTATCGCTTCTGGCCGAAGAAGCCATAGCGCCCGCCAACATGGACCGCGAAGGCATGCACGAAAGCCTCACCAACATCGTGGGCAACGCCATTGACGCCTGCCGCATGAGCGAGCACCGGAACACCTGCAAGGTGGTGGTGCGCGTGTACGAACGCGACAACGAGATCGTCTACGAGGTGACGGACAACGGCGTGGGCATGGATTACGAGGTGAAGAAGAAGGTCTTCACCAACTTCTTCACCACCAAGGGAACAGGAGGGACGGGCCTGGGGCTTTTGACCACCAAGAAGATCGTGACCGAGCACGGAGGCCGCATCGAGTTCGTCTCCGAGCCGGGCAAGGGCTCCACCTTCCGCATCCTCCTTCCCCGGGCCCGGCTCCCCAAGGCGCCGGCGCCGGCCGAGTGACCGCGGCGGGAAGGGCCCGCGGCATGACCGCCCCCCGGAACCACGGGGTTTCAGCGGCGATGCATTGACCAGAACCGGTTTGCGGGGTCATGCTCCATGGACAAGAAGCGCTGGATTCTTTTCCTGGGCTACGGAGCAAACAACCTGGAAAGAATCGCCCAGGCCTTTGCCGAACGGATGAACGAAAACCCCGAGGTGGGCGTCATCGCCGCTTCCATGGCCCCGCCCGCGGAGAACCCCAGGGCCGCGCGCGTACTGTCCGAGGCCGGCATTCCGCTTCCCACGGGCTCCCACCTCTCGCTCCTGGAGATCGAGCCCTTCACCTTCGACCTCACCGTAACCCTGGGGGATTTCGACCAGTCCTGCCGGCCCAACCTGCCGGGGATGCCTCCCCATTTCCACTGGGACACTCCGGACCCGGCCCCCGGAACCCCGGAGGAAGCCTCCCTGGAAATGTTGCGCAAGGCCAGGGAGCTGGTCCGCCAGAAGGTGGCCACCCTCTTCGACAGCAAGCTCCTGGACGCCCTTTTCATCACCCGCAAGAACCTCATGCTGGTCTTGGACAACCTCATGGACGGCGTCATGGCCCACACGGCCCGGCGCAGGATCTTCTACTTCAACACCGCCGCGGAGAAGATCACCGGTTACCGGCGGGAGGACATCCTGGGCAAGGATTGCCACGAGGTCTTTCCCGGACGTTTCTGCGGCGGCAACTGCGAGTTCTGCGACACCTCCGAGCAGGGGGAGAAGGGGATCTCCCGGAGGCAGATGTCCTTTACGCGCCGCGACGGCAAGAAGGCGCTCCTGCGGATGAGCATCCTGCCGCTCACGGGTGAGGACGGGACCGGCCTGGGCGCAATGGTCACCTTCAAGGACGACACCGAGCTCGTGCGCCTCAAGGACCGCCTCACCCACCACCACAGCCTGGGCGGCCTGGTGGGCAAGGACCCCAAGATGCTGGCGGTCTTCGACCAGATCCGCGAGGTGGCCGCCTTCAACGCGTCCGTGCTCATCCTGGGGGAGTCCGGAACCGGAAAGGAGCTGGTGGCCTCCGCCGTCCACGACCTCTCGCCCCGCGCGAAAAAGCCCTTTGTGGCCGTGAACTGCGGGGCCCTTCCCGAGGGGATCCTCGAGTCCGAACTCTTCGGCCACGTGCGCGGGGCCTTTTCCGGCGCGGTGGCCGACAAGAAAGGGCGCTTCGAGCTGGCCGACGGCGGAACGCTTTTCCTGGACGAGGTGGCCGAGCTCTCCCCGGCCATGCAGGTGAAGCTTTTGCGCGTGCTCCAGGAGCAACGCTTCTTCCGGGTGGGAGGCGAAAAGCCCGTCACCGTGGACGTGCGAATCATCTCCGCCACCAACCGGGACCTCCGCAAAATGGTGGAGAAACGCCAGTTCCGGCGCGACCTCTTCTACCGCCTCTGCGTCGTGCCCCTCACCGTCCCGCCCCTGCGGGAGAAGCGCATGGACATCCCCATGCTGGTGGAGCACTTCCTGGATCTGGTGGCGCGCGAGACCGGAAGGCCCCGGCTTTCGCCCGGCCACGAGGTGAGCGACCTCTTTGCCGCCTACGACTGGCCGGGAAACGTGCGGGAGCTCCACAACGCCATCGAGTACGCCTACGTCAAGTGCCGCACCGGCATCATCGAAAAGGAGAACCTGCCGCCGGAGATCTTGAAAAACGTGGATGCCGCCAGGGACCGGAAGGAGGCTTCCGCACGTCTCACCCGCGAGCAGATCCTGGCCGCCACCGCCCGGGCCAAGGGAAACCGAAAGGAGACTGCGCGGCTCCTGGGAGTGGGGCGCGCCACCCTCTACCGCTATCTGGAGCACTTCGGGTTGAAGTAGAGAAAACAAGATGATGCGGGAGAGAGGGAACTTCCCTAAAACTTTCTTGATTGGGCTGTTTCCGAGCGGTGCTATGCCTCCCTCCGAGGGAAGAAGATGGCGGTATTGAGGGATGAAACCGTCCGGACGCAGAGATGCGCGGGAGGGAGTATTGTATGAAGAAGGCGGCTTATCTGCTTCTGCTCTTCTTCTTTTGCGGCGCGGCCTATGCCGATGACGACGGGGAGCGCGAGCATCACAAAAAGGAGCACGGGCATTCCGCCGCTTCCGTTACGAACCCGACCTATGAAGAGGTTTGCGGCTCCTGCCACTTTGCCTATCAGCCCTGGCTCCTGCCCTCCGCTTCTTGGAAGAAGATACTGGCGGGTGCCGAAGACCACTACGGCAATGCCATACAAATGGACGGCGGCCAGGAGAAGGAAGTGGCGGGCTTTCTCCTTGCAAACGCGGCCGATAAATCCTCCAACAAGCGGTCGAAAAAGATCTTGAAAAGCCTCGACGGCCAGGTGCCCCTTCGGATAACGGATGTTCCGTACATCGCAAAAAAGCACCATGATCTCTCGCGGGCGATACTCGCCAGGCCCTCCATCGCGGGCCTGCAAAACTGCTCGGCCTGTCATCGCACCGCTCCCCAGGGCGTTTACGACGACGACAATGTGATCGTGCCGCCATAGAAACGACCCTGCCGGCTCCGCTTCCTCCTGATGGGGCAAAGTGCTAGGCGTGCCCGTTTTTCGCCGCCTGGTGGCGGTGCGGCTTGATGTCCAGGATGGGTGTGCCGTCCAGCATGTCAATACCCTTTACCGAGAGGATGTTCTCGTCCTTGGCCGTCACCGTGAGCACCGAAAGCCCGATGGGGTTGGGCCGCACGGGCGAGCAGATGGAAAAGACCCCGGTAAGCCGGCCCGTCACTGGCGGGCGCTGGATCAGGTGTATCGCCGGCACGAACGCGGGGCTCCGGTCGAACACGAACAAGACCGCGATGCGGTCCCCCGCCTTGATGTCCCGCAGGCCGTCTTGGTACACCCGGTCCACCACGATCTTCCCCTCCACATCCGAGATGCTGTAGTGCCGCGGCACGGTTTCGGCGTCGGTATGCAAAAATCCGATGGGCCTCATCTCGTAGGTTTTGCTGTCCTCCGCCATGAAAACCTTCCTCCGTGGGCGCGAAAAGCGCCTTTTCTCATGAAAAAAAATCCCCTTCGTGCTAATGCAGGCAGGGTAGGCGTGCCGGGCCGCAAAAAGCGGGGAAGGGGAAAATCCGTGAAGAGCTATCGCAAGGAGCTTTGGTTCAACGTAGCCGAGCGGATGGGCTTTGTAAACATCACTCCGCAGGTGGCCCAATGCCTGACCGAATCCGGAATCCGGGAAGGCCTCTGCCTGGTGAACGCCATGCATATCACTGCCAGCGTGTTCATAAACGACGATGAATCCGGGCTCCACGCCGACTACAAGATCTGGCTGGAAAAGATAGCGCCCCACGAGCCGGTCGCCGGGTACCGGCACAACGTGGGCGAGGACAACGCCGACGCCCACATGAAGCGCCAGGTCATGGGCCGGGAGGTGGTGGTGGCGGTGACCGGGGGCAGGCTGGACTTCGGGCCTTGGGAGCAGATCTTCTACGGAGAGTTCGACGGCCGCAGGAAAAAACGGGTCTTGGTGAAAATCATCGGGGACTGACCAAGAAAACGGTCAACGAAAGGACACGCGCATGATCGAGATTCTTCCGGTTGCAAAGATCAAGGAGAAGGTGGGGGCCGTGCTGGGAGTGAGCGACTGGATCCAGATCACCCAGGATCGCGTCAATGCCTTTGCCGAGTGTACCGAAGACCGGCAGTGGATTCACGTGGACATCGAGCAGGCCAAGAAGGGGCCCTTTGGCGGACCCATCGCCCACGGCTTCCTGGTGCTCTCCATGGTTCCCTTTTTCTCGGCCCAGATCGGGGTGATTCCCGAAGGGGCCATCATGGCCGTCAACTACGGGCTCAACAAGGTGCGCTTCGTCAACCCCGTAAAGGTTGGCTCCCGCATCCGGGACAACGTGACCCTCTCCGCCGTGGAGGAAAAAGAAGGAAAGCGGGTGCTCATCACCTCCACCCACACCATCGAGATCGAGAACGAGACCAAGCCGGCGGCCATTGCCGAGATGCTGGCCATGTTCATGACCGTGTAGGGTGTCGAAACGAAAAACGCGGTCTACTGCTCCATGCTGCGGGTCCGGTCAAAGGTCGCGTACATCCTGTGCGCTTCCTCGCCGAACCCGCAGCATGCTTTGCAGCCCAGCATCTTTCACCTTCGCGCCCATGAACCCGAAAAAGCATTCCTGTATGCTTCGCTTTCCGCCAAGCTGAACCCATCTGGGTTTTGTTCAAAAAATTATGCGGAAAAAAGGGGGGCGCGGGGGGCGTGGGGGGCGTGGGGGGCGTGGGACAAAGGCTTTCTCTTCCAAGCTTTTTCACGTTTCCTCTCGGCCTTCGGTTTCTCCTGCGCGGTTCAGCACCCATTTCAGGGCCACGGGGCCGATCACCTGGTTTACCGCGATCACGGCCAACACCAGGGTGGTGATGAGGGTTCCGACGGCGGGGAGGCTCCGGGCCGCCAGCTGGGCAAGGCCGATGGACACGCCCGCCTTGCTCAAATGCGCCAGGAAGGAAATCCTCCTGATCTCCTTCGAAGTATTTGACAACATTCCTGCCATAGTGCCACCCATGAAGAGCCCTGTAGCCCGGAGCAAGCACAAAATGCCGGCCATCGGCCACATAAGGGCGAGGGCGTCCAAGCGGAGCGAGGCACCTGCCAACGAGAAAAAGAGAAGATAAACGGGAAGGGAAAAACGATGTACTGCATCATGGAATACAGTGCTCGTTTTTTCGAGGTTCCGCACGGTGAAACCGGCGGACATGCAGATGAGCAGCGGATCGGGATGCATTAAAATGCCAAACTGTTCTTCACTCCATCCTCCCAGCCAATCCGAAGTCTTGTAAACACCGAAAGCGAAACATAAGATGAAAAGCGCAAAGTCCGTCTTGGTTTTTCGCATAAGTGCGTTGAGCATGATTCCCGCTAATGCTCCTAATAAAAGCGAGAACCCCAACTCCGGCAAAAGGATGAAGAAATCTGGCCCGTTCCTCGCGCCCGTGGGTGCGGAAATGCCGTGGGCAGCAGACAGGATTAAGGGAAACAGGCAGATTACAATGATGTCCACCATCACGGTGACGCCGAGGACCGTATCCGTAAAGGATCCCGAGGCGTTGCATTCGTCAATGACCGCGATTGCGGAGGAAGGGCTTTGCGCCGAGCACAGCAATGAAATGACCAGGCACAGTGCCAGGTGCTCCTTGGGAGAAAGCCCTGCAAAGGAAGAAAAAAGAAAGGAAAGAAAGAAAGTGAAGGAGAACAGAAGCAGGAAAATGAATCCGATCTGCAATATGGATGTGAGCATCACCGAACGTCCCAACCTTCTCATCTCTTTCCAACTGATGCTGGCCCCTGCTGCAAGCCCGATGATACCTAATGCAAGGTCGTCCACTATATGGAGACGGCGAACTAGGTCGGGTTCAAGAATTTGCATTACATAGGGCCCGGCCAGCATGCCTGCGAACAGGTAGCCGGTGATGTAGGGAAGCCCCAGGGGCTTGATGAGCCGCGAAAGGGCAAAGGCGAAAAGGAGGGTAAGCCCCGCCGAGTAGTTGAGGTATCCTGCCCTGGCCCAGTCGCCCTGAACGGGCAGGCTTTCCAGCCACAGGGCGAAAAGGGTGAGAAGCGCCAGCACGAAAAGGAGCGCGGGGGCGCGGAAGGCTGCTCGACTGTTTCGGGGGCCGTTCATCGCGCATCCTCTCCTGTATGGAGCTCGGGCTTGTCGCGGAAGAGGAAGGCGAGGGCCTCGGGCGCCGCCAGCTCGTTCAGCAGCACCATCACCAGCGCCACGCTCACCGTTTGCATTGCCGCGTCTCCGGGAAAACCAGCGGCAAAATCCAGGAGCAGGGCGAGCCCCAGGCTTCCCTGGCCGATGAGCCCCAGCCCCAGGGCCGGCGTCGCTCCCCGCAGGGAAGGGAACAGGAAGTGCACCAGGGCACCTGCGGAAAGCTTGCCCGCAAAGCGCAGGGAAAAGCAGGCCGCGGCTGCGGCAAGGACCGCCCAGGAGCCGGGGGAGAAGCGCGCCCCCAACAGAACCAGCAAAACCAAGTAGAGCGGCTTTTCCACCGGGGCCAGAAGCCGGAAAAGGCGTTCCTTGTGGGCTCCCGTGTTTCCCAGCAAAAGACCCAGAAAAAAGCTTGCCACCAGGGGCGAAAACCCGGAAAGAAGCGATATCCCGCTTAAAAAAACCGTTACGCCCAGGAATACCGCGGTGAGCTCGGAGTAGGAAAGCCCGGTCCGGATGAGGAGCAGGAAAAGAAGCAAAAGCCCGGCAAGGGCGCCGGCCAGGGAAAGGAGGCCGGGCCAGGCGATCTTCGAGCCGGCCGTAATTGCTCCGGGGAGAAAAAACAGCGCTCCGTAGCAGAGCAGGGAGATCACCCCGTCCAGGCTGGAGACGGTCCGCAGGAGATTCACCAGGCTGGACTGGCGGGATAGGGCCTGGCGGCGCGCAAGCGCCAGCCCCACCTGAGAAGAGCAGCAGGCGCAGGCACCCAGGACCACCCCTTGGGAAAGAGGGGCGGCGGAAGGAAGGATGAAGGGAAGAACCAGCGCGCCGCCGGCGGCCACTGCGCAGAAGCTGACGAGCCCGGTCAGGTAGGATGACAGCCTGAGCCCCGGCGCGAGCCGCGCCAGCTTGCGGTTGTCCAGCTGCATACCGAAAAACAGGCCGATGAGCCCCAGGACGAGCGCTTCCACGGGCGCCAGTTGGTCGAGGGTGGGAGAGTCGAGGATGCCTGTAAAGCCCTCTCCCAGGAAAATGCCCAAAAAAAGAAACTCGGTGCCGGTCAGGTAGAAATGGCGGGCGAATACGGGGAGCTTCCAGCGGCGGAAGGTCAGGTGATAGCCGGAAAAGGCCAGCAGCAGCAACAGTAGTAAGGAAAAGATGCTTTTCATGGGCCTTCCCCGCCCTCTGCCGGGCTCCCGGTACACACTCGAACCCGGTTGGTCATTTTTCGGGCGCTCTCAAGGCTCTTTCGTTGTGGGCGTCCTGGGCCTGGCGGAGAATTTCGCCAAGCTCGGGTGGAATCTTCCCCCGTTCGGGGCCGGAGGCCAGGACCGTTTCTCCAAGCACGCCTATTCGCTCTGCGTTGCCTGCGACCACGACGATGCGCCCCAACTGCTCGTATGCTTTTTCCCGGAAACGCGGCTCCCGGGAGACTGCAAGAAAGTGGGCCGCGGCCGCATCGAAGTTTCCCCTCCGCAGCATGATGGCGCCCAGGGCCCAGTGCGCCTCGGGAAAGTCATCGCGGCATTTGATGGCCCGATGAAGAAGGTCCAGGGCCTCGTCCGTGCGGCCTTGCTTCTCCAGAAGCTCGCCATACTCCTCCAGGGCCTTTGCGTGGAAGGGGTTGTAGAGGAGAGCCTGCTGGTAGAATTTTTCGGCCTCTATAGGCTCATGGTTTTCCCCTACGATCGTCCCCATGTTGCGGTAAGTGTTGGCCACCAGGAGGTTGCGGTCCACCAGGTCCAATCGCGATGCCCCGATCCCCAGAAAAAAGAGGAGAACCCCCGCCATGAGGGCGGCGCGCCTTCGATCCCGGATGGCCTCCTGCAGTGCGGCGATGCCGCCGCCCGCGAAAAGGGCCAGCACGGCCGCCAGGGGGAAGCGGTAGCGGTCGAAGTAAAAGAAGAGCGCCACGCTGGCCCAGAAGGTGGCGAAAAGCGCATAGAGAATCCAGAGCTTTTTGCCGCCCTTGGCCGTCACGGCAAGGCCGAAGCCCGACAGCCCCAGCAGGGTAGCGAAGGGCAATGCCCAGAGGCAGGCGGAAAGCAGCCGGGACCAGCGGCTTTGGGTGTAGACATCCTGGGTGTCGCCCAGTTCCACGTTGTTCAAGACCAGGACCGACTTGAACAGCAGGAGCCTCACCCAGCGCAGGGGATCCCGGCGGATCTCGGCAAAGGTGCGGGATGTCCAGTAGCGGTTTACCTGCTGGGGCGTGAGGCTCCGTCCCAGCGCGGCTTCCGCGGCTGCTCGGGCGTCGTCCTGCTCGAAGCGCCAGGAAGCCCTGCCCCAGGAAAGCGGCTCGTAGATTCCCGTGGCATCCGACCCGTTGCCGTAGTAAAAGTTGGCTCCGAACTGGGAGGTGGTGAGCACGAAAGCCCCTCCCACGGCTTTGTTTCGGGCCGCCACGGGCAGGAGCACCATGCAAAGCCCGGCGCATAGCGCGATGTACCAGGCCAGGAGCTGTTTGCGGGGGTATCGGGCGAAATGCACGAAAAGCCAGAACACGACTACGGGAAAAAGCGCCAGCGCGTTTTCCCGGCACAGGACCAGGAGCCCGAGGCAGGCCCCGGAAAAAAGCCAGCGGAAAAAAGTCGGCTTCTCCTGGCACAGGGATAGAAGGAATATGAGGGCCGAGAAAAAGAAGAAAGTGAGCGTGGTCTTTTGCAGAAGCCCTATGAAAAACAGGCTCATGGGAAAGAAGCAGAGCATGAGACCGGCCAGGAGCCCCGCGGCGCGGGAGAAGAAGATCCGGCCCGAAATTACGGCAAGAGCGCAGGCCAATGCGTCCAGCACGGCCTGCACCATCTGCGGCGTGGCGGAAGCCAGGGGCTTTACGGCGTAGACCAGGGCAAGGAAGTAAGGGTAGAGCGGGGCCTGATAAAAGATTTTGTCGCCCCAGAAGTCGCCGGCCGCGATCCTTTTGGCCCAGAGAACATAGCCTTCGGGATCTCCCACGGCGTGGTAGAACAGGGGAAACCTACTGATCTGATTTAAAAAAATGATTCTTATGGTGAGCGCCAGGAAGAAGACGAAAACCGGCGCGGTCCAATTGACACGACAGATGCCTTGGAGTAGGGTGCACGCCCGCTTGGATGGGGTAAACGAAGCCAGGGACATTGTATCATGAACCACCCAGGAACGATTTCTTCCTGTATCTCTGCGATCCGCCAAAGGACCGCGGCCGCGCGCGTCTCCGGGTTCACCGGCTCGGACCGGGCCTATTTTTTGGGCGCGCTTTTTTCCGAAATCAAGAAAAGTCTGGTGGTGGTGTGTCCGGACGCCAAATCCGCCCAAACCATGGCCGAGGATCTGGCTTTCTTCCTTCCGGAGAGGGCGCCCGACGTCCTGATGAGCTTCGAACCCTACCACATTCTTGCATTTCAGGGAATCGGATACAACGCGGACGTGGCCCATCGCCGGATTTCCACCCTTTACCGTCTTCTTACCGCTTCCCGTCCCGTACTTCTGGTCACCACCGTGGCTGCGGCAACCTCCTGCGTCATTCCACCTTCCGTTCTGTCCGGCTATGCGGAGCTCTACCAGGCCGGGGAGGACGCAAGCCGGGAGGATTTGCTGAAGAAGCTCGCCGCAGGCGGCTATGCCTCCACCCTGCTGGTGGAGAGCCCCTCGGACTTTGCCACCCGCGGCGGCATCGTGGACCTCTTCTCGGCTCCCTATGAAAACCCCATGCGGATGGAGTTCTACGGCGACACCGTGGAGACCATCCGCTTCTTTTCCCCCTCGGACCAGCGAACCCTGGCAAAGCTGCCGGAGGCGGTGGTTCTTCCTGCCAGCGAGGCCGTGGTGGACGAGAAGGTGGTGAGCAGCCTCATCCACCAGGTCCGCAAAACCGCATTGGATCTGGGCATGCCGGTCACCCAGGTGAGAGACCTGGTATCCCGAATCCGGGACCAGGGACGCTTTCCGGGGATCGAAGCCTTCTTGCCGCTCCTATACCCCAAGAAGGAATACCTGTCTGCTTACCTTAAGGACGCTTTATGGGTATTTAACGAGCCCGCCGGTCTGGAAAGCGCTTCCGCCGACCAGATCGCCCGCCTCGGTGCCAGCTATGAAAAGGCCGTGGAGGAGACGCGCCTGTGCATTCCCCCTGCGGCCACCACCCAGACCTGGGAGGAGTTCTCCGCGTCCATGGCTCCGGGCTTTCCCCTCTGCCTGTCGGCGCTTCCGCTTTCCGGGCCGGAAGATGGCGGGGCGGAAGGCTGCTTTTTCCTTGTACGGGAAAACGCCGACCTGACCGTCGAGCTTGCCTCCTCCCGTGACCGGGAGCACGTTTTATCGCCGCTGGCCGGCTGGATCCGGAAACACCGGGAAGCCGGCAGGAGCGTTGCCCTGGTCTGCCGGGCCAAACCCCAGGCCATGCGGCTTTCCCACCTGCTTTCCGGCCAGGGTTTGTCCCTGGCGGACGCGGAAGCCTTTCCGGCCTGGCCCTCCCGCCTGCGGTCCGGCGTGCATCTGTTCGAGGCCAATCTCTCGTCCGGCTTTGTTTGGGAAAACGAGCTTCTGGCCGTGGCGACGGACCGGGAGATCTTCGGTAGCCGGAAGCAGGCCCGCAAGCCTCCTCCCGCCCGGCCGCGCGCCGAGCTGTTGGACCTCGCCGGGCTCTCCGTGGGGGACTTCGTGGTGCACGCCGACCACGGCGTGGGGCGCTACGAAGGCCTGGTCACCATGGAAGTGAACGGCGTGGTGAACGACTTCGTGTACCTCTCCTATCGGGACGACGACCGCCTCTATTTGCCGGTGGACCGCACCCACCTGATTTCCAAGTACCGGGGCGTGGGGGAAGCCGCTCCCTTGCTGGACAAGCTGGGGGGGAAGTCCTGGGAGAAAGTGAAGAAGCGTGTCCGCAAGGACGTGGAAAAGATCGCCGGAGAACTCCTGCGGCTCTATGCGGCGCGCAAGGCGCGGCCCGGCTACTCCTTCCAGGCGCCGGACTCCTACTTCGAGGAGTTCGAGGCGGCCTTCTCCTACGAGGAGACACCGGACCAGGCCCGTGCCATCAGCGATGTCCTGTCGGACATGCAGCAACCCGAGCCCATGGATCGGTTGGTCTGCGGCGACGTGGGCTACGGCAAGACCGAGGTGGGGCTGCGGGCGTCCTTCCTGTCCGTGATGGCGGCCAAACAGGTGGCTTTCCTGGCTCCCACCACCATCCTGGCGGAACAGCACTACCGCACCTTTGTGGAGCGCTACAAGGGCTATCCCGTGGCCATCGCCTGTTTAAACCGCTTCCGCTCCCCCCAGGATCAAAAAAAGATCGTGGAAGACCTGGCCGCAGGGAAGGTGGACGTCATCATCGGCACCCACCGTCTTTTGCAAAAGGACATCGCCTTCAAGGACCTGGGGCTGGTCATCATTGACGAGGAGCAGCGCTTCGGCGTGGCTCACAAGGAGAAGTTGAAAAAGCTCCGCGCCACGGTGGACGTGCTGGCGCTCACGGCCACGCCCATCCCGCGCACGCTCAACATGTCCCTTTCCGGCATCCGGGACATTTCGGTCATCAGTACGCCCCCGGAGCAGCGAAGACCCATCACCACCTACATGTGCGCGCTGAACGATGCGGTGATCGCTGACGGCATCCGCAGGGAGCTTGCCCGCAAGGGCCAGGTCTTTTTCGTGCACAACCGCATCCAGAGCATCTACCAGATGGCCCGGAGGGTGCAGGAGGCCGTTCCCGAGGCCCGGATCGGGGTCATTCACGGAAGATTGCCCGAAGAGGAGCTGGAAAAGGAGATGATGAGCTTCGTGTCCAGGGAAACAGATGTGCTCGTATGCACCTCCATCATCGAGTCGGGCCTGGACATCCAGTCGGCAAACACCATCATGATCAACCGGGCGGACATGTTCGGGCTGGCCCAGATCTATCAGCTCCGGGGCCGGGTGGGGCGCAGCGAGGAGCAAGCCTTCGCCTACCTCTTCATTCCCGACGAGTCGTTGCTTTCCCGTGATGCCCAGCGCAGGCTCATGGTGCTCATGGAGCATTCGGACCTGGGCGCGGGCTTCCAGATCGCCATGAGCGACCTCTCCATCCGGGGCGGAGGCACGATTCTGGGAGGAGCCCAGTCGGGCCAGGTGGCCGCGGTGGGCTTCGACATGTACCTTTCGCTTTTGGAGGAGGCCATTGCGGAGATCAAGGGCGAGAAGGTGGAGGAGCCCCTGGAGCCGGAGATCAACCTGGATTCTTCCGCGCTGCTCCCGGACAGCTACATCCCGGACATGGACCAGCGGCTGAGCTTTTACCGCAAGCTTTCGCGGATTACCGAGCTGACCGGAATCTCCGAGTTCTCCAAGGAGCTTTCCGACCGCTTCGGCAAGCTGCCCAGGGAGGCCGGCAACCTTCTGTACAAGATGATGCTGAAGATCCTGGCCAAGGAGGCGGGGGTCCGCAGGCTGGACATGGTGGAGAGCCGGCTCAGCCTGTTCATGAGCGGCGAGCACCAGAAGAGGCCCACGGAGGTGTTGGTGATGGTTTCCGGCTCCGGGGGCCGGATGGTCTTCGGACCGGACGGTTCGGTGCGGCTGGCCCTGACAGGGCCGGGCGTCAAGGCGCGGGTAATGCAGGCAAAAAACGTATTGAAAGAGATTGCCGCGCGTGTTAACTAATTGGATTCGGTCCGGAAAGGCAAAAGCCTTGTTCGGCGCGGCGGAACAGGGGCAATTCCCCGGCCGCCCCTTGGAAAGCTCCGGCGCTTAACCTTGGAACGGTCCATGGCCCCAAAGCGCACCCCAAAAGGTCCCGCAGCCATCCGGGCCCGTCTGCTGCCCCTTGCTGTTTCTTCCCTGCTGTGCCTGACCCCGGCATTCTGGGGATGCAGCAAGGAGGAGAAAAAGCCCGAGCCCGTGTGCCTGGTCCAGGTGGGGCAGAGCTGCATGACCCGGACCCAGTTCGACGCGTTGTTCGGCACGGCGGCCTCCGGCCTTACCGCCCAGGAGCTTTCCGATGAAAAAGCCCGGGCCGCAGCCAAGGAACGCTATCTGGAGTGCGTGGCCGAGGAGATGCTGGTCCTGGAGAGGGCTCGCGAACTCTCCGTCACCGTCAGCGAAAAGGAGTTGGACAAGGCCGTTTCCGATATCGCCGAAGACTACCCGGACAACACGTTCCTTTCCATGTTCACCGAGCAGGCCATCTCCTTTTCCACGTGGCGGGAGGCTCTTCGGAGAAGGCTCATCATGGACAAGGTCATTTTCCGGGAGCTTACCTCGGAGGGCCGCCGGATCCAGGCCAAAGAGGGCCGGATCGCAGCGGGAGCCCCGGGCCCTTACACCGAAACCGAGCTGCTCGAACCCGCGGCGTCCGGGCCCCAAGCCCTGACCCCCGATTCGCAAACGATAACGGAGTCGGAGCAAGAGATCGAAGAGGAGTACTCGGCCTGGCTGGAAAAGCTCAAGGCGCGGTATCCGGTAGTGGTTCGAAAGGAACTGCTCGCAGCCCCCGCCGCTCCTTGACGAAGCTTCGGAAACCCGGTGCGCCGGACTCCGGAAAAGCCCTGGCCGAGCGCGGCCGTTTGCCACGGAAATCAAACCAGCGGATGAACATCATGATCGAAACAAGACGGAAACCGATGGCCCTTGGTATCTTCATCATTTTCATTTGCGCCGCCGGACTCTTTTTCAGCGCTGCGGCCCGGGCCGAGCTTGTGGACCGCATCGTCGCCGTCGTGAACAACGATGTCATCCGACTGAGCGACCTGGAAAAGGTGCTTGCCCCTTACATGGAAAAGCTGAAGGCCGCCGGGTACTCGCCGGAAAAAGAGCGGGAGTGGATGTTCAAGATCCGCGAGGACGCCTTAAACGGCCTCATTGACCGCAAGTTGGTGGACCAGGAGAGCGATCAGCTCAAGATCAAGGTGGACGATAAGGAAGTAGACGCCATGATCGAGCAGATCAAGAAAGAGTCCAACATGACCGACGAGACCCTGCGCGCCGCCCTGGCCCGCGAAGGGGAGACCATGGACTCTTTCCGGAAGAAGCGGCGGGAGGAAATGCTCCGCGCGCGGCTCATGGATATGCAGGTGACCTCCCGGGTGGTGATCACCCAGGAGGAGATTGAAAGGATCTATCAAGAAAACAAGGACCATTACGCGGGCAAAGAGCTCTACCATCTGCGCCTGGCGCTCATTCCGCTTTCTCCCAATGCCTCGCCCGAGGAAACAAAGAGCGCCCGGGAGGCCTTGGTGGAGCTCACCGACGTGCTGGCCGCAGGAAAGAGCTTCGACGACGCAGCGGCGGAAGCGGTGGCGAAGCACCCCGAGATGGAAACCTCCGACCTGGGGCTCTTCGAAATTCCCGAGCTCACCGACGAAGTTCAGAAGGACATCGCGGGAAAGAAGGCCGGAGAGCCGTCCTCCATTCGCCGTACGGACCAGGGATTGCGTTTCGTTTTTCTGGAGGAGATTCAGAGGACGCCCGATGTCTCCCTTACCCAGGCCGAGCCGGAGATTCGGCGCAAGATTTACACCCGCATCGTAAACGAAAAATATGACCAATGGCTTTCGGATTTAAGAAAGAGGTCGTACGTGAAGATCATCCGGTGACTACAAAGGTCGCCGGGAGCGGGAAAGAAGGGGGGCGGAATGCGCCCGAGTTGTCCTTCGGCCGCTATCTAGGACTGCGCCGCGAGGAGAAAGGGCTGACAAAGCAGGAAGTTGCGGCCGAGCTGCGGCTTACGGGTACGACGGTACAGTGGATCGAGGAAGAAAACCTGGACCGGCTTCCGCCTGAAGTTTACGTGAAGGGTTTTTTGCGGGAGTACGCCAGGCTCCTGGATGCCGATCCGGAACAGGTGGTGAATCTCTACCTGCAATGCCCTGGCCGCAGGATTTCCGAAGATGCGGCCGGGCAGGTTTCGGCCCGGAGAAGGCGGCTCATCATAGCGGTGCTTGCGATATTGATCGCCGCAGGGATTATTCTTTTGGTTCGCTCCGTGGGGCACGAGGAGAAGAGGCCCGAGGCGCCCCTGCTACGCATGATGCCGGCCCGCAACGATACGGAGCCCGAGCCTCAGGCTCGCGAGCTTAGCGTGAACCTGAGGGCGGAGAAAGACGCCGCCATAAAAGTCATGACGGACGGCGGGGCCCCCGTTGCATATCACCTGAAACAAGGCGAAGGCCTTGTCCTGAAGGCGAAAAATAAAATGAACCTGCTGGTGCCGGATCCGGACTCCGTAAGGGTTCTTTTGGATGGAAAGCCCGTGGCCGTGTACGCCCGTCCGGGGCAAGCCACCAATATCCGGATTCCTTAAGCCCGATGGCCGGCGCAAACGGAGCATTCCGCGATCGGAGGAAGTCCGTTTTCCCCAAATGGCCGCTTTTTGGGTAGACCGAGAACGAGTATGACCGGTGATCGAAGCAGACTCCTGGTGGACACGGTACGGCGGTTGCTCCGCAGGGGCGCTCATGCCAACCTGCGCAAGATCGTCAACAAAAGCCACGCCGGCGACCTCTCCGTGGTTTTCCGGGCCATCGGCCCCCAGGAGCGCAACACCCTCTTCTCCATGCTGGAGGACCTGGAGACCAAGGGAACCCTTCTGTCCGAGAGCGAGGGCGACGCCCTTCTGCGCCTGGTGGAGACCCTCTCGGTGGATGAACTGGTGGGGATTCTGGAAACCCTTGCCTCCGACGACGCGGCGGACATCATCGGCCAGCTTCCCGAAGAGCTTTCCCAGGCGGTCCTGAAGAAGATGAGCCGGGAGGGCTCGCAAGAGATCGAAGGGCTGCTGGGCTACGAGGACGACACCGCCGGCGGCATCATGGTGACCGACTTCGTGGCGGTGAGCGAGAACGACACCGCACGCCAGGTCATCGAGAGCCTGCAGCGCGAGCACCACGACGTGGAGATGCCCTTTTACCTCTACGTCGTGGACGACAACGGAAGGCTTACGGGAGTCAGCTCCCTGCGGCAGCTTGTGGTGCATGCGGCCGAGACCCCCATCCGCGACTTCATGACCCGGGATGTCCTGTCCGTCCGCACTGACATGGACCAGGAGGAGGTGGCCCGCATCGTGGCACGCTACGACATCCTGGCCGTGCCCGTGGTGGACGCCGACAACAAGCTGGTGGGCATCATCACCGTGGATGACGTCATAGACATCATCCGGGAGGAGGCCACCGAAGATATCCTGAAAATGGCCGGCGTGGGCGAGGAGTTCGTGGAAACCCAGTCTTTCGCCCGCAGCACCCGCATCCGCGCCCCCTGGCTTTTCGCAAGCTGCATGGGCGGTATCCTGGCCTCCCTCATCATCTCTCATTTTTCCGTGAGCCTGCAAAAGGTGGCCTACCTGGCCGCCTTCATCCCCGTCATCATGGGCATGGGAGGAAACGTGGGCACCCAGTCCTCCACCATCGTGGTGCGCGGCCTGGCCACGGGCCGCCTCCAGGTTTCCAATCTCTGGAAGGTGCTGTTCAAGGAACTCCGGGTGGGAGTGACCCTGGGCATCCTCTACGGGGCGGTGGTGGGCTTTGTGGCGCACCTGGGACGGGAAGGCTGGGCCCTTTCCCTGGCCGTTGGGCTGGCCATGATCTGCTCCATGTCCCTGGCGGCGGTGGTGGGCTCCGTGCTTCCCCTGGGGTTCGCCCGCGTCCATATTGACCCCGCTGTGGCCACCGGGCCTTTCGTCACCACCTCGGTGGACGTTCTGAGCGTGTTTTTCTACTTCGAGATCGCCACCATGCTCCTCGGGATCTAGGTCCATGGCACAGGTGAAGACTTCGGCGGTGCCTTTGCGGCTGACCCAATACGGCGACGACGATCTCATGGTGACCCTCTATACCCGCCACGAGGGCCGGGTGAGCGTGGCCGCCAAGTCGGCGCGGAAAAGCCGGAAACGATTCGGCACCAGCCTGGACCTATTCACCGAGCTTTCCGTGATGTACGGGCAGACCCGCAACAGGAAAGGGTTGCCCGTCTTGAGTGAATCGGCCGCGGAACGGCAGTTCCCGGTCATCCGGCAAGACGTGACGCTGGCCGCCTACGCCGGCTCCTGGACCGAGCTCCTGCTGCACGCGACCGCGGAAGGGGAGAAAAGCGAGGAGATTTACCGCCTCTATGTCTCCGCCCTCACGCTGCTGGACAGCCGGGCGTACCGAGAGGATATTCTCCATGCCTGGTTCTGCATCCGTTTTTTGACGCTCTCCGGAGTCGGACCAAGCATCTCCGAATGCGTCCAATGCCGGAAGCGCCTGCCGGAGGACGCGCGGGGTAAGGTGGCCTTCCGCTTTGCTTCCGGCGGCATTTTGTGCAAGGACTGCGCCGCGGGGCATCAGGACCCGCATTATGTGGATCTTTCCGCGATCCATTTGCTTTTTCTGTTGCAGCAAAGGCCTGCCTTTCCCGGGGAACTCCCGGAAGAGGTCGCCGGACACGGCGCGGAGGCCGGCGCGCTTTTGTACGGCTTTGTTTCCCATCACATGGGGCTGCGTTTGAAGAGCCTGGAGTTTCTCCGCAAGCTTGCCAACATCCCGCAACGGGAGGAGGGACTATGCCGCAACGGTTGACGCAACTTCTGGAAAACGAGCCCGTGACCTCCTCGGCCCCCTGCCGCGTGGACATGGGAGGGACCCTGGACATTCCCGCGTTCCATTATGCCCTGCGCGAGCTGGGGCCCTGTACCTTCAACGCAGCCATCAACCTGCGGACCCGGGTCACGCTTCTGCCGCACCGGAACGGGTATATCAAGATAAGCTCGGAAGGGTTCGAACCGGCCGAGTTTCCGGCCGACTCCGCACCTTTCTCCGGGCATCCCCTGGGGCTCCTGTTCGCGGTGGCATCCTACTTTTCCGCCACGGGCGTGCATGTGAAGGTGGTGTCCGAGTCCCCGGTACGGGCGGCCCTGGGAGGCTCATCCGCCGCGGCCGTGGCCTGCATCGCAGCCTTTTCCCGAGCACGGGCCCGCCTGGACGAGAGGCCTCTGTCGCTCCGGCAGATCGTACTCCTGGCCCACTCCATCGAGAGCAACGTCTCCCGCGTGCTGTGCGGCCTGCAGGACCAGCTGGCGGCTGCCTATGGTGGCGTGAATGCCTGGTTCTGGCCAGCGCCGCCCGACGCCATCTCCTACGACAAGCGGGAGATTTTGCCGGAAAAGGATCAGCCGGAATTTTCCCAGAGCATGCTGGTGGCCTACTGCGGCGTTCCCCACGACTCGCTGGACATCAACGGGCAATGGGTGGACGGGTTCCTGGCCGGGCGCACCCGAGCCCTGTGGAGGGCCATCTGCGCTCTCAGCCTGGACTTCGTGGAGGCCGTGGCCGCCCATGACATGGCCCAGGCGGCCGATATCATGAACAGGGAATGCGCCATCCGGCAGGAGCTCACGCCGGGCGTGCTCACCACCCCCATGCGGAAGTGCAAGGACGCGGCCAAGGCGGCGGGGTGGGGCGCCCGGTTCACGGGTGCGGGAGGAGGCGGCTGCGTTTGGGCCCTGGGTCCCAAGGAAGGCCAGGCCGAGGTCGCGGCGCAATGGGCAAAGATCATGCGCGAAACCGAAAACGGCAGAATGCTTTCCTGCGCGGTTGACCCGGTGGGAGTCGTGACGGATCTTGCGGTCTAGCCCCTTCACGAAATCGTCGGAAACACGATGCGGAGGCGTTCGACCGCCGATTCGGGCGGCGGCCCCGCAGTTTACTTCAACCTTAAAGAAGACAGGTAACAAGAAGATGAACTTCCAGGATCTGATCCTTACCTTGTCCCGCTACTGGGCGGGGCAGGGCTGCATGCTCATCCAGCCCTACGACATGGAGGTGGGGGCGGGGACCTTTCATCCCGAAACCCTTCTGCGGGCCCTGGGCCCCGAGCCCTGGGGCAGCGCCTACGTGCAGCCTTCCCGGAGGCCCACGGACGGCCGCTACGGCGAAAACCCCAACCGCCTCCAGCATTACTACCAGTACCAGGTTATCATCAAACCGTCGCCGCTCGACGTGCAGCGCCTTTATGTACAGAGCCTCTCGGCCATCGGAATTGATCCCCTGGCCCACGACATCCGCTTCGTGGAGGACGACTGGGAGTCGCCCACCCTGGGAGCCTCGGGCCTGGGCTGGGAGGTCTGGCTGGACGGAATGGAGATCACCCAGTTCACCTACTTCCAGATCGCGGGAAGCATCGAGCTTTCGCCCGTCACCGTAGAGATCACCTACGGCTTGGAGCGCATCGCCATGTACCTCCAGGGCGTGGACAACGTCTACGACCTGGCCTGGAACGATACGGTCAAGTACGGCGACCTCCACTTCCAGCAGGAGGTGGAGCAGAGCACCTACAACTTCGAGCTGGCCGACGTGCCCATGCTCTTTTCCCTTTTTTCCTCCTATGAGAAGGAGTCGCTGGCCGTGCTGGCCGCTGGCTTCGTGCTTCCGGCCTACGAGTACTGCCTGAAGTGCTCCCATACCTTCAATCTGCTGGACGCCCGCGGAGCCATCAGCGTCACGGAGCGCACCGCATACATCGGCCGCATCCGGAACCTGGCCCGGGGCTGCGCGGAAAAGTTCCTCGCACAGCGCGAGAAGATGGGCTTCCCCCTGCTTGCCAAAGGCATGGCTGCTTAGAAAACCCGGCATGCACTTTTTTAAATCGCCCCATTAAGCGAAGAAACGACCATGACAAACGACCTATTGCTGGAAATCAGCTGTGAGGAAATTCCCGCGGGCTACATCGGGCCCGCCCTTTTGGCAATGCAACGCCTTATTGGCGAGCGCCTGGGCCAGACCCGCATCTCCTTCGGCGGGTCGCGGGTCTACGGAACCCCCCGCAGGCTTGCGGTCATCGTTTCCGACGTGGCCGACCGGCAGCCCGACGAAAAGGTGCAGATGCAGGGTCCGCCCGCGCGCGTTGCCTTCGATGAGGCGGGCAACCCGACCATGGCGGGCCGGAAGTTCGCGGAAAAGGCCGGCGTTGACGCATCCGCTCTTTTTATGGTGGAAACCGACAAGGGCTCCTATGTGGCGGCGGTCAAGGAAGAAAAGGGGCGCCCCGTGGTGGAGGTCCTCTCGGAGATCCTGCCCGAGGTCATCACTGCGCTGCCCTTTCCCAAGTCCATGCGTTGGGCGGACCTGCCCCTGTCGTTCGCGCGTCCCGTCACGGGCTTCACGGCCTTGTACGGCAGCCAGGTGATTCCCTTCACGCTCAACAAGATCGCAAGCGGCAACGAAACCTTCGGCCACTTCTTTTCAAACCCCGGCAAGATCCTCGTGGAGAACCCGGGCACCTACCTGGAGGTTCTGCGCGCGGCTCATGTCGTGGCCGACATCGAGGAGAGAAAGGCGAAAATTCGCGAAGGCATACGGAAAGCCGCGGCCGGCCTGGGCGGAAAGGTCCGCGAAGACGAGGACCTTCTTGCTATCGTCACCAACCTGGTGGAAAACCCGGCGGTGGTTGCCGGGAGCTTCGAAGCCGGTTATCTGGAGGTGCCTCCAGAGATCCTCATCACCGCAATGGCCAAGCACCAGAAGTACTTCGCCGTGGAAACCGGCCAAGGAGCCTTGGCGCCCCACTTCATCGCCGTAAACAACACTGCCGTGTCCGATCCGGCTCTCTCCGTGCGCGGCCACGAGCGCGTGCTCCGCGCCCGCCTGGAGGACGCCCGCTTTTTCTTCCGGGCCGACCTTTCCGGCAGCATGGACGATTGGGCGGAGAAGCTTTCCGGAGTCATGTTCCAGGCGAAGCTGGGCTCCGTCAAGGACAAGACGGCCCGGATAGCCACCCTTGCCGACTTCCTGGCCAAGGCCCTGGGCCTGAACCGGGAGAGCGCCGTTCGCGCCGCGCGGCTGTGCAAGGCCGACCTGGTGAGCCACGTGGTGGGAGAGTTTCCCGAGCTCCAGGGCATCATGGGCCGCATCTATGCCGGCAGGGCAGGGGAGCCCGAAGAGGTCTGCCGGGCCATCGAGGAGCACTATCGCCCGGTCCAGGCCGGAGGTGCGCTTCCCGAGACAGATGCCGGGTCCCTGGTGGCGCTTTCCGACAAGCTGGACACGCTCTGCGGCTGCTTCTCCGTGGGGCTGGCTCCCACAGGCGCCTCGGACCCCTACGCCCTGCGGCGGGCCACCATCGGCGTCCTGCAGATCCTTTCCACTCGCGGCATCTCCCTTCCGCTTTCCCAGATGGTGGACAAGGCCCTGTCTCTGTTGCCCGAGCGCCCCGCGCCCAAACCCGCGCCGGGAAAGAAGGAGCGCCCCGACAAGGGCCTTTCCCCGGAGGAAGCGAAGCAGAAGGTCCTGGCCTTCTGCCGCGACCGCCTGTCCCACATCCTCACCGAGGCGGGCCACGCCAAGGACACCGCCGCCGCGATTCTGGCCGCCGGCTCGGACGACGTGCCCTGGGCTTTCCGCAGGGCCGAAGGCCTTTCCGAGCTTCGCAAGCGCAAGGACTACGAGGCCGTGGCCGTGACCTTCAAGCGGGTTTCCAACATCATCCGCCAGGCCGCGGAAAAGGGGCTACTGCCTCCTTCCGTCTCTCCGGACCCCGCGCTCTTCGAGAATGCCTGCGAAAAAGAGCTTCTGGACGCCCTGCAGGAGAGCCGCCGCAATGTTGAAGCCCTTGTGGAGAAGCGCGACGCCCAGTCTGCCATTTTGGCTGCGGCGGATCTGCGGCCCCGCGTGGACGCCTTTTTCGAAGGCGTCATGGTCATGGCGGAAAACGAGGGCGTCCGGGCGAACAGGCTTTGTCTGCTGCGGGAGATCTCCGACCTCTTTGCCGGCCTGGCGGACTTCTCCAAGGTCTCGGCATAAGAGGTAGCGAAAAACAGTCGGAAGATAGAAAGAAATGAAAGCATTTGCGGGGGAGGGGGAACACCTCTTTGGAGAAAAAAGGCTATTCCCCCCTCCCCCGCACCTCCCCCCCTTTCC
>JBFMHL010000100.1:0-5654 GCA_040753055.1 Thermodesulfobacteriota bacterium | reverse complement strand
TGGGGGTGCGGGGGAGGGAGGGGGAAGCCCTTTTTTCAAAAAGGGTTCCCAGGCCTTCCCCCGCAAATCTTTTTCATTTTTTCGTTTTTTGCTTTTCCATGAACGCCTTGGCTGCCACACGGTGCTCGGGCAGGTGGTGGCAGGCGCCCTGGCAGGCGGCGGACATGTCCAGGATTTCCTGCAGCGTGGCGGTGCGGGCGGCCTGGAAGAGGCGTTTGGTCATGCGTATGGTGGCGCGGGGTTTGGCGGCGATTTCGCTGGCCACGGCCAGGGCGCGGGGCAGGAGCTGGTCGGGGGGGACGACTTCGTTCACGAGGCCGATGGCCAGGGCCTGGCCGGCATCGAGGATGCGGCAGGTGAGGGCCAGCTCCAGGGCTTTGGGGTAGCCTAAAATGCGGGGGAGGAAGAAGGCGCCGCCGTCGCCGGGGATGAGACCCAGGGAGGCGAAGGTTTCGCCGAACTTGGCGTTTGCGCTGGCGATGCGGATGTCGGCCATGCAGCAGAGGTCGTTTCCCGCGCCGATGGCGGGACCGTTCACCGCGGCGATGACGGGGACGGAGAGGGCGGCCATGGCAAGCGGGATGCGCTGGATGCCGTTCCGGTAGGACTCGGCGATCTCGGCGGGGGAGCCTGAGAACATGCCGGTCTGCTCGGCCATTTCCTTGACGTTGCCGCCGGCGGAGAAGGCGGAGCCGGCGCCGGTGAGGACGAGGGCGGAGACGGAGTCGTCGGAGTCGGCGGCGGCGAGCGCGTGGCAGAGCTCCTCGATGATTTCCGGGCCGGTGATGACGTTCCGGATGTCGGGGCGGTTCAGGGTGATGGTGCGGACGGCGCCCTGGCGGGCGACGGCGATCTGGGTGTACTCCATGACTTCTCCTCTACAGGCTGTTTAGAAGCTGTTTCATAACCCCATCTGACGTCCCGGGGCGGCGTTCCTTCGCCTTTGGAAAATGCTCACATACAAACGGTATGCTCCGCTTTTTCGTCTTTCCCGCGCCTTTCCCTGAAACGCGATCCGGGGTTTTGAAACAGCTTCTGGGGCAAAAAGCCTTGCGTTAGCGTGTCCGATATCTTTTCCCATCCTTCTCTACAGCACGTCCCGCACCTCGGGGTGGACGTCCTTTTCGAACTGCTTGAAGTTGGCCTTGAAGTTGTCCTTGAGCTTCCGCGCCCGATCTTCATAGGCTACTAGGTCCGAGGTATGGACCCGCGGGTCCAGGATCTCTTCGGGCACTCCGGGGCAGGACTTGGGCACGGAGAGCTTGAAGAGCGGGCTCATGCGGTATTCCACATGGTCCAGTTGCCCGGTGAGGGCGGCCTGGACCATGGCGCGGGAGTAGCGGATGGAGATGCGGTCGGTCTTCCCTGCGGGATCGCCGCTCCAGCCGGTGTTGAGCAGCCAGCAGGTGACATTGTGCTTCTTTATCTTCTCCCGCAGCAGGCCGGCGTAGAACTGGGGCGGCAGGGCCATGAAAGGCGCGCCGAAGCAGGTGGAGAAGGTGGCCTTGGGCTCGGTGACGCCGGCTTCGGTTCCGGCCACCTTGGCGGTGTAGCCGGACAGGAAGTGGTACTCTGCCTGCTCCGGGCTGAGCCTGGAGATGGGGGGCATGACGCCGAAGGCGTCGCAGGTGAGCATGATGATGTTCTTGGGATGCCCGGAGATTCCCTGGCGCAGGGCCGAGGGGATGTGGGTGATGGGGTAGGCGGCGCGGGTGTTCTCCGTCAGGCTGTCGTCGTTCAGGTCCACGCGGCGGGTGGCCTGGTTGAAGCCCACGTTCTCCAGGATGGTTCCGAAACGCCTGGTGCAGTCGAAGATCTCGGGCTCGGCCTGGGGGGAGAGCCGGATCACCTTGGCATAGCAGCCGCCCTCGAAGTTGAAGAGCCCCTCGTCGCTCCAGCCGTGCTCGTCGTCGCCGATGAGCATGCGTTCCGGGTCGGCGGAGAGGGTGGTCTTGCCCGTGCCCGAGAGCCCGAAGAAGATGGCCGGGTCCCCCTGGGCGCCCACGTTGGCCGAGCAGTGCATGGAGAGGACCGACCTCTGGGGCAGGAGGTAGTTCATGATGGTGAAGACGCTCTTCTTGATCTCTCCGGCATAGGCGGTGCCGCCGATCAGGACGAGGCGGCGGCCAATGTTCACGATGATGAAGGCTTCGGAGCGGGTGCCGTCGAACTCGGGCATGGCGAAGAAGCGGGGCACGTTCAAGATGGTGAACTTGGGCTCGTGGGCCTCCTGGTCCTTCTTGCTCTTGGCCTGGACGAACATGTTGCGGGCGAACATGGAGTGCCAGGCGGTTTCGGTGATGACCCGGATGGGGATGCGGAAGCGTTCGTCCGCCCCGGCGTAACAGTCCTGGACGAAGAGGTCCTTGCCCTGGCAGTAGGCCAGCATGCGGTGGTAGAGCATGCGGAACTTCTCTTCCGAGATGGGACGGTTCACGTCGCCCCACCAGAGCTTGTGCTCGCTTTCCGGTTCTTTTACGAAGAACTTGTCGTGGGGCAGCCTGCCCGTGTGGTTTCCGGTGCGGACCACGACGGGACCCAGGTGGGCGATGACGCCTTCCCTGCGGCGGACGATCTCCTCATAGAGGGCCGGCGTACTGAGGGTCCAGTAGAGCTTTCCCAGGTTGACGAGTCCCATGTCTTCCAGCTGCTTTTCCCACTTCTCCTGCAGGCTCATGGCTTCCCCCTTTGGTGGTGGGTGGATGGATTCTTATTTTGGACCGGGCAGGGGGGCGTTCCGGCTTTTTTCGGGCCGGGATGTCCCTCTTCGCCGCGCAAAGCAAAGGGCGGTCATGCCCCTTTTTTATGGGTGCCGTTAATGGATTCCGTAAAGAAATCCGATGATTTCAGATAATGAAAGATGGCCTCGGCCAGGAGCCGGTAGCCCTTGGGCGTGTGGTGCAGATCATGGGGCCAGTAATAGTCATAAATGGTGTCCGGCGTCAAAGGGGTCGCGGAGAGGTAGTAGCCCAGGGTATCGAAGGCGTGGATGTCGTCGGCGGAAAGCCGGGCCGAGAGTGCCTGGAACTGGTCGTCCTTTGCGAGCACCTCCATGGCGGCGGGGTGGAAAACAACCGCGAAGGCGATGTTTTTTTGGGCACAGTACGCGGCAATGTCCCGCAGGGAGCGGTCCAGGCAGACCTTGGCCTGCTGGGTCAGAAGCACCGACTTGGATGAGTCCTGCAAAAGCGGGTCGTAGGTGAACAGGGCCTGCACCAGGGCGCGGACGAGGAAGCTCGTGCCGTAGAGCCACTCCCAGTCCGGCCTTTCCGAGCTTACGGGCAGGAAGGTGCCGTCCTCGGCCCGGTACCCGAAATGCATGATGAAGTCGTTTATGTCCGACATGTTCACGGCGAGAAGGACCATGTCGGGGTCGAGCAGGGGCTGAAGCTGCTGCAAGGTCAGGTACTCGCAGGCCGGGTAGCTTCCCGAAACTCCCGCATTGAGCACATTTATGTCCGCGTTGTAGTTCTTTCGCAGCAGCCTTTCCAGTTGCGCCGGCCAGGTGGATTGGTTATCCGCCCCCACCCCTTCGGTGAAGCTGTCCCCCAGGGCGAGGATCCTGTAAGCGGAGCCTTTCTCCCCCGGAGGAAGGTCCCTACCCCGCATGCCGAGGGAGTTGAAGCATTTGGTGACGATGAAATCCACCTTGGGGTCCATGAGGCATTTGTTCTTCCGCTCGGAAAGGGTTCCGGAGCAAATCTTGATGTCTTTTTGTTCCGGAAACATCCGAAAGTAGCGGGAGTCCCCGTTTTGCTCCAAGTAGCTCCGATACCGGGGGAATAAGCCCCGGAGCACCGCTTCGGCACCGAGGAGCGAAAGAAAGACGAAAACCAGGAGGATGATGGAAACGCGCCTCCGGCTCTTCTTTTTCACCAGCGTGTCGGCTGCCAGGTAGGCCGCGAGGAAGGCCACCGTTATCAGAGAGAGGAAGTCCAGGAAGTGGAAAGATTTCTGATAGGGCATCCAGGCCACGTGCACGGCCAGAATCAGCGCCAGGGCGTAGAAAAGGAATTTACAGAGCTTTGTCGCCCCTGGTTTGGCATCCATTTCCGGGTCCCTGGTCCGGGTCGTTGGGTTATTCGGGGCGACGAGCGCAGGGAGAAGGGGCGCTTATCCGGCCAGGATGTCTTCCAGCCTGCGTTTCGGCACCACGTGGCAGTCCCGATCGTCCCGGAAGTAGCAGATGTTGCCGTCGGCTCCCACGTCAATGATGCGGACGGTTTCCGCGGGTTCGCCCAGGGCGATGACCAGGACGGGGTTGAGGTTGGCGGCAAGGTCCAGGGCTTTTTGTACGGACCCTGCGTTGAAGGCGCCGATCATGGCTCCTGCCAGGCCCAGGGCCCGGGCCCCCAGCAGGATGGTCTGGGCGGCGATGCCGTGGTCGCAGCCGGGCTGCTTGGCAATGTCCGTGTCGCAGCAGATGACGATGTAGCCTGCGGGCCGCTGGCCCTCCGCCGGCCCCTTCCATCCGGAGAGGTAAGCGGCCCAGCCCAGGAGCGGGAAAAGCCTTTCCCGGTCGGCCTGCTCGCACACGGGGGCGTACTTGAGGGGCTGGATGTTCCCGGCCGAGGCGGTCACCCTTGCCAGGTCTATGAGGGACACCAGGGTCTCGCGGGAAACGGGCCGGTCCTGCCGAAAGCGGCGGCAGGTACGGTTTGCATACACCAGCTCTGCGAAATCCATGGGAAGCTTCCTTTCCGTATTGTGACCGGTCGTGCCGGGGGAGACTTCCTAAACTACACGGAAACAAAAGGCTTGACAATATTTATCGCCGAAATAAACTCAAACACTTTAAGCGCGGGCGGCTTTCGAACACACGTTCGGAAAATGCCCGAGCGGAAATCGCCGGGAAACCGCATATGGCGGAAAGCAAGCAGCCGGAACGCATGGGAAAAAAGTTGGTGATCGTATCCGGCTCCTATGGGTCGGGAAAAACCGAGTTCGCCATCAACCTTGCGGTAAAAGCCCGGCACGAGGAGAAGGGGCGGGTCCTCTTGGTGGACCTGGACGTGGTGAACCCCTACTTCCGCAGCCGGGACGTCCGGGAGGAGTTCACGGCAAAGGGAATAGACGTGGTGGCGCCGGAAGGGAGCTTCTCCCACGCCGACCTTCCCATGCTCTCCCCGCGGGTGGGGGGCGCCATTACGGATACGGATGCAACGGTGATCCTGGACGCGGGCGGGGACCCGGCCGGGGCGCGGGTGCTGGCCCGGTACCGGGAGGACATCGAAAAGCGCGGGTACCTTTTGTGGCTCATCGCCAACACCCGCAGACCGGCCACGCGGACGGCGCAGGAGATCGGCGCCATGATGGACGCCATCTCGACCATTTCCGGGCTCGGTTTCACGGGGATCGTGGCCAACAGCCACCTTATGGAGGAGACAAGCCCCGAGATCATCCGGGAGGGCGCCTCCGTGGCTTCGCAGGTGGCTCTGGACCGGGGGCTCCGGTTCGAGTTCGTCTGCGTTTCCGAGCGCCTTATGGGCAAAGAGGCCCTGGCCGGGCTCGGAGCCCCGGTGCTCATCCTTTCGCGTTATATGAAAAAGCCCTGGGAGATCGGCGCAGGGGTGCACCACAGGATATGAAGCCTTTTTTGACCGCTCCGGCCCCTTTGCCGGTGCGGGGACGGTAACGCCAAGGGGCGCGGACGC
>JBFMHL010000099.1:0-18144 GCA_040753055.1 Thermodesulfobacteriota bacterium | reverse complement strand
GGAAAAGCCGGCTTTTTCAAAAGGGGTTTTCCCCCCTCCCCCGCAACATCAGTTCTTCTTTTTCTTTTCTTCTTCAGCTCTTACCCTCAGATCACCGCCAGGATATCGTCCTCGCGCAGGATCACGTGTTCTTCGCCTTCGATCTTGACCTCGGTGCCCGCGTACTTGGCGAACAGCACCACATCGCCTTCCTTCACTTCCATGCCGCTGCGGGTTCCGTCGTCCTTGAGCTTGCCGGGGCCTACCGCGATGACCTTGCCCCGTTGGGGTTTTTCCTTGGCGGTTTCGGGGATGATGATTCCGCCGGCGCTTTTCAGCTCGGCTGCCATTCTCTTGATCAACACTCTGTCGTTCAGGGGCTTGATATTCATTTCCTTGCCTTCCTCCTCATTTCTAACTTGCGGTGTTTCTTACGGTTGTATTGCCGGGCGTCAGTCCGTGACCACCTTGGTGACGTCGGGCAGGGTTTCGGGCCGGTCCCGGACCATGTAGCGGCTTTCGCCGTCCCGGGCGGTCACGTTCTCGTAGACCCCGTCGTCCCTTTTGACAAGCTTGGTGAAGCCCTTGTCGCGCAGGTCCCGGTCGCTTTTGGGGATGCTGATGCTGGGCCGGGAGATGAGCCGGCGGACGGGGCCTTCGCACTTGGGGCAGAGGGTGAGGGGCTCGTCCTTCATGGACTGGGGAAACTCGAAGATCTTTCCGAAGGCGCAGGGCTCTTCCAGGTGCTCGTACTCGTAGATGGCCACGGCGGCCCTCCCTTCTCGCTAACCTATTGAAATTTTGTATTATATCTGGAAGTTACCCTGAAATCCCCACAGATGATAAGCCCTGGTTTCCTCTTGTCAAGGAGCGGACGGGCGGCTTACGCGCCCGGCTCGTGGCGAAAAAGCAGCCCGGCGGCCTGCTGCTCCTGGAGGAAGGAAGCGATGGCGCGGGCGCCGTTCTCCACGCGGGTGATGCAGGTATCGTGGCCGGGGCTCACCAGAAAGGCGAGCGCCTGGCCAAGGTCGGTGAAATCCACGCCCGTAAGCTCCCGGCAGGAGGAGGAGCCCAGCAGGGCCGTAAGCTGCTTTACGAGATCCTGGGCGGGCATCACGGCGGGGAGCAGCCCGTCCATGCCCTGGGTGATGTCCTGCCGGCCCACCACCAGCCCCAGGATCATGAGCCCGGCCGTGTGCACCCCGCAGGTGAGGGATGACAGCCCGCCGCCGTGCAGGGCTCCGCCGGCCCGGATCACCCAGGGGTCATAAATGTTGAAGTCGGCCAGAAAAGGCTCCAGCAAGGCCTGCACGCAGGACTCGTAGCTCTTTATATTGTTCCGGGCGCGCTTGGCCACGCTTTCGGGCCAGCCGGTCTCCTCCGGGATCACGACAACAGGCGCTTTTCCTTCGCTTGCCATCTTTGCCCTCCTTTACGTAACATGCCCGATATGCTTAAAAGCCATAGAAGCCATCATAACAAAGAAAAGACGCTTCCCATATGCTTTCTGCCTTTTCCTATGGGACGGGTCAACATTGTAGCCTAAAAGAGATCTTTCATGAACCTAAACGAGCTGTACGCCGTGGATCGGTCCCACGTGCTGCACCCCTACACGTCCATGACCGACCCGCTTCCTGTCTATGCCGTGGAGCGGGCCGAAGGAGTGCGTCTCTACCTGGAGGACGGCCGGGTGCTCATTGACGGCATGTCCTCCTGGTGGGCGGCCATCCACGGATACAACCATCCGGTGCTGAACGAGGCCATCCGGAAGCAGAGCGAGAAGATGTGCCACGTGATGTTCGGCGGCATCACCCACCGGCCCGCCGTGGAGCTTGCCCTGGCGCTCCTTGCGATCGCGCCCGGAAACCTTTCCAAGGTCTTTTTCTGCGATTCGGGCTCCGTGTCGGTGGAAGTCGCCATCAAGATGGCGCTCCAGTACCAGCATGCGGCCGGAAGACCGTCCCGCCGCCGGCTGGTCACCATACGTTCCGGTTACCACGGCGACACCTTCGGGGCAATGGCCGTGTGCGATCCGGTGACGGGAATGCACCATTTGTTCTCGTCCGCACTGGCGCGGCACTTCTTCTGCGACGCGCCGCCCTGCCCCGGCTGCCCGGAAAAGGACGCGGCGGCGCTGGGGCGGATGGAAGAGGTCTTCCGGGAGAACGAGGACGAGATCGCGGCGCTGATCCTTGAGCCCGTGGTCCAGGGCGCGGGCGGAATGCGCTTCTACTCCCCCGGCTTCGTTGCCGGAGCGGCCGACATCTGCCGCCGTCACGGCGCGCTGTTCATCGCAGACGAGATCGCCACCGGCTTCGGCCGCACCGGGCACCTCTTCGCCTGCGACGAGGCCAAGGCGGCCCCGGACATCCTCTGCATCGGCAAGGCGCTGACCGGAGGCACCATGAGCATGGCCGCGACGCTCACCACCGACCACGTGGCGCAAACCATCAGCAAGGGCTCCCCGGGCCTTTTCATGCACGGCCCCACCTTCATGGCAAACCCGCTGGCCTGCGCCGTGGCGCTGGCCAGCCTGCGGCTGCTCCTCTCCTCCCCCTGGAAGGAGCGCGTCCTGCGCATCGAAGGCGAGCTTGGCCGCGAGCTCTCGGGGCTCACCTCCTCCCCCGCGGTCTCCGAGGTCCGCGTCAAGGGCGCCATCGGCGTGGTGGAGATGAAACAGCCCGTGAACATGGCCGCGCTCCAGGCCCTGTTCGTGGAAAACGGGGCCTGGATCCGCCCCTTCGGAAAGCTTGTGTACCTCATGCCTCCGTTCATCATACAAACGGACGAGCTGAAGGTACTGACCGAGGCAATCAAAAAGGCTCTGTGAGGAGCGCCCATGAAAACGATCATCGGGGTGATGGGGGGCGGGAGGGTGGCGCCGCCGGTCATGGACATGGCCCGGGAGCTGGGGCGGCTCATAGCGCAAAAAGGCTGGGTGCTGCTGACCGGGGGCCGGGCGGCCGGGGTGATGGATGCGTCGGCCCGGGGAGCGCGGGAGGCGGGAGGCCTGGTGGTGGGCATCTTGCCGGACCAGGACACCGGCAGGATGTCGGAGCACGTGGATGTTCCCATCCTGACGGGAATGGGCTCCACGAGGAACGCGTTGAACGTGCTTTCCAGCAGGGTGGTGGTGGCGCTCCCGGGGGGCACGGGCACGCTCTCCGAGGTGGCCCTGGCGCTCACCTTCCACAGGCCGGTGGTGCTGTTGGGCTGGCCCAAGACCGATCTTTTCGAGCCTTACCGCCAGGAGGGGCGGCTGGCCTACGCCCGGAGCACGGCCCATGCCGTGGAGCTGGTGCAAGAATTCTTGGAAGCTGTTTCATGACCCCATCTGACGCCCCAGGGAGGCGTTTCGGGGTTATGAGAACTCATCTCAAAATAGTTTTTCTATGAAAAATATTTGATTTGGGAAAACTATCTCCTTTCCCAGCAAAAGAGCTTTTGGGTAATACTATGGGCTGTTTCTAAAAAAAATCTATTCGATGGGCTGCCTTTCCAGCTAGTGCAAGAAGTTTTGCGGAAAGGGGGGAGAGGGTGCGGGGGAGGGGGGAAAGGCCAGCTTTTTCAAAAGGGGTTTTCCCCCTCCCCCGCAAAATGCCTTTCTTTATTTTTTTTGAGATAGCTTCCCTATTTTGGAAAGGACGAGGAGGAGAATCATGGCCCTGATCACCGTGGATGAAAAAAAGTGCAAGAAAGACGGAATCTGCGCTTCCGAATGCCCCTTTGTGCTGATCTCCCAGAAGGACCCCGAATCTCTGCCCGAGGCCGTCCCCAATGCCGAGAAGCTTTGCATCCGGTGCGGCCACTGCGTTGCCGTGTGCCCTCACGGGGCGCTCAGCCTTGCCGGCATGGACGAGGCGGATTACCCCTTCATCCAAAAGGGCCTGAAGCTTTCCCCGGAGCAGGCGGAGCAGTTCCTGCGTTCCCGGCGGTCCATCCGGCTTTACAAGGACAGGCCGGCGCCCCGGGAGGTGCTGCAGAAGCTGGTGGAGCTGGCCCGGTACGCCCCCACGGCCCACAACGACCAGGAGGTCCGCTGGCTGGTGATCGAGGACAAGGTCCAGGTCCAGCGACTGGCCGGTGTGATCGTGGACTGGCTGCGCTCCGTGGTTGCGTCGGACCCGGCCGCCGCGAAAAAAATGCACCTCGACCTGATCCTGGGAGCATGGGATTTCGGAATGGACGTGATCACGCGCAACGCGCCCCACCTGGTCATCAACTTCGCGCCCAAAAAGTCTCCCTTTGCCGAGCTGTACCCCTTGGACTGCGCCATGGCCCTGGCCTATCTGGAGCTGGCCGCTCCGGTGTTCGGCATGGGCTCCTGCTGGAACGGCATGCTGCTTTTTGCCGCCAGCCAGTCCCAGGCGGTCCGGGAAGCCCTGGGGATCGCACCGGAGTATCAAATCTGCGGCGCCCTCATGCTGGGATATCCCAAGTACAAGTACACGCGCTTGGCGGGCCGCAAGCCGCCGCAGATCACCTGGGGCCTGAACGGCGGATAAGGGCCAAGACCACCGCCCGGGACCCGCAATGCGTTGAAGGCGCTTTCCAGTAGAATGGCTGGCGCGTTTCCAGGCAGGCATGGGAACGCTTTTCGGAGCGCTCCGGCCAACGGTTTATTTTACAGAAACACGGATTCCCTCATGACACGCGCCGGGAAGGCAGAAAAAAAGGTGCTCCTGCTCCTAGCCCAAGGCTTCGAGGAGCTGGAGGCCAGCGTATTCACCGATGTGATGGGGTGGAGCCGGGTGGCCGGCGAAACCGCCGTGGGAGTGACGGCCTGCGGCCTCCGCCGCCGGATCGAATGCACATGGAACTTCACCGTGCTGCCGGAACGGCTGGTACACGAAGTCTCGGTGCGGGATTATGACGCCCTGGCCATACCCGGAGGCTACGAAGAGGCCCATTTTTACGAGGACGCTTTTCACGAGGATTTCTTGGCTCTGATACGGGATTTTCACACGGCCGGGAAATGGATAGCGGCTGTCTGCGTGGGAGCGCTGCCCGTTGCCAAAAGCGGCGTCCTTCGGGACAGGCCAGCCACCACCTACGGGTTGCTCGGCGGCATCCGGCGCAGGCAGTTGGCGGAGCTTGGGGCTCGGGTACAGGACCGGCCCCTGGTGGAGGACGGCCGCGTCATCACCTGCGCCGGGCCGGCTCAGGCCCTCGACACGGCCTTTTTGCTCCTGGAAAGGCTCAGCTCCGCGGAAAACGTCTTGAAGGTGAAGACCGCCATGGGCTTTGGCGGATAGCCCGGAAAAGACCGCGTCGGCAAAGGGTTGCCGACACCGCAGGCGGGGCTGCGTGGAGACTATCCCGCTATCCTTCCGTACCAGTTGGTAAAGGTGATGATCTCCCCTGCTTCGTTCCACCGGATGTAAAGCGCGTTTTCCATGCGGGCGGACTCGGTCTGGACGCGCACGACCATGGCCGCGGCGTTTTGCTCCGTGTCCAGAACCCGGTCCGAGTACTCGACCGTCATGCGCTCCACCTTGGCGAAGAAACCCTCGTAGATGCGCCGTATCCCTTCCCGATCGGTTTCCCGCTTCGTGTTCCAGGGGTCCCCGGCGTTTGTCCCTTCTCCGTGGACCATATGCCGGAAGCGTTCGGCGAACAGGCGTGAAACGGCCTCGGCGTTCCGCTCCCGGACGGCTTTCGCGTAGGCCTCGATCCGGTCATTGATCTCTTTCCGGGTTGCCGCCATTTGCTTTCCCCCATCCGGAAGGCCGTTCCTTGGCCGCTCAAGCCGGCCAGCCTGGCCCGGCTCGGCTTATGGTTGAGATCTTATCACCCCCTCTTCCTGCTTCTCCCCCAGGCGTCGGCGGCCTGCATGACGTCGGCGATGATCTCCGGGGAGACCTCCCAGGGCTCGTTATGCATGCTCTCCTCCGGGGCGCAGGCTTTTTCGCCCACACGCAGCAGGTCGGCGCGGGAGAGCCCGTCCATGTTGAGATCGCTCAGGGTGGTGGGGAGGCCGATCCGTTCGCAGAAGGAGTAGACCTGTTCCATGACCTCCGGGGGCTGGTCGGTGAGGAAGAGCGAGGCCAGCACGCCGAAGGCCACCTTTTCGCCATGATAGAAGGAGTGCGACTGGGGCAGCACGGTGAGGCCATTGTGGATGGAGTGGCAGGAGGCCAGGCCCGCGCTCTCGAAGCCCAGGCCGGAGAGCAGCGTGTTGGCCTCCACGACGCGCTCCAGGGCCGGGGTCACGGCCTTGGCCCGGCAGGAGCAGAGCGCGGCCGGGCCGTGCTCCCGGATGGTGTCCCAGCACAGCCGCGCCAGGGAGTATGCGGTCATGGAGCCCAAGGCACCGGCGATGTTGGGGGCTTTCTTGATGCGGCAGGACTCGGCCTCGAACCAGGTAGCCAGGGCGTCGCCCATGCCCGCGGCCAGAAAGCGGGCCGGGGCTTCGGCGATGACGCCGGTATCCACCACTACGGCGTCCGGGTTGCGGGGCAGGCAGTCCGCCCGCACAAAGGTGCCTTCCGGCGTGTAGACCACGCACACGGAGCTGCACGGAGCGTCCGTGGAGGCGATGGTGGGCGCCATGACGGCCGGGACCTGCGCCAGATGGGCCACGGCCTTGGCAGCATCCAGCGTCTTGCCTCCGCCCACCCCCGCCACCAGATCGCAGCCGGACCTTTGGAACATGCCGAAGAGCCTTTGGATCTCGGGATCGGAGCACTCCCTCCCGAAGGGTTCCGCCACGGCCGGGCACCCCTCCGGAAAGCCCGGCAAAACCTCCGGCAGCAGTTTCTTTTGGGCGTTGGGCGATGCGATTACGAAGGCCTTGCGGCCCAGCCTCGCGCATTCGGCCCCCAGGCGGGACAGGGCACCCCGACCCTGGATGTAACGGCCCGGAAACAGGGTGATGCTGATCATGGCGGGTTCCTCGCTCAAATGGAAGATGGGAAAAGACCAACGAGAAGATACCGATACGGACAGCGCGGCCCCCTCATGAAAGGAGGCCGGTCTTTACTTCGAACAGGCTTTGCCGCACCATAGCCCATTGCAGTTTTCAAGGTCAATCGCGCTTCAGGATCCTTAAGCAGGACCGCCCGCCCGGAAAAGGTTTGAAAAGACTCCGCCCGCGGGGTAAGAACAGCCGGTACGATCGCCCCTTCAGGCAATGGCTTCAAACGCGGAGGACGCAGCATCGTGGCCACGCACCGCCCCTTGCCCCTGCCCCCGGGCTTCGACCCGCAGCAGGTGGAGCATTACGAGTACGCACCCGACCACCAGCAGGTCTTCGCCCGGGCCCGGGAGTGGCGGGAGTCCCACGGGATGGCCCCTTCCTCCACGGACCGGCGGAACATCCACCTGGTCCTCATAGACATGCAGAAGGACTTCTGCCACCCGTCCGGGACCCTCTACGTGGGAGGCCGGAGCGGGCGGGGCGCCCTGGACGACTGCCGCCGGACAGCCGAGTTCATCTACCGCAACCTGGACGTGATCACCAACATCACGGCCACCATGGACAACCACTTCGCGTTCCAGATCTTCTTCCCCAGCTTCTGGGTGGACCGGGACGGCCGGCACCTCGCCCCGTTCCGCGAGATCACGGTGGAAGACCTGGACCGGGGCGATGCGCGGCCCAACCCTGCCGTGGCCGGCTGGCTGGCCAACGGAGACTATGCCTGGCTGGAGAAGCAGGCGCGCTTCTACTGCACCGAGCTGGAAAAGGCCGGCAAGTACCGGCTCTACCTCTGGCCGCCGCACTGCATTCTGGGTTCCGCCGGCCACGCCCTGGTGGGCGCCGTCCATGAGGCTCGCCTGTTCCACTCTTACGCCCGCGGCGTACAGTCCTGGGTCAACATCAAGGGCGGCAATCCGCTCACGGAAAACTACTCGGTGCTGGGGCCGGAGGTGCTGATGCGCCACGACGGCCTGCCCCTGGCCAAGCAGAACACGGCCTTCATCAAAACACTGCTCACGGCGGACGCCGTCGTCATCTGCGGCGAGGCCGCAAGCCACTGCGTCAAGAGCACCATTGACGACCTCTTGAGCGAGATCCACGTGCTGGACAAGGCCCTGGTGAGCAAGGTCCACATCGTAGCCGACTGCATGTCGGCCGTGGCCGTGCCGGACGGCAAGGGAGGCTTTAGCGCCGACTTCACCCCCCAGGCGGAGGAGGCGCTGGCGCGCTTCGCGGACGCCGGAATGCACATCGTGCGCTCCACCGACCCCATCGAGTCCTGGCCCGGCATACACTTGGAATAAAGGAGCTATACGGGGGAGGGGGGAAAACCGCTTTTGAAAAAGCGGATTTTCCCCCCCTCCCCCGCACCCCCTTCCCCTTTTCCTCAAAACTTTTTGTACTATGGGTCAGGAGCGGGGCTGGTGGTGAGCTCCTGAAATGAAAAGGATTGCGGTTGTTCTGATTCCATTTTCAAGGGCCGGTGCATGATGATCGTTACAAGCCTTCTGGACACGGACCTCTACAAGTTCACCATGGGCCAGGCCGTGTTCCTGCGCTACCCGGAAGCCACGGCCTGCTTCCATTTCCGTTGCAGGAACGGCTCGGGGCTGCCCCGGGGCCGGGAGGACGCCTTCCTGGCGGACCTCGGCGAAGAGATCCGCGCTTTCTGCTCGCTGGGCCTGACGAACCAGGAGCTTGCCTTCCTGCGAGGGCTGGGGCTTTTTTCCGAGCCCTTCCTGGAATGGATGCGGCTTTCCCGCCCCAACCCGGACCATGTCCGCTTCGGGAAGAGCCCGGAGGGAAGCCTTGCGCTCACCGTGGAAGGCCCCTGGTTCGCCGCCATCTACTTCGAAGTCCCGCTCCTGGCCATCATAAACGAGCTCTACATCCGCCACGCCCTGGACGGAGAGCCGGACCTCGCCGAGGCGCGGGCGCGCCTTGCGCGGAAAATTGACCGGATACGGACCTACAATGCCGAGTCCGCTTACGGACCCTTGAGCTTCGTGAACTTCGGCACCCGGCGCCGCGCCTCCTTCGCCTGGGAGGAGGAGGTCCACCGCACGCTGGTCCAGGCCCTTCCCGGATCCTTCACAGGCACCTCCAACCTCCACTTCGCCATGAAGCTGGGCATCCGGCCCATGGGCACCATGGCCCACGAATGGGTCCAGGCCCACCAGCAGCTGGGCGGAAGCCTGGAGAAGCACCAGCAGGCGGCATTCGAAACCTGGGCCGGCGTGTATCGGGGAAAGCTGGGCATCGCGATATCGGACACCGTGGGGATGGAAGCATTCCTGCGGAACTTCGACGGCTACCTGGCCCGGCTCTTCGACGGCTGCCGGCAGGACTCGGGCGATCCCTTCGCCTGGACCGACCGGCTGCTGGGCCATTACCGCGCCCTGGGCCTGGACCCCGGGACCAAGACGGCCGTCTACTCGGACGGGCTGGACGTGGAGACCATGATCCGCATCCACCGGCACGTGGCCGGACGCATGCGCACCGCCTTCGGCATCGGAACCAACCTGACCAACGACATCGGGCTTGCGGCCCAGGACATCGTCATCAAGATGGTGTCGCTGAACGGCCGGCCCACGGCCAAGATCTCCGACTCGCCCGGAAAAGGTATGTGCGACGACGAAACCTTCCTGGCTTATATGAGAAGCGTTTTCGGAATCGCGCCCTGACGCTCGGTCCGGTTCGATGAACCGAAGGCGATCTCGGGGTGCCGTCGGCGGGAGGGGCTTGGGAGGAAGGCGAAGAATGGCTCCCAAAGCCTCCTGAAACAACCAGGAAGGGCGTCCGGGCCTCGCCCAACCTTTTCCTGGGCTTGCATCGGCTAAATTTTTGGGAGGGACCGCGCACGCCTTCCGGAAGCTTTGTGAAGCCTGTCCTTCAAGGCGGCCGCCTCTTTCCAGCCCGGATATTTTTCGACCCAAAGCTTGAGGAGCTTCGGGTCTTTTCTTATTCTTGCCAGCTCGAACCAGGCATACAGGCGGATGACCGTTTGCAGGTTATGAATATCATCGGCGCGCCGGTGCTTTTCATGCACGGCCTCCCATAAACTTCGATGATACAGATAGTTTCCGTGTAAAAAGCGATGGGAGCACTTGAGGAGCGACTCCCAAAAGCGTTCGCTGCCGAGAATCGGTGGAGGGATGAAAAACCAGTGAAACGATTGGATGGAGATCGGGTCATCCGCCTCTAGAATCCCTTCCCATTCCCGGAAGAACTCGTCCGCCCTTCCCAGTGCGCCCCAGGCGGCGGCTCGGTAGAGCCGAGCCTGGGAAGAGCGTGGTTCCTCCCATCTGCTCAATGCCCTGCCGAACTCGTTCCGGGCGCACAGCTCGCAGAATATCCAGGTATCCCGTTCTTCACCCTTCGGCCGCTGCCGGCTTGTTCCGGCCTGGCCCGGCAAGTCGTCCAGGTCCGCCCGCGCCCACGTGTCGTCCGGTCCCAGGGCCACCGCTTTTTTGAGATACTTTTCGGCAATTCCAAGGCACCCGATCTCGGCGTACCTTTCCCCCAGCTCGCGGTAGGCCTCGGCGTGGGCTGGGTCGTGCCGTGCGCTTTTCTTGAACGCCCGAATCGCCGCCGCTGGAGCGTTGTTGAAGAAATGTACGTCGCCAGCCATGTAATAAATGCAACTGAGAAGAAAATGGTCTTCCGGGCCCTCCGCCATCGCTTCGAAGCACCGGGCCAGGCTCAAAAAGACATCGCGGAACCAATGGTACCCGCGGCCGTGGATCCACCCGATCCCGCGCCTCGCATTCCACAGGAGGTATCTCTGTACATCGTTCTTGTTAAGGAGGTTCGGATTCATGGCGGATCAACTGGAAATGGAAAGACTTTTTGCTCCCGTTAACAAAAATGGGGCGCCCGCGAAGGCGCCCCATCATAGTATTCCATCTTCCGCTCTTGCTTCTACGGCAAAACGTATTCCGCAGCGTTTTCCCGATTCCGCTTAATAACCCCGGGTCTTCAGGTTGGAGACGATGTCCACGAAGAAGTCGCCCGCGTCGAAGCCGGGCGTGAAGCCGAAGAACTGTCCCACTTCGTTTAGGTGGTCCACGCCGGGGGACCACCAGGCGGCTTTCATGACGCCGCGGAAGTTGCCCCATTTGGCGGAGTTGACGGAAACCAGGCCGTCGTTGTCGCCTTCCATGCCCAGCAGGATGAGCCAGGTGGGGGTGACGAGCACCGAGTTGCAGCCCCACACGGCCTTGCCGGACCAGGACTGGTAGTAGACGCCGTTGATGTTGGGGGTGTTGGGGTTGAACACGCCGGTCATGTAGTCGGTGCAGAGGTCGTAGCCGTTCTGCAGGACGTCGGGGTTGGTGTCGCCCAGGAGGTAGGCGTACAGGAAGTTGATGACGTCGGCCCCCACGCTTACCAGCGGGCTGGGCAGGTCGTAGACGATGAGGTTGGCGATGGAGGAGCCGCGGTGGGGTCCGCCCACGCTGGTGTGGCTGGCGATCTTGGCGCCCAGGCCGCAGTTGGTGATGGCGTAGCGGGTGTAGAGGCAGCCGTGGGAATGCCCGATGACGTTGGCCTTGGGAGCGCCGGTGACAGCCAGGATCTGCCGGACCTGCTTGGCCCAGGCCACGCCCTTGCTGGCGGTGGAGTCCATGCCGTTCACCGAGGTGATGTAGACGTCCGCGCCCTCTTCGTCCAGGGCCTCCGGGATTCCCCACCAGTAGTTGATGAGGCCCAGGATGACCGGAGAAACGCCCATGCCGTGGGCCAGGATGACGGGATACTTGGTGGCGCAGGCGGGCTTGCTGCCGCCGGCCAGGGCCGCCGAGGGAATGAGGAAAGCGAGGCAGAGAACAATACAAAGGACGGACTTCTTCATGACAACCTCCCGGAAAAAGTTGTAGTGGAAAAATAAACATTTTTTCTTATGCGTGATGAATATTTAGCGGCAGGAGGGATGATGTTTCAATCGGGCGGGATTCTTATTTCAACTTCACGCCGACTTGGCTCTTCCTTCATGCTATGGGATGAGATATCCCAAGATAAAATGCCATACTAAAGAGGTCAAAGCATGAGAATGCATGGAAAGCCAAGATGGCTTTGCCCACTTGCTTCAAAAGTAAACGCTTTGGATTTGCTGATTAATTTGTTCGACAGGATGGAGGTTGAAGCCGGAGCCACGGATCTTCATACTAGCAATGCTAGTATGTATCGAACCAAACCGAAAGTGCGAGTGAGTTCGCGGTGCTTTCTCGTGGGAAATGAATCCCGCGGAAGGTACGAAAGAGACGCTTGCTGCAAAGAAAGGTGCACACGGGGAAAGTATGAGCCGGCCCAAGCGTCATGCCTGCCGGCGGCCCTTATGCTCGTGTCCAGGCCCACCAGGTGTAGTGGTACTGCCTCTCCTCCACCCGGTAGCTCTGCCCGCAGGCCACGCATCGGCAGCGGTGGGTTACGGTCTGCCGGGCCTCGTCCACCAGGGTTTCGAGGATGCGTACATTGCCTGAATCCCGTTCCGCCTCTGGGTTGAACATTTCATCCTCCGGGTAGAGCTCGCAGAGGCAGCCCCCGGAGTCCCGGACGAACTGAAGTTTTCGAATGGCAAAGGCGAGGTGGGACGCGTTGGGGCGAAATGCTCCGCCCAGGGCCACGCCCTTGGTTTTGGCCCGGATTTCCTCTATTCGGCCCGCCAGGGCCTCGAGCTCGGCCATGTTCCGGGACGTCCGGACAGCGCAGGAGGCGCTCCAGATCCGCTGCGGATCGCCGGAGGTGAGGTCTTCGAAAAGTCCCATTCAATACCCCGCATGATCCCGGCGCGGGCCCCACCGGCAACAAGCCGCCAGAGTCCCCGCGGGTGAGATGCGTGCCCCTCTTCCTGTTCGTCAGGGCTTATTCCGCTATACTTCCGGACTCTTAGAAAAGAAACAAAGATTTCTGCCGGGCTTTCCGGCGCCGCCTTGCGCCATTGCCGCTCCTATATTTTTAGTTCCGCGATGCGCGCATTCAGGAGCTTGCGGACAAGGCTCGACGGCAATGGCCTGTCCGGAGAGAAATGAAGGGAGCTCTTGGTCTGTTCATAGTCGCGGAGGTGAGCGGCCAGGGTTTTCAGCGTCGTCCCGCTGAAGGGGAAGTAGGAGCACCCCTTGGATGTGGCGCAGAAGCCCGCGACCACGGTGCCGTGGAGCCGGAAAGCGGGAATCCCGTAGCTGATGCATTCCTCGGCTTCGGGGATCATGGATCGAATCTTCTTCCGAAGCTCTTCGAGGGCCTGCCGCCGGTCTTCGCCGACCGTTTGAAGGTATTCATCAATCGTCGTCGGCTTGGGTCCTGCAACCATGAAAGCCTCCATAGATCGCCTGAAGAGCCGGTTTCACAGCGTGCTGAGCAGACAAGCGGCACCGGCAGGGGTGATGACGCAACTCGAGGACGGTGCCCGAAGGGCAAGGGATCTTGCCTACTCCCACCAAATACTCGGCTAGCCCTTTCATCATCGTTCCACGCTGTTCCTCTTGTACTTCCCACCCTGGCAACAAGTTGCCAGGGCCACCCGCCACCCTAGCTTGTCATTTCTCCTTCTTCAAAGGGCCATCCATACCACCCGCGCGCATGTTCCAACTCGATGCCTCAGAGTATGCGGCTCTTCTGCTCCCCTCCACCCGCAGTATTCATTTGATTTCCTGTATTTATATCACAGGAGATGGCACGAGCCCAACCTATGAAAAGTTTTGCGGAAAAGGGGGAAGGGGGTTTGGGGGGAGGGGGAAAAAGCCGCTTTTTCAAAAGCGGTTTGTCCCCCTCCCCCCAAAGAATCTTCTGCGCTTTTATCTTTTGTGCCGTTAATCTTTTGCGCCGTTACTCTTTTATCTTTTCGCCTCTCTTTTTTTCCTTCGCTCCCGGGCCGGGTTGCCAGGAGACTTCACGGGCGAGGACGGGTTTGCCGCAGGCTTCGCAGCAGACCACGGGGGTCAGGGTGTTTCCGCAGGTCTTGTGGGTAAGGGTAAGCGGCGGGCCGTCGTCGCCGGCGAGCCAGCGGTCGCCCCACTGCATAAGCGTCAGCGTGATGGCGTAAATGTCCAGGCCTTTGCGGGTCAGGCGATAGCATGCGCGGCGGCCGTCGTTTGCGTCTTTTTCCTTTTTCATGACGCCGTTTTGGACCAGCCAGCGCAGGCGGTCCGAGAGGACGTTGGTGGCGATGCCGAGGCTTTTGGCAAAGCCGTCGAAGTGGGTTTCGCCGAAAAAAGCTTCCCGCAGGATGAGGAAGATCCACTTGTCCCCCAGGACCTCCAGGGTCCTGCCCACGGAGCAGACGCGGAAATCATTGTATTTTTTCATGGTTGCGAGGCTCTCCGAAGTTTTGCGAAGCATTGTAAAAAAATCGCTTGCAATTTGCAAGCTAAATGGCTATCCCTGATTAGCTTGCAAAAAACAAGTTATTTCCCCGGACAACCCCCTATAGCAAAAGGAGGACCTCATGGCAGAGCAGGCGATCATCCTTGCAACCGACGGAGACACGGCCCGCATCACCCTGAACCGGCCCTACGTGCGCAACGCGCTTTCCATGGAGATGTCCGACCAGCTGGTGGACGCCCTGTGGAAGGTGAAGAAGTCCACGGACGTAAAGTTCCTGGTGATCAAGGGCGCGGGCGACACCTTCTGCGCCGGAGACGACATCACGGAGATGCCCCGCTGGATGGAGGACGAGCACGGCGTGCTGAACCAGGGCCCCAACGGTGTGATGCGGCGGGTCCGCATCTACCAGGACATGGCCAACATGCTGGAGGAGCTGGACAAGCTCACCATCAGCGCGGTGGACGGCTATGCGGTGGGCGGGGGCCTGGAGATCACCATGGCCTGCGACTTCGTCATCGCGACCGAAAGGGCCAAGTGGGGCATGCCCGAGGTGGACTCGGGGATCACGCCGGGATGGGGCGGCACCACCCGCCTCTCCCGCTATATCGGCAAGCGCCGCACCAAGGAGATCAACATCATCGGCGCGCTCATGTCCTCCCGCCGCGCCGTGGACTGGAACCTGTGGAACCGGGTGGTGCCCGACGACGGGCTGGACGCCGAGGTGGAAGCGCTTTTAAACGTCTTGCGTGTAAAGAACCTCCAGGCCTGCCGCCAGCTCAAGTACATCATCAACCGCGGATGCGAAACGGACCTCTACACGGCCCAGGGATTCGAGATGCTGTCCGGAGCCGTTTCGGGAGCCGTGAACGGGGCCTGGCAGGTGGCGGACGCGGACCAGGGAGCGGGAATACTGGGCTTTGCGGAAAAAGGAAACTTGTGGAAGCAACGTCGGCAGGTCTCGTCCAAGTTCTGGGCGGAGTGAGAGGGGAACTTACAAAAGATGAGAAAAAAATTTTGAGACGAGCTCAGATTGCCGCCCGCCCCTAGCGGAAGAAAAATAGGCCCCGCCGGTTTTCCGGCGGGGCCTTTACTTTTCTGCCGATGGGAATGCCGGCTCGCTATATCCCCAGAAACGCTTCCTTTACTTCATCGTTGTTCAGAAGCTCGGTCCCGGTGCCGGACAGCTTGATGCGGCCGTTCTCCAGAACATAGGCGCGGTCGCACCAGGACAAAGTCTGGTTCACGTTCTGCTCCACCAGCAAGATGGTCACCCCATCGTTCTTGATCTCGCGGATCATGGCGAAGATGTTCTGGACCAGGATGGGGGCGAGCCCCAGGGAGGGCTCGTCGAACATCATGAGCTCGGGGAGACCCATGAGGCCCCGGCCGATGGCCAGCATCTGCTGCTCTCCGCCCGAAAGGGTCCCGGCAAACTGCCTGCGCCGTTCCAGTAGCCGCGGGAAAAGCCGGAACACGTGCTCCATGGTCTGCCTGCGCTTCTGGCGGGCGCCCTTTCCCAGCGAGCCCATCACCAGGTTTTCCTCCACCGTCATCTGGGGAAACAGGCGGCGCCCTTCGGGCACATGCACGATGCCGCGGGAGATGATTCCGTAGGCGGGAAGGGTGTGGATGGGCTCGCCGCGGAAGACAATCTCGCCGGAGCCGGGCCGGATCAGGCCGGAAACGGCGCGGATGACGGTGGACTTGCCCGCGCCGTTGGCCCCCACCAGAACCACGATCTCCCCCTGGTTGACGGAGAAGGAGACGTCGTGGAGGACCGGCAGGTCGCCGTACCCGGCGTGCAGGTTATTTACAAACAGCATGCTGGTCGCTCCCGAGATAGGCCTCGATCACCTGGGGATCGGCCGCCACCTGGGCCGGGCTCCCCTCGGCGATGGTCTTTCCGAAGTTGATGGCGTGGATGCGGTCGCTGATGGTCATGATGACCTTCATGTTGTGCTCCACGATGACGATGGAGATTCCGCGGTCACGGATCTTCTTTATGAGCGCGATGGCCTCGTCCACCTCCGAGGGGTTCAGGCCCGCGGCGGTTTCGTCCAGGAGCAGGAGCCTGGGGCCCGTGGCCAGGGCCCGCGTGATCTCCAGGCGCTTGCGTTCGCCGATGGGAAGGCTCTTGGCCTGCACGTCGGCCCGGTGGGAAAGGCCGCAGAAGTCCAGGGCCTGCTCGGCGATCTCCCGCGCCTTGTGCCGGGTGGCCGCCCGGTTGAAGGCTGCGGATATGACGTTGTCCAGCACCGTCATGCGCGCCAGGGGCTTCACCACCTGGAAGGTGCGGGCGATGCCCATGCGGCAGATCTTGTAGGTCTTCTTTCCGGTGATGTCCTGCCCGCAAAAGCGGACGGTCCCCCGCGTGGGGGAAAAAAAGCTTGAAACCAGGTTGAAGATGGTGGTCTTGCCCGAGCCGTTGGGGCCGATGAGCCCGAAGATCTCCCCCTGCTCCACGGAAAAGGAGACCTCGCTCACGGCGGCAAGGCCGCCGAAGTACTTGGTGAGGCTGTCCAGGGCGAGAAATTGGTTCATAGCAAGCAATCCGTTGATCAGGCCGGGTCCGCGCCCGCAGCCGGCCCGGTTTTGCGCCTTCGGCCCAGGACCCTTTGCAGGTCGCCCACGATGCCGTTGGGAAGAACCAGGATCACCACGACCACCAGGACTCCGAAGGAAAGAACGTGGGCCTGGGCCATGTATTTGGCCACGGTGCCCAGGAAGGTCCAGCCCGTGGCCGAGGCCAGCGCTTCGATCCCGCCGAAGAAGCCGGTGCGGAAGAACTCCTGCACCCCCACCATGACGAAGGCCCCCACCACCGGCCCGTATACCGTGCCCACGCCGCCCACGATGCCCACCAGGATGGCCATGATGGAGATGTCGTGGAGCGAAAAGACCACCTCCGGATCAATGAAGCCCATGTAGTTCATGTAGAGCCCGCCGGCCAGGCCTGTCATGGCCGCGGCCACGGAAAGCGAGATCATCTTGTAGAGGTGGGTGTTCACGCCCAGGGCCTCGGCCGCGTCCTGGTCCTCCCGTATGGCGAGAAAGTAGTATCCCAGCTTGGACTTCATGATGAGCGTGACCGCCAGCACGCTCCCTGCGGCCAGGCCCAGCGAGATGTAGTAGTAGGGGACCTTGGACACGAAGCTGGGGATGATGAGGATGCCCGACATGCCGTTGGTGAGGGACTCCCAGATGGTGGCGATGTGGCGCATGACTTCGTTCAGCGCCAGCGTGGCCAGGGCGAAATAGGCTCCCCGGAGCCGGAAGCAGATCCACCCGAAGGGGTAGGCGATGACCACGGCCGCGAGCCCGCCCAAAGGGATGCCCCACCACGACGACAGATGGAGCTTCACCGCCAGCAGCCCGGCCATATAGGCTCCGGTGCCGAAGAAGGCCGCGTCGCCGAAGGAAACCAGCCCCGTATACCCGGCAATGACATTCCAGCCGGAGCCGATGACCGCCCACAGGAGCACCAGGATCATGAGGTGCCGGGGGTAGTCGTCCTTGACCACCAGCGGAAAGGCCGCGAGCAGAAGAAGAAAAATGAGGGGCGTAACGCGTTTCATGAAACCCCGTCGTAAGTCCGTTGGTCGGGTGGCTTCCGCCTTCCTGAAATCCCCCCGGCCCCCCTTGGCAAAGGGGAGGAGGGTTCGGCCTGCCGGCGGTACATACGGAAAAGCACCTTCCCATCCAAATTTTTACTTCCAGGCGAACCCGCGCGCATGCTTTGCGATACTTCCGGGATCGAGCTTTGGCGCACGGAACCGCCCGACCTTCCCCTCTACTCTGCGTCCGTCCCCGATCCGCCCTGTTACAAAGCCCATGATAGGGCTTTCTTTGGAGGGGGGTTTGGGGGGGGGGGGGGGGGTGGGTGGGGTGGTAAGAGAAGGACCCGCCCAGAGAAAAAATTATGG